>NZ_JBHFAB010000020.1:0-156553 GCF_042510955.1 Streptacidiphilus cavernicola
GGAATAGGCGGTCCCGTGCACTGCGTCCTCGCTATGTAAAACAGTTACTGCCAAATGAAACATTTGGCGTTGACTTTTGGCACGCTGTTGAGTTCTCAAGGAACGGACGCTTCCTTCAGGACCCTCACCGGGACCCTCCGGGCGCTTCGTTCTGTTTCTCAGCCTAGCAGATCCGTTTCGTCCGGACGAACCGTCCGAATTTCATTTCCGCTCCCCGCCGAGGTGGGGTGTCGCTTGGCGACCGGCGTTACGTTACCGCATTTTCCGGGGCTCCGGAAATCGGCTGCCAATTCGCACGCAAAAGCGAACTGATCCGAATTCGACACACAAGTGTCAGCTTCGAACAGATCGATTGAGGTGGCGGACTGAGCTGTGCAACGTGGTCACGTGAGGACAGGTGCGGCGAGGCGAAGCCCCGTGCGACGTACCCGCCCGAATCAGGCGACTCGGTCTACATTAGACGCTCCTCTTGGCTGCGTCAAACATCGGAGGCGAAGATCTTTTTGATCCTCGCCTCCGGTGGTTCGCGTCGCAGGTCAGACCGCCGTGCGGGTGAACTCCACGGCGGCCAGGCTGCGCTTGCCGCGGCGCAGGAGCAGCCAGCGGCCGTGCAGCAGGTCGGCCTCGGTGGGGGTCGCCTCCTCGTCGGTGACCTTGGTGTTGTTGAGGTAGGCGCCGCCCTCCTTGACCGCTCGGCGGGCTGCGGACTTGCTCGGGACCAGGCCCGTCGCAGCCAGCAGGTCGACCACGGTGGGGAGTTCGTCCACCGCGGCCTGCGGCAGCTCGGCCACGGCGGCGTCCAGGGTGCGGGCGTCGAGGTCGCTCAGTTCGCCCTGGCCGAACAGGGCCCGGGAGGCGGCGACGGCGCGGTCGAGCTGGTCCTGGCCGTGGACCAGGGCGGTCAGGTCCTCGGCGAGAGCGCGCTGGGCGGCGCGCGCGGCCGGCTTCTCGACCGTCTGCCGCTCCAGCTCCTCGATCTCCTCCCGCGAGCGGAAGGTGAAGATGCGGAGGTAGTTGGCGACGTCGCGGTCGTCCGCGTTCAGCCAGAACTGGTAGAAGGCGTAGGGGCTGGTCAGTTCGGGGTCGAGCCAGATGGTGCCGGTCTCGGTCTTGCCGAACTTGGTGCCGTCCGCCTTCACGATCAGCGGGGTGCCGAGGGCGTGCACGGACTTGCCGTCGGCCTTGCGGATCAGCTCGGTGCCCGCGGTGAGGTTGCCCCACTGGTCGCTGCCGCCGGTCTGCAGGGTGCAGCCGTAGCGGCGGTTGAGCTCCAGGTAGTCCATGCCCTGGAGCACCTGGTAGCTGAACTCGGTGTAGCTGATACCGGCGTCGGAGTTGAGCCGTCGGGCCACGGCCTCCTTCGCGATCATGGTGTTGACCCGGAAGTACTTGCCGATGTCGCGCAGCAGGCTGATCGCCGACAGGCCGGAGGTCCAGTCCAGGTTGTTGACGATCTTGGCCGCGTACGGGCCCTCGAAGTCGAGGAAGCGCTCGAACTGGTTCCGGAAGCGCTGGGCCCAGGCGGCCACGGTCTCCGGATCGTTCAGGGTGCGCTCGGAGGTGGGGCGCGGGTCGCCGATCAGGCCGGTGGCGCCGCCGGCCAGGGGCAGCGGGAAGTTGCCCGCGTCCTGGATCCGGCGCATGGTGAGCAGCTGCACCAGGTTGCCCATGTGCATGCTGGAGGCCGTCGGGTCGAACCCGCAATAGAACGTGACCGGACCGTCCGCGAATGCCTTGCGCAGTGCGTCCTCGTCGGTGGACAGGGCGATCAGCCCGCGCCACTTCAGCTCGTCGACGATGTCCGTCACGGTCTCGGTTCTCCTCTGATCGGGGGCCTGCGGCGGGTGGTCCCGCACGGCCGCTTCGAGCCTACGCGGTGTCCGCCACCGGATTATCCCCGGTCCGGCCGCTCGGGACGGTCATGCCTGCGCGGCGCGCTTCTTGGGGACGTGTCGGCGGTAGGGGCTGACCGTGCGGTCGTCGGCGGCCCAGAAGCGCCAGGGGGTCTCGTGCGCCTTGGACACTCCGGTGCGTGGTCCGCTGCGGACGGCAGAGGCGGGCAGCGGGGTTCCCCGGTAGACCCGGACCGCCGCGCCGGGGTCGCAGACGTCGGTTCCGTCGAGGCTGCGGTCGATGTCCAGGGCCAGGGTGAGTCGGCCGGGGCCCCGGGCCAGCTCGGTGTGCTGCTTGGCGTTGGGACGGCGGTGGATCGCGCGCGGGCGGCCCTGGACCACCTCGCCCGCCCGGATCAGCACCCCGTGCGACTCGTCGACGTCGCCGCAGACCAGGTTGGCGGCGTGGTGCATGCCGTAGATCCAGTAGACGTAGAGGTGGCCGGGCGGGCCGAACATGGTGGCGTTGCGGGCGGTCGGCCCCCGGAAGCCGTGCGAGGCCGGGTCGATCGCGCCCTCGTAGGCCTCGACCTCGGTGATCCGCAGCAGCAGCGGGCCGTCCGGCCCCTCCTCCTCGCGGAGCAGCAGTCGGCCCAGCAGCTCCGGGGCCACCTCGTGGGCCGCACGGGCGTAGAAGTCGCGGGGCAGCAGCCCGCCCAGCTCGGACACGGTCGGTTCCTCCGCTCGGACGACTGCGTTTCCGCAGGCGATCCTATGCGCGGACGGCGGGATAGCCTGATCCGGTACGGACAGCGCACCAGTGACGGAGGTTGACGCAGTGTCGGATTCCAGGCGGCCGCTCCCCCACGACTTCCACCCGCCGGTGGCCGAGTTCTCGGTCCGCAGTGCGGACTTCAGCCCCGGCGGGGTACTGCCGGACGCCCATGTGTTCGCCAAGGGCAACCTCTCCCCGCAGCTGAGCTGGGAGGGCGCCCCGGAGGGCACCCTGAGCTACGCGGTGACCTGCTACGACCCGGACGCCCCGACCGGCAGCGGCTTCTGGCACTGGTCGGTGGTGGACATCCCGGCCGAGGTGACCGAGCTGCCACAGGGCGCCGGCAGCGGGGGCTTCAAGGGGCTGCCCGAGGGCGCGGTCCAGGCCCGCAACGACTACGGCAGCCGGGACTTCGGCGGCGCCGCGCCGCCGCCCGGGGACGGCCCGCACCGCTACGTCTTCACGGTCTACGCGGTGGACCAGGAGCGGCTGGGGACGGACGCCGACGCCACCCCCGCGGTCGTCGGCTTCAACCTGCGCTACCACGCGCTGGGCCGGGCCCAGCTGATCGCCGAGTACGAGCACCCGCAGGACCAGGACACGCAGGACTAGGACACACAGCAGCGCACGGGACTGGCGCGGCGGGAAATTGCGTTGTTCCAGGGGCGGTGCCGCCCTCACAGTGGTCACGCGGACCGCGGTGAGGGCGGCCGGAAACCTGGAGGTGGGCGGAATGCGCAACACGCTGGTGCTCAACGCGAGCTATGAGCCGCTGTCATCGGTGTCGCTGCAGCGCGCCGTCGTGCTGGTACTCCAGGACAAGGCCGTGGTCGAGCACGCGCACCCGCTGCGGCTGGTGCGCGCGGCCTCGGTGGAGCTGCCGCTGCCGAGGGTGGTGCGGCTGCGCCGGTACGTCCGGGTGCCGTTCCGACAACGGGCCCCGTGGTCGCGTCGGGGTGTGCTGGTGCGGGACGGGTTCCGCTGCGCGTACTGCGGGCGGAAGGCCAGCACCGTCGACCACGTGCTGCCGAAGTCGCGCGGGGGCGCCGACAGCTGGCTGAACACGGTGGCGGCCTGTGCCGCTGACAACCAGCGCAAGGCCGACCGGACTCCGGAGCAGGCCGGGATGGCGCTGCTGACCACGCCGTTCGAGCCGACGCCGGAGGCGACGCTGATGCTGGCGCTGGGCGCGGACCGGGGCGAGCTGCCGGAGTGGCTGCCGCAGCCGGCCTGAACCGGGCCGGGCGGTGGTGGGCCGATCCGTCGGTCCGGCGCGGGGGGCCGGACCGGCGGGGCGGCCATCGGTTCAGCCCGCCGCGGTGAAGACCGTGGCGGAGGTGCCGTAGGGGTTGGTGAACTCGGGCAGGACGGCGACCAGGCTGTCCCGGTAGAGCACCCGGCCGGAGGTGAGCAGGGAGCCGGTGCCCTGCGGGAAGCTGCCGCCGGGGGTCTCCTTGCCGGTGGCCAGGTCGAAGTGGCTGAGCTTGGCCTGCTGGCCGAGCCGCTCCTCGGTGGCCACGACCGCGGCCGTGGTGTCGATGCCGACCAGGGTGGAGCGGCCCTTCTCGACCGGGGTGGCCTGCCACAGCTGCTTGCCGTCGACCAGGTTGAACGCGGTGAGCAGCCCGGCCGTGGTGGCGGCGCTGCCGGTAGTGCCGCCGGGGGTGATCTCGGCATACATGGTGCTGCCCTGGAAGAACAGGGCCGGGTCCGGGTCGAAGCTGCCGTGGGTGGAGTCGAGCAGCCCGGCCGTCTGCGAGACGAAGATGCTGGCCTGGGTGTCGCCCTTGGCGCTGAAGGACATGATGCTGTCCTTGGTGGGGTCGGCCATGTGCACGGCGACCACGGCCGGGACGGCGGAGAGCACGGTGTACGAGGCGGCGGTCGAGGGGAGGCCGCGCCACCAGGCCAGCTTGCCGGTGTCCGTGTTGAGGTTGATGGCCTGCTGCTTGGGCTTGGTGTCGGCGCAGGTGCTCTGCAGCAGCAGGGTGCTGCCGCTGCCGCCGCCGCTCAGTGCGCCGCAGAACTTGCCCGGTCCGGCGTAGGTCCAGCTCTGCTTGCCGGTGCTGAGGTCGTAGCCGACCGCGGCGGCGTCGCCGATGGCGACGGCCCGGGTGTCGTCGACCATGACCGAGGCGCCGTAGGCCTTGGTGGCCTTGTTGATGGTGGTGTTCCACTTCGGCTTGCCGGTCGCGGTGTCCACCGCGACCAGCTGGGTGCAGGCCTGGCCGGTGCCCGGCTTGGCCTGGAACAGCACCGCGCCGATGCCCGAGCTGCTGACGGTGGGTGACATCGCGCAGGGGACCGCGCCCGGGGTCGGCGGGGCGACGGTCCAGAGCTTGGCGCCCTTGGCGGTGTCGTAGGCAGTGACTGCCGTGCCGTCGCCGCGGACCACGGCGTCGGTCAGCAGCCAGGAGCCGAGCAGGCCGTCGTTCCCGGCCGAGGCCGGGACCCCGGGGGCGGACCAGGTCTTGGTGTGACCGCCGGTCAGATTGGCGCCGCCCGCGCCGCCCGCCGAGGGCTTCTTGGTCGAGCCGTGCCCGGCCACGGCGTAGCCGCCCACGGCGACGACGAGCAGGGCGACCAGGCCGACCCCGGCCCGGATCAGGAAGCTGCGGCGGTCGGTGCCGGGGGCGCGGCCGGTGGCCGCGGCGGTGAGCCGCGGGAGCAGGGGCTGCCCGGGGGCGGCGGAGTCGGCGCTGTCCGGGTCGGAGCCGTCCGGGTCGGTGGCGGGCTCGGCGGGGGCGTCCGCGGTCGGCTGCGGGCTCTGGGCGTCGGCCGAGGCGTCGGGGGCGGCCGGGGTGTCGGGGGCGACCGGCTCGGCCGCCGGGTACGGATCGGCGTAGCCGTCGGCCTGGTACGTCCCGGTCTGCTGGGCCGGGACGCCGTAGTCGGCGGTCTGGTAGTAGCCCTGGGCCTGGTACGGGTCGGCCTGGTACTGCTGCTGCTCCGGGTACGGGGCGTACTGCTGCTGCGGGTACTGCTGCTGGTACTGATACTGCGGGTCGGCGTACTGCTGCGGCTGCTCGGTGTACTGCTGCTGCTCCGGGTAGGCGTACTGCTGCGGCTGCTGGTACTGCTGCTGCTCCGGGTACGAGGGCGGGTAGCCGTAGCCCGACGGGTCGTAGCCCTGGTACGACGGGTCAGCCGGTACCTGCGGCTGGACCGGCTGGGGGTAGCCGTCGGCCTGCTGGTTCTCGGGCTGCCAGTACTGTCCGTAGTCGGTACCGGATGGGTCGCGTTCCATGGGTTCCGTCAGCTCCCGCCTTCACGATGCGGCCGTCAGCATCTCACGAGGAACTGAGGACGGTGTCGACCGCTGCGTCGATGGCGGCTGCGAGAGCCAGGTCCAACGTGGTGACGCCGCCGACGTCGTGCGTGGTCAGGGCGAAGTGGAGGGTGCGCCAGCGGATGTCGACATCGGGGTGGTGGTCCATCGCCTCGGCCGCGTCGGCCACGGCCGCCACCATCCGGATCCCGGTCGGGAAGTCGGGGGCCTGGAGGGTGCGCAGCAGCGCGTCCCCTTCCCGGTGCCAGTGCGGCAGTTGCTGCAGGCCGTCGGCGATCTGCTGGTCGGTGAGTCTTTCGGGCCGCTTGCTCATGGGAGGTACTCCTCGCTCGTCGGCACGGGTGCTGGGGGTCACACCAGCAGTTTGACCATCGCGACGATACCGACTGCGACGATCAGGGCGCGCAGTGCGGTGGGCGGCAGTCTGCGGCCGACCCGGGAGCCGAGTTGGCCGCCGATGATCGCACCGGCCGCGATCAGCAGCGCGGCGGTCCAGTCGATGTGCGCGGCGAACAGGAAGAACACCGCGGCCACCCCGTTGACGACCAGCGCCAGCACGTTCTTGGTGGCGTTGATGCGCTGCAGGCCGTCGTCGAGCAGCAGGCCCATCAGGCCGAGCAGCAGCACCCCCTGCGCCGCGCCGAAGTAGCCGCCGTAGACGCCGGTGGCGAAGACGCCGAGCAGCAGCGCCACCCCGCCCTCGGCCCTGACCGGCTCGGTGCGGTGGGCGGCGAGGTACTTCGCCAGCCGGGGCTGGAGCACCACCATCACCAGGGCGATGCCGATCAGCACCGGGACGATCGCCTTGAACGCGTCGGCCGGCAGCAGCATCAGCAGGATCGCCCCGAGCAGACCGCCGAGCAGCGAGGCGGTGCCGAGCCGCAGCAGCCGGCTGCGCTGGCCGCGGAGCTCCTCGCGGTAGCCGAGGGCGCCGCTGACCGAGCCGGGGACCAGCCCCAGGGTGTTGGAGACGTTGGCGGTGACCGGCGGGAGGCCCACCGCGAGCAGCACCGGGAAGGTGATCAGGGTGCCGGAGCCGACCACGGTGTTGATCGTCCCGGCGCCGATTCCGGCCGCGAAGACGCCGACTGCCTCCCACGGTGACATGGCTGCGCCCCTCTGCTCTGTGTTGGCTCGTGTGCCACCGATCATGCACGACGGACGAGAGCGGAGGGGCGGCGGCCCATCATTCGGGATCGACCGGTCCAGGTAGATCAGTCGGGGTCGATCGAGGGGTACTCCCGGCGCTTGTCCACCGGGGTCTGCGCGGTGCCGTTGGCGGGCGGGACGGTGGGCGCGGGCGGGACGTCCTTGGGGCTGAGGCCGGTGAAGGCGCCGCCGATGCCCTTGAGGGCGTCGCCCACCTCGCTGGGGATGATCCAGAGCTTGTTGGCGTCGCCCTTGGCGATCTCCGGGAGGGTCTGCAGGTACTGGTAGGCCAGCAGCTTCTGGTCCGCGTCGCCCTCGTGGATCGCCTCGAACACGGTGCGGATGGCCGCGGCCTCGCCGTCCGCGCGCAGCACCGCGGCCTGGGCCTCGCCCTCGGCCCTGAGCACCTCGGCCTGCTTCTGGCCCTCGGCGGTGAGGATCTGCGCCTGCCGGGCGCCCTCGGCGGTGAGGATGGCGGCGCGCTTGTCGCGGTCGGCGCGCATCTGCTTCTCCATCGAGTCCTGGATCGAGGTCGGCGGCTCGATGGCCTTCAGCTCGACCCGGTTGACCCGGATCCCCCACTTGCCGGTGGCCTCGTCCAGCACGCCGCGCAGGCCGGCGTTGATGGTCTCGCGGGAGGTGAGGGTGGACTCCAGGTCCATGGAGCCGATGATGTTGCGCAGGGTGGTGACGGTGAGCTGCTCGATCGCCTGGATGTAGCTGGCGACCTCGTAGGTGGCGTCACGGGCGTTGGTGACCTGGTAGTAGATCACCGTGTCGATGTTCACCACCAGGTTGTCCTGGGTGATCACCGGCTGCGGCGGGAACGGGACCACCTGCTCGCGCAGGTCTATTCGGTTGCGGACGGTGTCGATGAACGGCACCACGATGTTGAGCCCCGCGTTGAGGGTGCGGGTGTAGCGGCCGAAGCGCTCGACGATCGCCGCACTCGCCTGCGGGATCACCTGGATCGTCTTGATCAGCGCGACGAACGCCAGGATGACCAGGATGACCAGGACGATGATCACGGGTTGCACGAGGACTCCTCTTGTTCGGTCCGCCTACAGGACGAGGGCGGTGGCGCCGTCGATCTGGGCGACGTTCACCTGCTGGCCTGCTGCGAAGACCTGGCCGGGTTCCAGCGTGCGGGCGGACCAGATCTCACCCTGGAGCTTGATCCGGCCGCCGTGCTCGTCCACCTGCTCCAGGACCAGGGCGGTGGCGCCGGTGAGGGCGTCGATACCGGTCCTGACCTCGGGCCCCCGGCGCAGGTGCCGCATGGCCAGGGGACGGACGAAGACCACCAGCGCGACCGAGACGACGAGGAAGACGACGAACTGCGCGACCGTCCCGCCGCCGACAGCGGCGGTGAGCGCGGCGGCGCCGGCCCCGATCGCGAACATGCCGAACTCCGGCATGGCCGTGACCACCAGCGGCACGCCGAGGACGGCCCCGACGATCAACCACCACATCCAGTTCTCCACAACCCCATGGTAGGTGCGGAGCAGGGTCTGTGGAGAGGGGTTTGCGCAGGTGGTCCGGATGTTGACGTTGCGTCGGGGAATCGGGACGGGGCGTCAGCCGAGCGGCAGCCCGCGCGCGGACCAGCGGTCGCCGTGGCGCTCCAGGTTCAGCGGGAGGCCGAAGCAGAGCGAGAGGTTGCGGGCGGTGAGCGAGTCCTCGATCGGGCCCGCGGTCAGCACCTTGCCCTGACGGATCATCAGCACGTGGGTGAAGCCGGGGGCGATCTCCTCGACGTGGTGGGTGACCATCACCATCGCGGGCGCCTGCGGGTCCTGGGCCAGCGCGCCGAGGCGGCGGACCAGGTCCTCGCGCCCGCCGAGGTCGAGCCCGGCGGCCGGCTCGTCCAGCAGCAGCAGCTCCGGGTCGGTCATCAGCGCACGGGCGATCAGGGTGCGCTTGCGCTCGCCCTCGGAGAGGGTGCCGAAGCGGCGCTCGGTGTACTCGGCCATGCCCAGCAGGTCCAGCAGCAGCCGGGCCCGGGTCTCGTCGGACTTGTCGTACTGCTCGCGCCAGGTCGCGGTCATCCCGTAGGCGGCGGTGAGCACGGTGTCCAGCACGGTCTGCCGGCGCGGCAGCTTGTCGATCATGGCCGCCCCGGCCAGGCCGATCCGCGGCCGCAGCTCGAAGACGTCGACGCCGCCGAGCTTCTCGCCCAGGATCGCGGCGGTGCCGGTGGAGGGGTAGAGGTAGGAGGAGGCGACCTGGAGCAGGGTCGTCTTGCCCGCACCGTTGGGACCGAGGATGACCCACCGCTCGCCTTCGGCGACGGACCAGGACACCTGCTCCACCAGCGCGCGTCCGTCCCGGACCACGGATACGTCCACCAGCTCGAGCACGTCGCTCATGCGTACGCCTTCCCCAATGCAGATCGCTGCTTGCCGCAGATTTCGTCTTCGTCGAGGGAAAACCTACGCCACTGGCGCGGGCGACTTCTTCGTAGGCTTGCCCCATGCTGCAGAACACCGGCGGAAGCCGTCCTGATGACGTATTCGACGAGCCCCGATCGGGGCGACTGGTTGCCTGGGGCAACGCCTGGCTGAACGGCGCCACCTCGCCGGACCACGCCGCCGACGGGATCCGCGGCACGGACGACCGGCACGCGGTGGAGGGCGTCGACGGCGCGGACGGGGCCGGGCTCACCCTGGCGCTGGGACGGCTGCGGGCGCTCGGCGCGACCGGGCTGCGGCTGGCACTGCCCACCGCCGGGCACCCGCTGGGGCTGACCGGCCCGGCCGGGTTCAACCAGCAGGCGCTGGCGGTCGGCGAGGCGGTGCTCACGGTCGGTGCGCCGCTGCCGCTCGGGCTGGTGCCCGAGGTGGTCGGACACGGGCCCGAGGGCGACCGGCTGATCCGGGTGCTGTGGCGGGCGGCGCCGGTGGAGCCGGGCGTCCCGGCGGACGTCCCGCAACTGCGGGACGCCGAACGCGAGCTGGCCGAGGCGCTGCGGGAGGCGACGGCGCTGCTGATGCGGCTGGACGTGGCCGGCGGCGGCCCGGCGGTGCAGCGGGCGCTGGAGGCGTACCGGCGGCGGAGGGAGCCGGAGCTGCTGGCCCCCGGCTACCCGCCGCGGGCGGTCCGGGTGCTGCAGTCGGCCCGTCAGGTGCGGGCGCTGCTGGCGCTGGCCGCGGTGGACCACGGAGCGGCGGTGAGCGCCGGGGAGATGACCGCGCGGGAGGCCGCGATGCGGCCGCTGGGCCGGGCCGCGCGGCGGGCCACGGTGGCGGCGTACAACGCGATGGTGGACGAGCCCGCCCGCGAGGAGCGGTAACCCGGAGGCGGGCGGGCAGGGTGGGCGGCGGTCAGCGGGTCATGCCGTTGCGGACTGCCCAGAGGGCGGCCTGGGTGCGGTCGGCCAGGTCGAGCTTCATCAGAATGTTGGAGACGTGGGTCTTCACCGTCTTCTCGGACAGGTGCAGCACCCGGGCGATCTCGCGGTTCGAGCGGCCGTCCGCGATGTGCCCCAGCACCTCCTGCTCGCGCTCGGTCAGCGAGCCCCCGCGCCCCTGCGGCGGGCGCGGGGACTCGTCCGCGAGCAGCGCCCCGGCCAGCTCCGGCTGCAGCAGCACATGCCCGGCGTGCACCGAGCGGATCGCCCCGGCCAGCGCCTCCGGGTCGACGTCCTTGTAGACGTACCCGGCCGCGCCGGCCCGCAGCGCCGGAACGACGGTGCGGTGCTCGGTGAAGCTGGTGACCACCAGCACCCGGGCCGGGTTGCCCCGCTCCTTGAGCATCCGCAGCGCCTCGATGCCGTCGGTGCCGGGCATCTTCACGTCCATCAGCACCACGTCCGGGCGCAGTTCCTCGGCGCGGTCCACGCCCTCCGCGCCGTCGGCGGCCTCGCCGACCACCTCGATGTCGTCCTGGACCTCCAGGAAGGTGCGCAGCCCGCGGCGGACCACCTGGTGGTCGTCCACCAGCAGCACCCTGATCCTGACCCGTTCCTCAGCCACCGGGGACCTCCAGCTCCACCACGGTCCCCCGGCCGGGGGACGACTCGATCCGCAGCGCGCCGCCGACACCGGCCGCGCGGTCCCGCATGGACACCAGGCCCAGGTGCCGCCCGGCCCGGCGGACCTCGTCGGGGGCGAAGCCGCGGCCGTCGTCACTGACCGTCAGCAGGGCGCCGCAGCCGCCGGGTCCGGGGCCGAGCACGACCCGGACGCTGCCCGCCCCGGAGTGCCGCAGCGCGTTGTGCAGGGCCTCCTGGGCGACCCGCAGCACCGCCGCCTCCTGCGCGGGCGGCAGCGCGTGGATCCTGGTGTGGGTGAAGCCGACCCGCGCGGTGTGGGCCCGGTTCAGCACCTCGACCTGGGAGGTGAGGGTCGGCAGCAGGCCGTCCTCGTCCAGCGCGGCCGGGCGCAGCTCGACCACGACGGCGCGCAGTTCCTCGGCGGCCTCGGCGGCGAGCCGGGAGACCTCGGCCAGTTCGGCGCGGGCCCGGTCCGGGTCGCGGGCGACCAGGGCGGAGGCGGCCTGGGCGGTGAGCCGGAGTGAGAACAGCTTCTGCGAGACCGCGTCGTGCAGGTCGTGCGCGATCCTGGCCCGCTCGCCGACCAGGGTCAGTTCACGGCTGCGCTCGTAGAGGCGGGCGTTGGTCAGCGCGAGGGCGGCGTGCGCGGCCAGGATGCGGAGCAGGTGCTCGTCGTGGGCGGTGAAGGGCGCGTGGCGGTCGGCGCCGCCGGTCGGGTCCGCCGGGCTGTGCTTGTTGGCAAGGCTGTGCTTGTTGGCAAGAAAGAGCGCGCCGAGGATCTCGTCGCCGTCCAGGATCGGGACGCCGAGGAACGCCCTCATGTCCGGGTGCGCCTGCGGCCAGCCGCCGAAGCGGGGGTCCTGGCGGACGTCGTCCAGCCGCTGCGGGGCCGAGTCCTTGAGCATCACCGCGAGGATGCCGTGCTGGCGCGGCAGCGGGCCGATCGCGCGCCACTGCCGGTCGCTGATCCCGTCCACCACGAACTGGGCGAAGCCGCCGTGGTCGTCGGGGACGCCCAGCGCGGCGTACTCCGCGCCGACCAGGGTGCGGGCGGAGGTGGCGATGCGCTGCAGCACCTCGCGCACCTCCAGGTGGCGGCTCATGGCCAGGACGGCGGCGCTGACCGCCTCGATGCCGCCGAGACAGGGGTCGTCGGGCGAACCGCAGGCCTCGCCGGCGGGCTGGTCGGGCTGGTCGGGCTGGTCGGGCTGGCCTGGGTCTGGCTGGTCCGGCTGGTCGCTGTGCAGGCGGGGGGACATGCGGAAACCGTACCGCCGGGTGATCCGCTCGGCATCGGGCGGCGGGGGTGGCGGGCCCACGACCAGAGGACTAGGACGAAGGGCCCGCCCTCCCGCGCCCCCGGGACCGAGGCCGGGACCGGTGGCCGCTGCCTAGCGTCGAGAGCGGAAGAACGGACATGTGAGGAGCGGGTCATGGCTGTCGCAGTGGTCACCGGGGCATCGCGGGGACTGGGTCGGGCGCTGGCACGGGCGCTGGCCGCCGAGGGGTGGTCGCTGGTGCTGGACGCCCGGGGGGCGGAGGCGCTGGGGGAGGTCGCGGCCGGTCTGGCCACTCCGGTGGTGGCGCTGCCCGGGGACGTCGCCGATCCGGCGCATCGCGCCGAACTCATCGCCGCAGCAGAGGAGTTGGGCGGGGTTGAGCTGCTGGTCAACAATGCCGGCGTACTGGGCGCGGAACCGCTGGTGCCGCTGGCCGAGCAGTCGGTGGCCGGGTTCCGGCAGGCGCTGGAGGTCAATGTGGTGGCCCCGCTGGGGCTGGTCCAGGCCGCGTTGCCGCTGTTGCGGGCCTCGCGGGGCGCGGTGCTGAACATCAGCTCGGACGCGGCCGTCGAGGCGTACCGGACCTGGGGCGGCTACGGGTCGAGCAAGGCCGCGCTGGACCACTGGTCGGCGGTGCTCGCGGCGGAGGAACCGGAGTTGCGGGTGTGGTGGGTCGATCCGGGCGACATGCGGACCGCGATGTACGCGGCGGCGGTGCCGGAGGACGACGACAGCGGGCGGCCACTGCCGGAGGAGGCGGCGGTGCCGGCGCTGCTGGGGCTGATCAACGGCGGCGGGGGCGGCGGGGCCACCGGCAGCGGGGTCGGGGGTGGCGGCCGGGCCGCCAGTGGGCGGTACACGGTGGCGGGACAGGAGGCCAAGCAGTGGACGCGGTGAGGACGCAGGCACGGGACGGGGAGTCGGGCAGCGCGGGGAAGGGCACCGTGGGAAAGGGCAGCGCGGGGAAAGGCGGCGTTGGCAAGGGCGGTGCCGGGCGCGACACCGGCGGCTCGGGGCGTAAGCGGGGTGACCGGGCCGGGCATCTGGCCTACCCGGTCAGGGCCGCCGCGGCGGCGCAGGCTCTGGACGGCTTCGGGGTGGACGAGTTCGAGCTGCCGGAGGAGTTGGAGGCGACCGCGCCGCCGGAGGAGCGAGGGCGGTCCGGCCGGGACGACGTCCGGCTGCTGCTGAGTCGGAGCACGGGCGAAGGGCCGGTCGCCTCGCACCACGCGTTCGGCGACCTGCCGCGGCTGCTGCGGGCCGGGGACGTGCTGGTGGTGAACACCTCGGCGACGCTGCCCGCCGCCGTGGACGGGCGGGTGCTCGGTACCGGCGAGCCGGTGGTCGCGCACTTCTCGACCCGCCGCTCGGACCGGACCTGGGTGGTGGAACTGCGCACCCCGGACGGGCGCGGCAGCACCCGGCAGCGGGTCAGGCCCGGCGGCCCGGTCCGGGTCCGGCTGACCGGCGGCGCGGTGCTGGCACAGGTCGAACCGCTGACGCAGGTCGAACCGCTGGGCCCCGGCGTCCGGCGGCTGTGGACCGCGGACTTCCCGGTGGACGATCCGCTGGCCTACCTGGCGGCGCACGGGCGGGCGATCCGCTACGGCTACACCGACGCCGACCGGCCGCTGGCCGCGTACCAGACGGTGTTCGCCCGGTCGCTGGCCGAGGTGGAGGGGCCGCCTTCGGCCGGTTCCGCGGAGATGCCGAGCGCGGCCCGGCCGTTCACCGCCGAGCTGGTGGCGCGGCTGGTCAGCCGGGGCGTGCAGCTCGTGCCGATCACGCTGCACACCGGGGTGGCGTCGGTGGAGGCGCACGAGCCGCCGTACCCGGAGTGGTTCGAGGTGCCCGCGGCGACGGCGCGGGCGGTCGGGGCGGCCCGGCGGGCCGGGTCGAGAGTGCTGGCGGTGGGGACCACCGCGGTCCGCGCGCTGGAGTCGGCGGTGGGCCCGGACGGGGTGCTGCGGGCGGCGTCGGGCTGGACCGGACTGGTGGTCACCCCGGCCCGGGGAGTGCGGGTGGTGGACGGGATACTGACCGGCCTTCACGAGCCGCGCGCGTCGCATCTGCTGATGCTGGAGGCCATCGCCGGACGCCCGCTGCTCGACCTCTCCTACGCCGAGGCGCTGCGCGAGCGCTACCTCTGGCACGAGTTCGGCGACCTGCACCTGATCCTGCCCGACTGAGTCCCGCCCTCAGCGGACCCCCGGTCAGAGCCCCCGGGTCTTGCCGTCGAACAGCAGCACCTGGATCCGCTCCTGGTCCTCGTCGTCCTTGCGGCGGTCCCGGTCCGAGTCGTGCGGGGACATGGCGACGACGATGGCGGAGACGGTCAGGAAGACCACGATGCCGACCGCGAGCGGCAGCACGAACTCCGCCGCGGGGGTGCCGTTCGGCCGCAGGTCCTGGCTGAGCCGGACGGTGACCGCCTGCATCGCGGTGTAGTGCATCGCGGTGACGGCGACTCCGGCGACCAGTGCGGACAGCACCGACGACCAGAAGCCGCGGATGTTGAGGGTCATCCACAGCGCGGCGGTCGCCGCGAAGACCGCGATGGCCACCGACGCGACGACGACCAGCGGCTTGTAGCCGACCGTGCCGCCGACGTTCATCGCGGACATGCCCAGGTAGTGCATCCCGGCGACGCCGACGCCGGTGAGCACTCCGCCGACCAGCAGGGTGCCCCAGCCCGCAGGCCGGTAGCCGACGTAGAAGACGCCGAGGCCGACCACCAGCACCGCGACGGCGAGGCTGACCAGGGTCAGCGGCACGTTGTAGACGACGGTGGCGTCGGTGACCGAGAAGCCCAGCATGGCTATGAAGTGCATGGTCCAGATGCCGCAGCCGATGGCTCCCGCGGCGAGCAGCAGCCAGCCGCGTCTGCGCTCCGGCGGCAGGGCCAGGGCGCGCACCGTGCAGCGCAGGCCGAGGCCCGCGCCGATGGTGGCGATGAGGTACGCGAGGAGGGGGTTGACCATGCCGTAGGTGAACCCGTTCATATGCGCCATGTGAAGAACCCGTTCACGCGTGCGAGAGTCATGTGAAGGGACACTGTACGCATCAGGTCGCACCCCAATACCACGGGGGTGCGACCTGATCCCAGCCGACACGCCGACGAATCGTCAGCGCTGGCGCATCACCTCGGGTTCGTGCCGACGCAGCAGCCGGACCACCAGGAACGCGCAGACCACCGCGAGCAGCACCAGCACCCCGGAGTCGATCGACCACTGGGACAGCGTGTGCTGCCAGAGCGGGTCGGTGGTGTCCTTGCCCTGCGGCGGGCCCATGATCTTGGGCAGGTTGATGGTCGCGGCCTCGGCGGCCACCGCCCAGCGGGACGGCGACAGCCAGGCGACCTGCTCCAGGCCCGGGGTGCCGAACAGCGGGAACAGCGAACCGCAGAAGACCACCTGGATGATCGCGATCAGCACCAGCAGCGGCATGGTCTTCTCGGCCGTCTTGACCACCGCGGAGACCACCAGGCCGAGCATCATCGAGGTGATCCCGAGCAGCATGACCACCAGTACCATCTCCGGCAGCGGCGTGCTGGAGATCACCAGCCCCGAGGCGGGGAGCTTGCGCGGCAGCAGGCCGATGACCGAGAGCACGACCGACTGGACCGCGGTGATCAGGCCGAGCACGATGATCTTGGACATCATGTAGGCGGAGCGGGACAGGCCGACCGCGCGTTCGCGCTCGTAGATCACCCGTTCCTTGATCAGCTCGCGGACCGCGTTGGCGGCGCCGGTGAGGCAGGCGCCGACGCCCAGCACCAGCAGCACCGTGGCGGCGTCGGTGTTGATCGGCGGGGTGCCGCCCGGACCCGTACCGGTGGCCGGGGCGAGGCCGAACTTGGCCGGGATGGCCATGCTCATCACGCCCATGATCAGCGGTAGCGCGATCAGCAGCCCGACGTAGCCGCGGTCCGCGCCGATCACCGTGAAGTAGCGCCGGATCAGCGTGGACAGCTGGGAGCCCCAGCTCTGCTGCTTCGGCGGCTTGGTCTGGTCGTGCTGTATCTGCGAGGACTGCGCCTGCACCGCCTCCACGTCCGCGGAGTACTGCCGGTAGTGCACCGAGCCGCGGAACCGGCCGGCCCAGTCGTGGTCCGGGTAGTTCTCGAAGGCCTGGAAGACGTCGGCCCAGGTCTGGTAGCCGAAGAAGTGCAGCGCCTCGTCCGGCGGCCCGAAGTAGGCCACCGCGCCGCCCGGGGCCATCACCAGCAGCCGGTTGCAGAGCGCCAGTTCGGCCACCGAGTGGGTGACCACCAGGACCGTGCGGCCCTCGTCGGCCAGACCCCGGAGCATGTTCATCACATCGCGGTCCATGCCCGGGTCCAGGCCCGAGGTGGGCTCGTCCAGGAAGATCAGCGACGGCTTGGTGAGCAGTTCAAGGGCGACCGAGACGCGCTTGCGCTGGCCGCCGGAGAGCGCGGTGATCTTGTTGTCGGCGCGCTTCTCCAGGTGCAGCTCCACCAGCACCTCGTCCACCCGGCGCTCGCGCTCGGACGCCTCGGTGTCGCCGGGGAACCGCAGCTCGGCCGCGTACTTCAGGGCCGTACGGACCGTCAGCTGGGAGTGCAGGATGTCGTCCTGCGGCACCAGGCCGATGCGCTGGCGCAGCTCGGCGAACTGCTTGTAGAGGTTGCGGCCGTCGTAGAGGACGTCGCCGCGGTCGGCCGGGCGGTAGCCGGTGAGGGCGCGCAGCAGGGTCGACTTGCCGGAACCGGACGGGCCGATCACCGCGACCAGTGACTTCTCCGGGACTCCGAAGCTGACGTTGTCCAGCAGGATCTTCTTGCCGCCCTTGAAGTCCACCTCGACCGTCAGGTGGCGGGCCGAGAAGGAGACCTCGCCGGTGTCGACGAACTCCTCCAACTGGTCGCCGACCAGCCGGAAGGTGGAGTGGCCGACGCCCACGATGTCCTGCGGGCCGAGCAGCTGACGGCTGATCGGCTGACCGTTGACATAGGTGCCGTTGTGGCTCTCCAGGTCGACGATCTCGTAGCGGCCGTCCTGCAGTTGGCGCAGTTCGGCGTGGTGCCGGGAGACCGACAGGTCGCTGACGACCAGTTCGTTGTCCAGGCCGCGGCCGATCCTGATGGTGCGCAGGCCGCCGCCGGCCAGGTTGCGGACCATGGTGGGGTTGCGCGAGCCGTACACCGGCTCGGGGGCGGGCTGCGAGGGCACGCTGTACCCGCCGCCCTGGTTCGCGCCGCTGCCGGGGCCGCCGTACGAGGGCTGCTGCTGCGGGTAACCGCCCTGCTGCGGCACCTGCTGCTGCGGGTAGCCGCCCTGGACCGGCGGCGCGGCCGGGTTGAAGCGGGCGGTGCCCTGGTCGTGCCAGCCGGCCCCGCCGGGCGCGCCCGCGCCCGGGACCACCTGGGCGGGCACCCCGGTGAAGCTCAGCCGGGGACCGTTCTCGGCATTGCCCAGGGTGACCACCGCCCCCTGGCCCAGCTGGACCTGGGTGGTCCGCCGGCCGTCGGCGTAGGTGCCGTTGGTGCTGCCCAGGTCTTCGAGTACCCAGCCGTTGCCGTGGTACCCGATGGTCGCGTGCCGCCAGGACACCCGCGCGTCGTCGATCGACACGTCCGACTGCGGGTCACGGCCGAGGGTGTAACTGCGCCCCGGTTCCAGGGTTGTGCGTTGTCCGTTGAGTTCAAGTACCAACTGCGGCACTGTTGCCTGCCCCACGATGTAGTCCCCCGAGTAGTCCCCAGCTCTTGACAGGGGCAGTTTAGGGATGCTGAACGACAGGGGGAATCATTCCAGCTCGATCAACGTCAGGTGAACCCGACCACGGGACCGTAACCGTGTGGCAACCTGACCGCAGAGCAGGACTTCGCACAGGGGCGGGCAGACGATGACGGGGTACGGGCAGCAGGCGTCGGCGACGAGCGCAGGCGGCCTGCGCGGCGGCGGCCTGCGCGGGGGTGCGGTTTACGGGCTGGTTTCGGCTGCGGTGGCCGCGAGTTGGGCGTTCGTCGCGATGGGCGCGGTGACCGCGCTGGGGATCCACCTGCTCGGGCTCGACCACTACGCCTCGATCGGCCCGATGACCGCGGCGATGGTCGCGATGGCGGTCGGCGGCCGGATCAGCCCCTCCGGCGACGTCTCGGTGTTCGGCATGGACGCCGCCTCGGCCAACGGCGCGATCGGGATCATTCCGCTCGGCGTGGGCCTGGTCGGCGCCCTGGTGCTGGGCTGGCTGTTCGTCAGGCCGCTGTACCGGCTGCCGGTGCTGGAGCCGGGACAGCTGGCGGCGCGGGTCGGCGGGGCGGCGCTGGCGTTCCTGATCCTGCTCGGAGTCCTGGCCTGGGCCGGGAACGGGGCGGTCGCGGTCAAGGTCGGTTCGCTGACCGGGGGCGGCGGCGGAAGCGGCGGTTCGGGCGGCGGCGATCCACTCGGCGGGCTCACCGGCCTGCTCGGCGACGGCGGTTCGGGCGGCAGCGGCTCGGGCGGCGATCCACTCGGCGGGCTGACCGGGACCCTGGGCGGGGTGCTCGGCGACAACACCAACCCGACCGTCGGCTTCAAGGTCGACCTGGCGCCGACGCTCGGGCTCGGCCTGCTCTGGGTGCTGGTGGTGCTGGCGCTCGCGCTGGCCGCCTCGCGCCGCTGCCCGCTGCCGCTCGGCTGGGACGGGCTGCGCCGCGGCGTCCGCCCCGCGGCCTCCGCCGTGGTGACGGTGCTGGTGGGGGCGGTGCTGGTGGGCGCGCTGGCCGGGATCGTGGTCGGCCTGACCGGCAACGGCGGCGCCAAGACCGTCGGCGGGGTGCTGCTGGCCACCCCGAACGGGGTGTTCCTCGCGGTGCTGCTGGGGATGGCGGTCCCGCTCAACGGCAAGGCCAGCGGCCCGCTTTCCGGTTTCCTGCCGTCCCCGGTGAACACCCTGCTCAAGGGCGGCGGCGGGCAGGACATCACGCTGAGCAGCTTGGGCCGGCTGGACGGGCGGGTGTGGCTGCTGCCGGTCGCGGTGGCGCTGATGCTGCTCACCGTCGGGGTCTTCGCCGCGGTGCGGACGCCGCGGCCGGTGCTGCCGCGGAGCGCGGTGTGGGAGGCGGGCGCGGCCGGGCTGCGGCTCGGGGTGGCGATGGCGGTGGTGACGCCGGTGCTGCTGGTGCTGGCGTCGGTCTCGGTGAACGCCAATCTGTCGGTGTTCGGCTTCGACGCGGTCGGGGCCGGGCTGAGCATCTCCGGCAACGCGCTGCTGGCGGTCCTGCTGGGGCTGGTCGAGGGGGCGGTGTTCGGCTTCCTCGGGTCGCTGCTGGTGTCCGCGTTCCCCAATGCCTCGGCCAAGCGGGTGGCGCTGGAGCCCCGGCCGTCCTGGGCGGACGGCCCCGGCTCGGACCGGACCGGGCTCGACCCGCGGCCGGCCTACCCGCCGCGGCAGTATCCGGCCGAGGCGCCGACCCAGGTCTACGGGCAGCAGTCGCCACCGCAGCCCGGTTACGGCGGGCTGCCGCAGACGCCGTCGGCGCCCGGCGCCCCGCCGCAGCAGGCCAATCCGTACCGGACTCCCGGCGGCAACCCGCAGGCGGCTCCGCCGCCGCCCCCGATGCCGCCGGGGCCGCGCTCCGGGCCTGCCGGAGCTCCCGGGCCCGGCCAGGGCGGGTACAACCCGTACTCCGGCGGTCCGGCCCAGACTCCCCCGCCGCCGACGGCCCCGCCGGGGCGGTAGGCCTGGCGGGGCGGCAGGCTGGGCGGGGCGGCAGGCCGGAAGCCGGGCGGAACAACGGGCCGGGCGAGCGTGGGTCCGGCAACGCGGCGGCGGGCCGACCGACCCGGGTGCGTGCAGGACCCCGTGGCAAGGCCGGGTGCCCGTCAAGGCGAAGCCGGCTGCCCGCAGGGCCCTCGCGGAAGGGGCCCGAACCCCTGTCCGGTGGGCGGGACGGGACGTCGGGGCGTACGGGTGGGCGGGTAGCGTGGGGAGCACCATGAGCGCTCTGCCTCCGGCCCCTGCGGCCCACCCCGCACCCGAGCCCCGGACCCTGCTGGTCAAGGTCTTCGGCAAGGACCGCCCCGGCATCACCACCGGGCTGTTCACCACCCTCGCCGAGTACGGCGTCGACGTCGTCGACTTCGAGCAGGTGGTGACCCGGGGCCGGATAGTGCTGTGCGCCCTGGTCACCGCCCCCCGCGAGGAGGGCGGGCTGCGCGCCGAGGTGCACCGCTGGGCGGACGCCCTGCACCTCCAGGCCGAGGTCATCTCCGGCACCGGCGACAACCGTCCGCGCGGCGAGGGCCGCTCGCATGTGACCGTGCTCGGGCATCCGCTGACCGCCGCGGCGGTCGCCGCGCTCAGCGCCCGGGTGACCGGCTGCGGCGGCAACATCGACCGGGTGTTCCGGCTGGCCAAGTACCCGGTCACGGCGGTGGAGCTGGCCGTCTCCGGGGTCCGCACCGAACTGCTGCGGTCCGAGCTGGCGGCCGAGGCCGCGGTGCAGCGGGTGGACGTGGCCGTGGTCCGGTCCGGGCTCCAGCGGCGGGCCAAGCGGCTGGTGGTGATGGACGTCGACTCGACCCTGATCCAGGACGAGGTGATCGAACTCTTCGCCGCCCACGCGGGCTGCGAGACCGAGGTCGCCGCGGTGACCGCCGCCGCGATGGCGGGTGAGCTGGACTTCGCCGAGTCGCTGCGGGCCCGGGTCGCCCTGCTCGCCGGGCTGGACGCGGACGTGGTGGCGAAGGTCCGCGCCGAGGTACGGCTGACCCCGGGCGCGCGGACCCTGATCCGCACCCTCAAGCGGGTCGGCTACCAGGTCGCGATCGTCTCCGGCGGCTTCACCCAGGTGACCGACGACCTGGTGCGGCGGCTCGGGCTCGACTACGCCGCCGCGAACACCCTGGAGGTCGCCGACGGGAAGTTCACCGGCCGGGTGGTCGGCGAGATCGTGGACCGGGCCGGAAAGGCGCGGATGCTGCGGAGGTTCGCCGAGGCGGCCGGGGTGCCGCTGGAGCAGACCGTCGCGATCGGCGACGGCGCGAACGACCTGGACATGCTGAACGCGGCCGGGCTCGGGGTGGCCTTCAACGCCAAGCCGGTGGTCCGCGAGGCCGCGGACACCGCGGTGAACGTGCCGTTCCTGGACACCGTGCTCTACCTGCTGGGGATCTCCCGCGAAGAGGTCGAGGACGCGGACGAGGACTCCGACGAGCCGGTCGAGGCGGACGCACCCGTCGAGGTCTGAGCGGGACGAGGCCGAGCGGGACGAGGGCCGAGCCGGTCGAGGTGAGCAGGCGTGGGTGAGGGGCGCGCGGAGTGGTCCGCGCGCCCCTCGTCGTCGCTAGTCCTTGGGGGTGTAGAAGGTGGTGAGGTGGCCCGCGCCCGGCTCCAGCGCCTTCCAGGGGCCGTCCGCGGTCAGCACCGCGACCGCCGCCGTGGGAAACCCGGTGCTGCGCAGCCGGGGCAGGGTGTCCGCCTCGAAACCGCCGGAGAGCACCTCGGTCAGGCCCTGCACCCCCGGGTTGTGGCCCACCAGGAGCACCGTCCTGACCTCCTCGGGGACCTCCTGCAGGACCTCGATCAACTGCCCGGGGGCGGCTTCGTAGAGCCGGTCCTCGTAGACGGTTCTGGGACGGCTGGGCAGCTCGTGGGCAAAGAGCTTCCAGGTCTCACGGGTCCGCTCGGCGGTGGAGCAGAGGGCGAGGTCGGGGATGATGCCGGTGCCGGCGAGCCAGCGTCCGGCGACGGGTGCGTCCTTGCGACCGCGGTCGGCGAGGGGCCGCTCGTGGTCGGGCACGGAGGGCCAGTCGGCCTTGGCGTGCCGGAGGACGATGATCCTGCGGGACGAATCGACGCTCATACCTGCCAGCTTCCCAGAATTCGGGAGGGGAGGTACCGCTCAGCCCATCTTTGTGGCGAAGCTGGCGATGACCCCGATGACCACCATGATGGCCAGGATCAGGCCGAAGAACTGCAGCAGCTTCTTGTTGCCGCCGGTCGGATTCGGTTCGAGAACGGGCATGGGAACGAGTCTGCCACCCGGTCGCACCGCCGTTCCGGCGGGGTCCCGGGCTCTTACCTTCGGGCCCGCGGATGAGGAGTTCAGACCTCGTCCTCGATCTGGCGCGGACGCGCGGCCCTTCGGCCGACGAAGGCCTGAGCGGCCATCAGCACCGCGAGGAAGGCCAGCGGCCCGTACCAGCCGTGCTCGCGCTGGTAGAGGACGCCGATCAGGATCGGCCCCGGCACCGAGATCAGATAGCCGACGCCCTGGGTGAAGGCGGAGAGCCGGGTCACCCCCTCGCTGCTGCGGGCACGCAGCCCGATCATGGTCAGCGTCAGCGGGAAGGCGCAGTTGGCCAGGCCCGCCAGGATCGCCCACACCCACGGCGCGGCGGCCGGGGCGAAGGCCAGGCCCGCGTAGGCGGCCAGCCCGGCGGCCGAGAGGGCGATCACGATCGCGCCCTGGTCCGGACGGCGGGCCGCGTAGGAGGGGATGAGGAAGGCCAGCGGTGCGCCGACGGCCATGGTGACCGCCAGCAGCACCCCGGACTCGGCGGCGGACATCCCGGCGTCCTGGAAGATCTGCGGCAGCCAGCCCATGGTGGCGTAGGCGGCGGTGGCCTGGAGGCCGAAGAAGACGGCAAGCGCCCAGGCGGTGCGGCTGCGGGTGATCCGCAGCGCCGCGGGGACGGCCGCGGCGGCCGGAGCGGCCGAGGCGTCCGAACCGGCTGAGACGGCAGCAGCGGCGGAGGCGGAGGCGCGGGCCTCGGTCCGGCGGTTGACCGCGAGCTGGGCCAGCCACAGCACCAGCGCGGCGACCGCGGTCAGCGACCAGACGCCGAGGCCGACCCGCCAGTTGCCGCCGAGCGCGCTGGTCAGCGGGACGGCGACGGCCGCCGCGGTGGAGGTGCCCAGCGCCAGCGACATCGAGTACAGGCCGGTGACCGGGCCGACCCGGTCCGGGAAGTAGCGCTTCACCAGCACCGGCATCAGCACGTTGCAGACCGCGATCCCGGCCAGCGCCAACGCGCTGAGCAGCAGGAACAGCGCACTGTTCGGGGCCAGTGCACGGGCCGCCAGGCCCAGCGCGATGGCGCCGGTCCCGGCGCAGACGGTGGCGGCCGGGCCGATCCGGCGTGCCAGCGCCGGGGCCAGCAGGCCCAGCAGCGCGAAGCAGAGCGAGGGCAGCGCGGTGAGCACCCCGGCCACGGCGGCGCTCATGTGCAGGGTGCCGCGCACCTGGTCCAGCATCGGGCCGAGCGCGGCCACGGCCGGGCGCAGGTTGAACGCCGCGACCGCGATCGCCACGGCGAGCAGCAGCTGGGTGCGGCGGGGGGTGAGGGCCGTCGGGGCCTGGGCCGGGGTCTGGGTCTGGGTCGGAGTCGTCGGGGCGGAGGTGGTCTCGGCGGTGGTCTCGGCGGCTGGCATGAGACCATCATAGAATGATGGGATGACTCCGGGAAACCATGGTGCGCAGCGCAGGGGGGATGATGGGGTCACCCGATGGACGACAGGCCCGACAAGGAGAGAGAGTGCGATGGCGCTGACCTCGCCCCGGCGTGAGCCGCTGGCCGACCAGGTGATCGCCCAGCTGCGCGCCCAGATCACCTCCGGCGAATGGCCGGTGGGCTCACGCATCCCCACCGAGGTGGAGCTGGTGGAGCGGTTGGGCGTGGCCCGGAACACCGTCCGCGAGGCGGTGCGGGCGCTGGCCCACAACGGCCTGCTGGACATCCGGCAGGGCTCGGGCACCTACGTCCTGGCGACCAGCGAGCTGGCCGGGGTGATGCACCGCCGCTTCGCCGACGCCGACGCCGGACAGGTGGTGGAGCTGCGGGAGGCGCTGGAGGCCGCCGCCGCCCGGCTCGCCGCCACTCGGCGCACCGAACGCGACCTGCGCCTGCTCGACACCGCGCTGGCCCGCCGCGAGGACGCCTGGACCTCGGGGGACGTCGAGTCCTTCGTGCAGACCGACGCGTCCTTCCACCAGGCGGTGATGGCCGCGGCCCACAACGAGGTGCTGTCCGCGCTCTACGCCGACCTCGGCGAGGTGCTGCGCTCCGAACTGCGGCAGAACGTCGGCCCCGAGCTGGAGCAGCACCGCTACGTCCCCCACGCCGGCATCCTCGCGGCGATCCGCGACGGCGACGCCGAGCAGGCCTCACTGGAGACCATCGCGGGCCTCTCCGGCTGCCGGGCCTGACCCGCGCTGCCGGACCTGACCGCGCTGCCGGGCCTGAACTGACGAAAGGCCCGCACCCCCTTCGTGGAAGGACGGGTGCGGGCCTCGCGGCGGGGAGTGCTACGCGCCGATGGCGTGCAGACCGCCGTCGACGTGGACGACCTCGCCGGTGGTCTTCGGGAACCAGTCCGAGAGCAGCGCGACCACACCGCGGCCGGCCGGCTCCGGGTCGGTGACGTCCCAGCTCAGCGGGGAGCGGACGTTCCAGGTGTCGGCCAGGGTGTCGAAGCCGGGAATGGACTTGGCGGCCATCGACTTGATCGGGCCGGCCGAGACCAGGTTGCAGCGGACGTCCTGCTTGCCCAGGTCGCGGGCCAGGTAGCGGGAGGTGGCCTCCAGCGCGGCCTTGGCCGGGCCCATCCAGTCGTACTGCGGCCAGGCGATGGTGGCGTCGAAGGTCAGGCCGACCACCGAGCCGCCCTCGGTCATCAGCGGCAGGCAGGCCATGGTCAGCGACTTCAGCGAGAACGCCGAGACGTGCACGGCGGTGGCCACGGACTCCCACGGGGTGTTCAGGAAGTTGCCGCCCAGGGCGTCCTGCGGGGCGAAGCCGATGGAGTGGACCACGCCGTCCAGGCCGCCCAGCTCGTCCCGGACCACGTCGGCGAGACCGGCCAGGTGCTCGTCGTTGGTGACGTCGAGCTCGATCACCTTGCAGGGCTTGGGAAGCTTCTTGGCGATGCGCTCGGTCAGCGTGGGGCGGGGGAAGGCGGTGAGGATGATCTCCGCGCCCTGCTCCTGCGCCAGCTTGGCCACCTGGAACGCGATGGAGGACTCCATCAGCACGCCGGTGACGAGGATGCGCTTGCCCTCAAGGATTCCACTCATAGCGGTCAGTGACCCATGCCCAATCCGCCGTCGACGGGAATGACGGCTCCGGTGATGTATGCGGCCTCGTCCGAGGACAGGAAGCGCACGGTGGACGCGATCTCGGCCGGGTCGGCGTAGCGGCCCAGCGGCACGCCCGCGACGATCTCGGCCCGGCGCTCGTCGCTGAGCACCGCGGTCATGTCGGTGTCGACGAAGCCGGGGGCGACCACGTTGACGGTGATGTTGCGCGGGCCCAGCTCGCGCGCCAGCGAGCGGGCGAAGCCCACCAGGCCGGCCTTGGACGCGGCGTAGTTGGCCTGGCCCGGCGAGCCGGTGAGGCCGACCACCGAGGAGATCAGCACCACGCGGCCCTTGCGGGCCCGCATCATCAGCTTGGAGGCGCGCTTCACGACGCGGAACGCGCCGGTCAGGTTGGTGTCCAGAACCGAGGTGAAGTCCTCCTCGGACATCCGCAGCAGCAGCGTGTCCTTGGTGACCCCGGCGTTGGCGACCAGCACCTCGACCGGGCCCTGCTCCGCCTCGACCTCCTTGAACGCCTGGTCGACCTGCTCGGCGTCGGTGATGTCGCACTTCACGCCGAACAGCCCCGCCGGGGGCTCACCGGAGCGGTAGGTGACGGCGACCTTGTCGCCCGCCTCGGCGAAGGCACGGGCAATGGCGAGGCCGATGCCCCGGTTGCCACCGGTGACGAGAACCGAGCGGCTCAACGGTCCACCTCTTCTCTCCTGGATGCTTCGGAAGTCCTGCGGAATGCTGTTGCGACGCTATCCGGATTCGTCCGGGCGCGACGAATCGGCCCATGACAGGGACATCGGCGTTGAACTGTGGGTTTCCCACAGTGCCGATGCTGTCGGCGGTCCTACGAGAGAAGGCCCGACACCTGGGTGCCGAGCCTTCTGTCGTGCGAGTAGCGGGGACAGGATTTGAACCTGCGACCTCTGGGTTATGAGCCCAGCGAGCTACCGAGCTGCTCCACCCCGCGTCGTTGTGTCCTCACCGTACCCCGGCCGTGCCGGAAAAAGCGAATGCGCGACCGGGGCGGTAGGGCAGGATGCCAAGGACAGCCACTCCACCCCCTCTGGAGGAGATTGATGCCGGACAGCTCGCCGTCCCTCGATCCCACGTTCCTGGCCCTGCCGCTGCACGCGCTCGCCGACGCGGCGCTGTCCCGGGCCCGCGCGCTCGGGGCGAGCCATGCGGACTTCCGCCTGGAACGGGTCCGCAACGCCTCCTGGCGGCTGCGCGACGCCCGGCCCTCGGGCGCCTCGGACACCCTGCAACTCGGCTTCGCGGTAAGGGTGGTGCACAACGGCGCGTGGGGTTTCGCGGCCGGGGTGGACCTGACCGCGGAGGCGGTGGCCGGGGTCGCCGAGCAGGCGGTCGCGGTGGCCCGGCTCTCGGCCGGGATCGCCGCGGCCTCCGGCACCGAGGACCTGGTCGAGCTGGCCGAGGAGCCGGTCTACCCGGACGCGGCCTGGGTGTCCTCCTACCGGGTCAACCCGTTCGAGGTGCCGGACGCGGAGAAGACCGCCCTGCTGGCGGACTGGAGCAGCAGGCTGCTGGCCGCTGACGGCGTGTCGCATGTGACCGCGTCGCTGCTGACGGTCCAGGAGAACAAGTTCTACGCGGACACCGCGGGCACGGTCACCACCCAGCAGCGGATCCGGCTGAACCCGGAGCTGGAGGCCGTCTCGGTGGACGGGGCCACCGGCGCGTTCGACTCGATGCGCACCCTGGCGCCGCCGGTCGGGCGGGGCTGGGAGTACCTGACCGGCATCGGCTGGGACTGGGAGGCTGAGCTGGCCGAGCTGCCGGAGCTGCTGGCCGAGAAGATGAAGGCCCCCACGGTCCGGGCCGGCCGCTACGACCTGGTGATCGACCCGTCCAACCTGTGGCTGACCATCCACGAGTCGATCGGCCACGCCACCGAGCTGGACCGGGCGCTCGGCTACGAGGCCGCCTACGCGGGCACCTCCTTCGCCACCTTCGACCAGCTCGGCAGCCTGCGCTACGGCTCCGACGCCATGCACGTCACCGGGGACCGCACCGCCGAGCACGGCCTGTCCACCATCGGCTTCGACGACGAGGGCGTGCGGACGCAGTCCTGGGACCTGGTCAAGGACGGCACCCTGGTCGGCTACCAGCTGGACCGGCGGATGGCACGGCTCAAGGGCCTGGGCCGCTCCAACGGCTGCGCCTTCGCCGACTCCCCCGCGCACGTCCCGGTGCAGCGGATGGCGAACGTCTCGCTACAGCCCGCCGCGGACGGCCCCGACACCGCCGGGCTGATCGCGGGAGTGGAGGACGGCGTCTACATCATGGGCGACCGCTCCTGGTCGATCGACATGCAGCGCTACAACTTCCAGTTCACCGGGCAGCGCTTCTACCGGATCCGCGGCGGCAAGCTGGCCGGGCAGCTCAAGGACGTCGCCTACCAGGCCACCACCACCGACTTCTGGGGCTCGATGGAGGCCGTCGGCGGTCCGCAGACCTACGTCCTGGGCGGCGCGATGAACTGCGGCAAGGCCCAGCCGGGGCAGGTCGCGGCGGTGTCGCACGGCTGCCCTTCGGCGCTGTTCCGCGATGTGAATGTGCTCAACACGCAGCAGGAGGCCGGTCGCTGACCGGTCGGCGGTGAGTCCGGTGGTGCCGGTGGTGCCGGTTCAGACGGACGGGCCCGGCGCATCCGTGTCGCGACACGGATGCGCCGGGCCCATGGCCGGATGGCTGCCGGTTACGGCGTGCCGCCCACCAGCGCCTGCCAGGTCTGCGGGCCGACCTGGCCGTCGACGCCGAGGCCGTGCGCGGTCTGGAAGGCGACCGCGGCGCTGTTGGTGCCGGAGCCGAAGTCCCCGTCCACGGACAGGTTGTAGCCGTACCGGTTCAGCTCGGTCTGCGCCGCCTTGACCGCGTCTCCCTGGGAGCCGGTCTGGACCTGCACGATGAGCTTGGCCCAGGTCAGCGGGCCGACCTGGCCGTCCACCCCGAGGTTGTTCGCCTTCTGGAAGGCCTCGACCGCCGCCGCGGTCCCGGTGCCGAACTGGCCGTCGGCGCTGATGTTGGCGCCGTGGGAGATCAGCAGGTACTGCGCGGCCAGCACGTTCGAGCCGGTCTGGCCCTGCACGACGTTCGGCCACGCCGGAAGCGTGACGCTCCCGGTCCCGCCGGTCACCTTGTTGTAGCGGTAGGGCAGGAACCCTCCGCTGGACAGGCCGGATATCGACTGCTGGTCGGTGGTGGGGCCGGTGGTCCGGACCCCGTCGTGGTGCTCCTCGTAGACAGCGGCCACGGTGTGGCCCGAGTTGGCCCAGTAGGCGAACAGAACGGCGTGCCCGCTGGAGATCAGCGCGTCGCCCGGCTGGAGCTGCGAGTAGTCCGCCTGTCCACCGTTGTGGGTGAGTTCGTGCGAGACCTGCGGCAGCGTGCCGGTGACATAGCTGGAGGGCAGGGCCCAGGCCATGGACACCAGCCCCGAGCAGTCGGCGCGGTAGGGACCGCCGACGGCCGCGTCGCTCCAGCCCTCGGTCTGGCTGTACCACACGCCCTGGCCGCCGTCGGCCGTGACCCAGTCCTGGGCACGCTTCATCATCTGGCTGGTGGTGATCGAGCCGCCCATGGCCGGCCCGATCGACCCGGTACCGCTGGAGGTCTGGTAGCAGCCGTTGGTGCAGGTCGTGTAGGCGGCGAAAGCCGGCGTCGCGATCGCGCCGCTGACGACGACGGTCACGGCGACCGCTGTGAGACCGGCGACGCTGCGCTTGGTGATGCGCATGTTGGTGCTCTCCTTTTCCCTGCGATTCTTTGTCGAGGCACGTCGGGGGAAGTCCGCCGAGCCGCTGTCGGCGTCAGCTTGGCTCGTTGCCCCCGTTCGGAGACAGCGTTCGCCGCCCGCTGCCGAGAATCTGGGTCGTCAACGCTCTGACCTGGGCAGTCCCACTGCCCGATGCTGTTGCCACGGGTCGCCGGTTCCGGGGGTGGAGTCCGCGGCGAAGCACCGCTGACGGATCACACGACGGGAGGGCCCGGACGCTTCCGCGTCCGGGCCCTCCCGTCGTGCCTCTTCGGTCACCAGATCTCGGGGATCCGCCATTCCACACAGGTCGGCCGCCGGCCGCGGGAGCCCAGGAACTCCTTGACGGCCTGCCGCACCAGCTCGACCGGGATCTCGGCCCAGCCGGGAAACTCGGTCGGGTTGTCGGCGAGGCAGTACTTCACCGGACCGTTCCCCTCGTCGGGGCCCAGCGAGACGTAGTTGCCGTCGTCCATGAACTCCAGCACGCCCACCCCGCGCTCCGCGTTCACACCGACCAGCAGTTCGTGGTCGGGCCAGCCCGAGGGCATCAGCTCGCGCTCCAGCGAGTGCACCTCCGCGAGGTTGCGGTGCGGCGGGTTGGCCAGCAGGGTGTCGATCAGAGCGTCGACGTCCTCGCCGGTCTCGATGACCGGCAGGGCATCAGCGTGCGCCCTGTCGTAGAGCACCGTTGCGCGTCCCAGCGTCACTTCTTGCCTCCGTACAACTTCATGTGCCACTGACCTTCGGCGTCCCTCCACCAGACGGACAGCGTCTTGGTCTCCCCAAGGATCGCATCCAGCGTGCGGTCGCATCCCAGCTTGCCCGGACACGGGCCCTCCGCGTGGTTGATCACGATCTCCGCTTGGTCGATCCCCTTCTGCCACATGGTGGCGGCGAACTTCTGCTCGGCGTCGGCGGCGCGGGTCGAGGTGCTGCTCCCCTTGAGGATGTTCGCTGCCCGGAGCCGATCGTTGACGATCTTCAACAGGTCCTGGCTGCTGGCCATGTCACCGCTGATGATCGGGTAGGTGGTGCCGTCGAGCGCGATGCCCAGGCCCTCGGTCGGATCACCGTCCGCCCGCACGGGCAGACCTGCCAGGATGTCGTTGAGGTCGTTGATGTCGCAGTCGTTGTTGTGGACCAGGACCGGCGTCGTGCCCGCCATGACGTAGTAGGTGTGCACGCCCTCGATGCCGAGGTCGTACGTCGCCTTCGCACCGGTGTAGTTGCGGACCGCTTCGACCGTGGCCGGCTCCGAGCCGCCGGTCTGCAGGGCGTCACCGGCCACCAGGTCCGCGGCGCGGACGAAGGTGCCCTGCGTCTCATCCCAGTACGGGTGGTTCTGGGTGCTGGTGACGGTCCGGACGCCGTCGGCGGTGACCACGGCGAGGTCGGTGAACTGGGTGTCGTCACCAGTGGCGAAGGTCCGGGCCACCCGGTCGACCCGGTCGGGGCCGTCGGGGGTGGCGTTCTCGACCGCGTCGCCGGATCCGACCTCCTCGATCGGCTTGACCGTCCCGTCCGCCATCAGCACCGGGGTGCCGGCGACGAAACTGTGGACCCTGGTGCAGCCGATCACCTTCTCCGGGAACTTGCGCACCCAGTCCCGGAGCGCGGCCACCTTGAGGGCGGTCGCGACCCTGGCGTCGATGACGGCCTGCTTGCCCAGCTGGGTCAGGACGTTGAAGCCCGCCTCCATGCCGGCCAGGTCGCCGATGGCGACCGCCGCACGCACCGCGTAGGCGGCCTTGAACGCGCCCTTGAGGACGACCGGGGCGGCCAGGGTGGCGATCGCCCAGACGCACTTGTCGGCCTTGTGGTCCCAGGCGCACTCCTTGTAGTCGCTCACCATCCCGTAGGCGAAGGACTTGAGGAACGCCAGGTCGAACTTGTAGACCGGGAACTCGATCACCTGATGGGTGGTGAAGTCGACCGGCTCCGAGTCCATCAACTGCTTGTCGTAGCTGCCGGAGGCGATGCACTGCGCGGCCGTGGCATCCGGGTTCGCACAGGTGACCAGGTAGTACTGGTTGGTGCCGGTGATATGGATGTCCGCGGGCAGGTTGCAGTAGCCGATCCGGGTGGAGACGGCGCAGTTGCCGGTGGCCTGGGCGTCCTCCTTGAGGTTGACCGGTACCACCTCGAGACCCGGGACGTCGTCCCCCGCGTCCCCCCACGCCGGCGCGTCCGCGGGCGGCGGGTTGGTGGCGAGTTCGGTGGTCGCCTCGGCGGCGTCCTGTGCCTTCTGCGCGTCCGACCGGGCATGGGCCGCGGCCTGGTCCGCGTCGGCCGCCGAGCCCTCCGCCTGGGTGGCGAAGTAGCCGGCGTTGTCCGCCGACTGCTGTGCGCTGTCCGCCGCCGAGCGGGCGGAGGAGGCGCTCTGCTCGCTGTCGTCCGCCGCGGACCGGGCCGCCGTGGCGTCGGTGTCCGCCTGGCGGGCGGACTGGTCGGCGTTGAAGGCGGAGGTCTGCGCCTGCTGGTTCAGGCCGTCCAGTCGCGCCGAGGTGGCCTGGACCACCTTGGAGTCGGCCGCCGCCTGGTTGGCGGACTTCAGTGCGTCGGCCGCCGCGCGGGAGGCCTTGGCGGCCGAGGCCGCCGCGTCGGCCGCCGCCTGGGCGGCGAGCTTGGCATCCCCATTGGCGCGGTCGGCCGCGTCCTGGGCCGCCGCGGCGAAGGCCGCGGCCTCGTCGGCGCGCAGCTCCGCTACCTGGACCTCCTGCTCCGCCAGCGTCTGCGCGGTGTCGGAGACCACGACCGAGAGGCCGGCGGTGGCATCGGTGGCCGCGTAGGCGATGCCGAGTTCGATCGCCTCGTTCGCCGGGGCGGTGACCGCGTTCGCGGTGTCACGTGCGATCTCGGCCTGCTGCGAGGCCGCGTACGCCTGGCCGGAGGCGTTGGCGGCGTCGTCCTCGGCGCCGTCGGCCTCGGTGCGGGCGCCGGCGGCCGCGGTCTTGGCGTCGGCTGCCTGCTGCGAGGCGTCCTTGGCCAGGGCGTTGGCCGCGTCCGAGTTCTGCGCCGCGACCTCCGACTGCTCGATGGCCTCTGCCGCGAGGGCGTGGCCCTGGTAGGCGTTGGCGCTCGTCGTCGCGGCAGCCGCGTCCGCTGTCCTGGCGGCGGCGTCGGTCTTGTCCGCCGCCGCACTTGCGGTGTTCGCCGCGGATCGTGCCGCGACTGCGGCATCCCCGGCGGTGTCGGCCGCGTCGTCGGCCTGCGCCGCCGCGACCGTCGCCGCGTCCGCCTGTTCCCGGGCGTCCTTGGCGGCGGCGTCCGCGGCTGCGGCGGCGTCGGTGCCCGCCGCGGCTGCTGCGGCGGCGTCGGCCGCGGCCGAGTCGGCCTGCGCCTTGTTCATCTGCTTGCGCGCGGTCTCGGCCTTGGTGCGCGCGGTGGCCGCGTCCTGCTCGGCCTGCCGCGCGGTGGCGTCCCGGTCGGCGGCGGTGTCGGAGTCCGCCTTGGCGGCGGCCTCCCGGTCGGCCGCGTCAGCCGCCTTCTGCTGGGCGTCCGCCTGGGCGGCCTCGGCCTTGGTCCGCTCCGACTCCGCGGTCGCCCGTGCCGCCGCGGCCTTCTGTGCCTCGGCCGCCGCGGTCTGCTCGGCGGTGGCGGCACGCGCCACCGCGTCCTTGGAGCTGGTCTCCAGGCCCGCGATCGTGGTCTTGTCCTTGGCCACCACCGCAGCCGCAGCGGCGGCGGCGTCGGCCTTGTCCTGGGCGGCGACCGCGTCGGCCGCCGCCTTCTGCGCGCTGTCCTGGGCGGTGGCGCGCAGGTAGGCGGCGCGGGCGGCGTGTGCCTGGGCGCTGGCGTCGGCCAGCAGTGCCGCGCTGTCCTCGACGGTCGCGTTGGTCGCGGCCACCGCCGTCTGCATCGCCAGCGAGGTCGCCTTGGTCGCGGCGGCGGCGGCCTTGGTCACCTGCGCCGACTCGTTGGCGTAGGACAGGCCCCGACCGTCCGGCAGACCGGCGGCGGCGGCGACCTGAGCCGCCGACGCCTGTGCCGCGGTGGCCGAGTCGGCCGCGTCCCCGGCGTCCTTGGCGTTCTGGGTCGTGGTCGCGGACAGGTCGTCGACCCGCCCCTTGACGGTGGCCAGGTCGGCGGTGACCGAGACCGGCTTCCCGTCGGACGAGAAGTTCCCGCCCATCGTGGTCGGCCAGTCCTTGATGAAGGTGTTCCAGGCGCTGTCGGGGTCGCTCTCGGCCTCCATCAGGTTCTTGGCCACCCAGGCGTTGCCCAGGGCGTCGTGCATCGCGACCGCGCTCGACTGCAGCGCGTTCAGCGCCTTGATCTCGGCGTTGGCGATCTGGTTGCGCTGCGTGGCCTGGCCCGCGTACTCGGCCTCCCACTCGGCGGAGGCCGTCTCCTCGGCCTCCACCAGCACCTGGTTCGGATCCTCCGGGTTGGTCGGATCACCGCTGGCCCAGCGGGTCTTGAGGCTCTCGACCTCCTCACGGAACTCCGGTGTGCCCTTGACCGGGGCAACGGTCGGATAGCCGTCGTCCTGGATGAACCGGCGCACGTCGTCGGCCGAACCCCGCAGCTGCGGGTGGTCCAGCATGAGCTGCCACAGGCCGTACGGGTCGCCGTCGGCGATCTTCTTGCGGAGGATCTCCGCGACCTTGTCCTGCGCGGCCTGGCTGGCCTTCGGCAGCTGCGCGGGCCCGCCGGTCCAGCCCACCGCCTGGGCGATCCGCTGGTACACGGTGCCCGCGCCGAGGTACTGGGTTACCGCGGTGTCGTACTCGGGCTCGGTGTTGGCGAAGTCAGAGGTGAAGTACTTCCAGACGGTCTCCTGCCGGTCGTCGGTGCGCGAGGCCATCCCGGCGGCCTGGTCCCGTGCCTGCTGGACATCGGCGTCCCAGGCCTGCCAGACGTCCTGGTTGAAGAAGGAGGTGACGGTGCCGTCCATCTGGCCGCCGGCGACCAGCCGGTTCGCGGCCACCGTCTTGGACGCGACGCCTCCGACATGGAGCAGGTAGGCCAGGTTCTCCCGGCCGATCCGGATCCCCTCCTGCCGCGTCATGATCGCGGCGCGGGCGTCCAGGTCGTGCTTGGCCTGGGCCGCCGCCTGCGCCGCCGCGGTCTGCGCCGCGAGCGCCGCCTGGTCCTGCCGCAGCTGCTCCTCTGCCGCCTCGGCGGCTTGTTCGGCCTGTTCGGAGTCGTCCTGGGCGCCGGCCGCCGCGGCATCGGCCGCGGCCGAGTCCTTCGCCGCCTGCGTCGCGACGTCCTGCGCGTTCTTCGCGTCCGACGCGGCCTGGTCCGCGGTCGCGGCGGCGACCGCCGCGTCCTTCTCCCCCGCGCTCGCGGCGGCGTCCGCCGCCTGCGCGTCCTTGGACGCCGCCAGCGCCGATGCCGAGGCGGCCTTCGCCTTGGCCTGGGTGTCGGCGTCGGCGGCGGCCGTCGCGGTCGCCGCGTCCTTGGTGTCCGCCGCGTCCTGGCCGGCCGTGGTGGCCGACTGCTGCGCCGCGTCCGCGGAGGCGGCCGCCTGGGCGGCGGAGTCCGCCGCGTCGGCCGCCGCCTGGGCAGCGAGCTTGCCGTCACCGGTCGCCGCGTCCGCTGCTGCCTGCGCCTGCTGCGCCGCGGTCTGCGCCTGCGTCGCGACCGCGTCGGCCGCCGCCGTCTGCTGCTGGGCCAGTGTCTGCGCGCTCTGCGACACCAGCGTCGCCAGACCCGCGGAGGAGTCCGTCGGCGCGTACGGCGTGCCCAGCGCGAGCGCCTCGTTGGCCGGAGCGGTCACCTGCTCGGCGGCGGCCCGGGTCACGTCCGCTGCCTGCCCTGCCGCGTAGGCCTGGCCGGCCGCCTTCGCCGCGGCTGCCAGCGCCGCGTCGACCTGCTGCGCGGCGTCGGTGGCCTTGTCGTGCGCCGCCAGTGCCGCCTGCGCGGCGTCGGTGGCGTCGCCGGCCGCGGCCACGGCCTTGTCCGCCGCGGTCTTGGCCTTGTCGACGGCGGTCGCCGCGGCTGCCTCGGCCTGCATCGCCGCGTTGAAGCTGATCAGCGAGTTGGCGTTGGCGTCGGCGGCCCAGGTGGCCGAACGCGCTGCCGCGGCGGCCGATTCGGTGGCGGCCGTACGCGCCGCGACCGAGGCCCCGGTGGCCGACTCCGCGTCAGTGTTCGTCTGCTGCGCCGTTTCTGCGGCCTTCGTCGCCGCCTGCGCGGCCTTGTCCGCCGCGGCCTGGGCGTCGGCGGCTGCCGAGGTGCCCTGCGCGGCGACCGCGGCAGCGGCCAGTGCCTGCGCGTTCGCCTCCGCGACGTCCTTGGCCCGTTGCGCCGAGGCTGCGTTCTCCCGTGCCACCGTCGCCTTGCCGGCGGCCTGCTGTGCCTGCGAGGACAGCTTCTTGGCGTCGGCGGCGGCCGAGTCGGAGTCGGACCGGAGCCCGGCGGCCGTGCTGCCCTTGGCCAGCGAGTCCTTCAGTGCGTCGAAGGCCTTGCCCCGCTGCGTCTCCGCGTCCGCCTTGGCCGCGGCGGCGTTCTGCCGCTCGGTCTCGGCGTTGGCGGCGGCGGTCGCGGCCCGCTGCTGTGCGGCGGTCGCGTCGGCCTGCGCCTGGGTCGCGTCGGCCTTGGCGTCGGCGACGTCCGAGGCCGCGGCGGCGGCCTGGTCGGCCCGGGTCCTGGCACTGGCCGCCAGGTCGGCGGCGGCCTGCGCGGACTGCTGCGCCGACTCCCGGAGGAACACGGTACGGGCGGCGGCGGCCTGTGCCTGCGCGTTGCTCAGCAGCGCCTGGCTGTCGGAAGCGGACGCGTCGGCGGCGTCCACGGCGGTGTCCAGCGCGGCTGCGGTCGCCTGCGCGGCGGCAGCCGACGCCTTGGTCACCTGAGCGGACTGCACGGCGTAGTAGAGGCCGCGACCGCGCGGGTCGCCGTTCCGGTCCGCGACCGTGTCCGCCGCCGCGACGGCCGCGTCCACCTGCTCGCCCGCGGCCTTCGCCGCAGCGGCGGCCTGCTCGGCGATCTGCTGCTGCTGGACGACCAGGCTCCGCAGCGTCGCCAGGTCGGCCTGTGCCTGCGCGGTGGTCCTGGTGTTGCTCTGCCGCTTGCCCGGGTTGGCCTGCCGGTCCAGGATCTGACCGGCGGACCAGGCGTAGCCGAGGGCCTGGTGGGTCGCGCGGGCGCCGGTCTCCATCGCCTTCAGGCCGACCAGCTCGGCCTTGAGGATGTCGCTGCGCTGTTCGGCCTGCGAGTCCAGCTCGGCGGTCCACTCGGCGGAGGCCGTCTCCTCGGCCTCGACCAGGACGTTGTTCCAGTCCAGCGGGTTGCTGGTGTCACCGCTCGCCCAACGGCCCTTGAGCGCCTCCACCTCGACCCGGAACTCCGGCGTGCCCTTGACCGGCGCGACCGTCGGCATGCCGTGGTACTGGATGAACCGGCGCACGTCGTCGGCGGAACCGCTGTTGGTGTTCGCGCCGATCATCGCGTAGATGCCGTACGGGTCGCTGCCGCCGTTCTCGGCGATCAGCTCCTGCACGATCTGGGTGACCCGGTCCTGCGCGGCCTGGGTCGCCTTCACCACCGGCGGCGAGGTCCACAGGCGCAGCGCGTCCCGCGACGCCACGCCGTTGGTCGACATGTAGTCGGTGACGTCGGTGTCGTACTGCGGCAGGGCGAGGTGGGCGGAGGTGGCGTACGGCTTGGTGAAGGACTCCAGGCCGGTGTCGGTGGAGTCGCGGTCCTGTTCGAACACGCTGGCATCGCTGCTGTCCGTCTGGAAGGCGTTGACCACCTCGGGATGGGCGAACTCGCCGATGTGCTGCTTGCCGTCGGAGGTCTGCACCACCGACACGCTCGTGGCATAGGGCAGCGGCCAGCCGTACTGGACGGTGTCGACCTTCCAGGTGCCGTTCGTGCCGCGCAGGTGGCCCGAGTAGGTGCCGGCGGCGGAGTCCAGTGCGACCAGGCGCAGGGTGCCGTCGGCGAGGCCGGTGGCCGCGACGGCGTCGGCCGGGTACTTACCGTCGGAGGCGACCGCTGCCGCGCTCCAGGCACCGGCGGAGCTGCGCACCGAGTCGTAGACCTTGCCGTCCGCGGCAGCCGCCAGCAGGTGCAGGGAGCCGTCGGTGGTCGCCGCCGCGGCGATGGTCTTCGCGGCCGGCGTGGTGACGGCGGTGGTGCTCCAGGATCCGCCGTTGCGGGTCAGGTCGGCGACCGTGCCGTCGGCCCTGACCAGGCCCAGGTGCTCGGTGCCGTCGGCGGTGACCGCCACCGAGACCGCTCGGGCGGTCCCGCTGGAGTCGGCCACCGAGGCCGTGGACCAACTGCCGTCGGCAGCACGGGTGTAGTCGCGCACGGTGTGGGCGTCGTCCAGCACCACCAGGTGGGCGCTGTTGTCGGGAGCACCCGCGACCGCGACGGCGGTGGCGTGGCCCGAGGCGTCCACCTCCGCCGTGCTGGTGAGATGCCGGCTCCAGACGTCCACTCCGGCGGTGCGGACCTGGTCCCACACGGTGCCGTCGTCGTCGAGGGTGACCAGTTGCTGTTCGCCGTTGGGCAGGACGGCACTGGCGTAGTCGCTGACGTGCTCGACGGCGCCCTCCACCACGACGGCCGTGCCCCAACCGCCGTCGGCGGCCTGCTCGGCGTGGCGGAACAGTCCGTCGTCGGCGGTCGTCTGCAGTTGCAGGGCCCCGGTCGAAGTCGCCCCCAGCGAGAACGCGGTGGCCTGCGGGGCGGTGATCGTGGACCGGGTCCAGCCTCCACCGCTCTGGAGCGCGTTGTCCGCGATCGTCCCGTTCGCGGTGAGCGTCGCCACGTGCAGCAGCCCGCCGGTCGCGCCGACCGCCGACACGGCGCGGGCCTGGCCGGTGGCGTCGACCACCGTCGCCGCGGCCCAGCTGCCGTCGGAGTTGCGCACCCGGTCCCGGACCACGTGGTCGCTGCCCAGCAGCTCCAGGTGCGCCTGGCCGTCGGGTGCGGTGGCCAGGGCGATCGCGGTGTTCGGGGTGGTTCCGGCGTCGGCCGCGGTCAGCCCGTCCCAGCTGCCGGTGTCCGAGGAGCCCTTGGTGTGGCGGGTGTTGACCGACACCTTGCCGTCAGCGGTGAGCACGGCCACGTACAGGTCGTTGCCGGCGGTGCCGACGGCAGCGAGGCCGGTGACCTTGCCGGGGAGCGAGTCGAACAGCACCCGGTCGCCGTTGCCGTCGGGGCGCATGAAGTACGTGGGGTAGTCACCGGGGCTGAACGTGCGGTCGGTGACCTTGCCCTCGTCGGACAGCTCCTCGATGTGCAGCTCGCCGTCGGGCAGCGCGGCCACGGCAACGGCCTTGGTGGTGGTGCTGTCGTCGATCAGGATCGCGCCCGACCAGGTGCCGTCCGGGTACCTGACGTCGTCGTACACCCGGCCGTCGCGGCCGAGCAGCACCACGTGCAGATGGCCGTTGGCCAGGGTCGTGGTGACGGTCTGGGCGATCGGACCGATCCCCGGGACGAGGCCCTGGCCGTCGCTCTCGGCGCCGTCCGAGCCCAGGACGACGTCCCGGGACACGGAGCCGAGAAACTCGTTCCAGCCCGCCCACGGGCCCTGGTCGCGTCCGGCCAGCTGCTCACCGGCGTCGGCCTTCATCGCCGGGCCGCCGCTGTGCATGATCGTGGCGTACATCATCTGGTCGGCACGGCTCTTGGCGGCGTCCGCCATCGCCTGCACCCGTGCGTCGAGGTCGTCGCCCGCACTCGCGGTGGTGGCCGCGGGGGCGGTGGCGGCGGCCCGCGCGGTGGTGACCGCGCCCATCGAGGCGCCCAGGGCCAGGACGACGGCGGTCGCCACCGTCCGTGAGACAACCCGTATCCGGCCCCTGCGTCCTGAGAACACAACCCGCCCCTGGTAAGTGTTGATTAAGATTTCTTCAAGATCGACGGCACCTTATGCGCACGGTGATCACTTGGGCAAGGCCCGAATCGATCACTTGACCTGCCGTCGACACCCGTGATCCACTCTGTCGGCCATTGCCGCAGCTGGAGAGGACGATCATGACGGGGACTGCCGGACGAGGACTGGCCGCGCTCACACTGGCGGCATGTGCGCTGGTCACAGCGGTGGGGTGCGCGTCTTCCGACTCACCGTCCGCGTCGGCTGCCGCCACCTCGCCGCGCGCCTTCAGCACCGATCCGACCAAGGGCGGGCCGTGCCGGGCGACGATGAACCACATCACCGACGCCGGTAAGAGAATCACATCCGACGCCAAGGACAAGGCCAAGGCGACCACCGACCTGCAGGCCGCCGGCGACCGGTTCACCAGCGACGCCGACACCATCAAGAACCCCGAGGCCAAGAAGGCCGCCCAGCAGCTCGGCAGCATCTACCACAGCCTCGCCGACAACGCGAAGCACAACCGCAACCCCGACTCGGCCAAGCTGCAGACCCAGGTGCAGGGAGCGATCGCCGCCCTCAGCAGCTGCGCCGCCGCCGAGTAGCGGCGGTCGCGACGGTTCGCCGGGGCCGCTGCGGTGCGGGAAATCGGCAGCGGGGCCGCGGTCCCCGCTGCCGAAGGTAGTGTTCGGCAGCGGGGACACCATTGCCTTGGCGGAACCCTCGTGCCGGTATCAACAGGGAGCGTGGTCTAGTCGTGAAATACCCCCTGAACTGCGAATGCGCCCAGGTCGACGTGCTCAACACGCAGCAGGAGGCCGGTCTCTGATGCCTGCTTCGGAGCTCGGGGGCGCGGCCCCGCACGAGATCGTCGAGCGCGCGCTGGCGCTGTCCCGTACCGACGGCTGCGTGGTGATCGCGGACGAGGAGTCCAACGCCAACCTGCGCTGGGCCGGGAACGCGCTGACCACCAACGGGGTGACCCGGAGCCGGACGCTCACCGTGATCGCCACCGTGGACGGCCGGGAGGGGACCTCCTCCGGCGTGGTCTCCCGCGAGGCGGTGACCCCGGACGCGCTGGAGTCGCTGGTCCGGGCGGCCGAGGCGGCGGCCCGCGGGGCCGGTCCGGCCGAGGACGCGCAGCCGCTGGTCCAGCCGTACGGCCCGGCGTCGGCGGACTTCACCGCCGCTCCCGCGACGACCGACGTCACCGTGTTCGAGGCGTTCGCGCCGGCGCTCGGCGAGTCCTTCGCCCGGACCCGCAAGAACGGGCGGCTGCTCTACGGCTTCGCCAACCACTCGGTCACCAGCAGCTACCTCGGCAGTTCCACCGGCCTGCGGCTGCGGCACGACCAGCCGACCGGCACGGTCGAGCTGAACGCCAAGACCGGCGACCTGTCCGCCTCGGCCTGGGCCGGCGCCGCCACCCGCGACTTCACCGACGTGGACCCGGCCGCGCTGGAGGAGCAGCTGTCGCAGCGCCTCGGCTGGGCCGAGCGCCGGATCGACCTCCCGGCCGGTCGCTACGAGACGCTGCTGCCGCCGTCGGCGCTGGCCGACCTGATGATCTATCTGACCTGGTCGGCCAGCGGACGCGACGCCGCCGAGGGGCAGACGGTGTTCTCGAAGGCGGGCGGGCAGACCAGGCTCGGCGAACGGCTGTCCGAGCTGCCGCTGACGCTGCGCAGCGACCCCGGGTACCCCGGTCTCGAAGCGGCTCCGTTCGTGCTGGCGCACTCCTCGGGCGGCGACACCTCGGCGTTCGACAACGGGCTGCCGATCGAGCCGACCGACTGGATCAGGAACGGCGAGCTGGCGAACCTGTCCACCACCCGCCACTCGGCCGGACTGACCGGGCTCCCGGTGCGGCCGGGCCAGGACAACCTGGTGATGGACACCGGGGGCACCGCCTCGCTGGAGGAGATGGTGGCGCGGACCGAACACGGCCTGCTGCTGACCTGCCTCTGGTACATCCGCGAGGTGGACCCGGCCACCCTGCTGCTCACCGGGCTCACCAGGGACGGCGTCTACCTGGTCGAGAACGGCGAGGTCACCGGGGCGGTGAACAACTTCCGCTTCAACGAGTCGCCGGTGGACCTGCTGGGCCGGATCACCGAGGCCGGAAGGACCGAGCCCTGCCTGCCGCGCGAGTGGAGCGACTACTTCACCCGGTCGGCGATGCCGCCGGTCCGGGTGCCGGACTTCCACATGAGCTCGGTCAGCCAGGCGTCCTGAGCGGACCGTCCTGACGGGACGTCCGGGACGGGTGAGCGCCACCGGGGCGCCCCGCGGGAGAAATCCCGGGAAAGCGGGGTGCCCCGGCGGTCACCGCACGGCCGACCCGGCGTACGGTGACGACATGGGGAAGTCGAAGGAGAAGTCCGGCGATGTGGTCCGGATCACCGGCGCGCGTTCGAGCCTGACCGAGGACGTCCGCGGCCGGCAGCGCCGCTACATGATCGCGATGGCGGTGCGGACGCTGTGCGTGATCCTGGCCGTGGTGCTGTGGAAGGAGTCCCGGATCGTCGCGATCGTCGCGCTGGTCGGCGGGATATTCATCCCGTACATCGCCGTGGTGATCGCCAACGCCGGGCGGGAGAACTCGCCGCGGATGCCGGAGACCTTCATCGGGCACCAGCCGCAGCCGATGATCGAGGCCGCGCCGACGCTCGCCGAGCCGGCCGCCGGGGTGCCCCCGCAGGGCTGACGCACCGTCCACCCGTATTCCGGGGATCCCCCACTGACGACCGATTCCCCGTGCAATACTTCCAGCATTCCGGCCCCGCGCCGGACCCGGACTGATGCCGGGCAGCTCCCCCCGTGGCTGCCCGGCATCACCGTGTCCGGGCTACGGGGTATGCCGGGCTACGGGGCGCGCTCGGAGCCGGGCGGCTGGACCCAGTCCGCGAAGGGGACCGTTTCCTTGAGGAATCCGCGCAGGTCCAGGAACTGCGCGAGCGAGTCCTTGTGCTCGGCGCAGGCAAGCCAGGTCTTGCGGCGCTCGGGGGTGTGCAGCTTGGGGTTGTTCCAGGCCAGGACCCAGGTGGCGACCTGACGGCAGCCCTTCGCGGAACAGTGCGGGATCTCCTCGGTGGTCATTCCAGGAGTATCGCGGGTCAGCCGCCGATCGCGGACATGGGGCGGTCGGGTTGGGCGAAGCCCGGGGCGTCGATACCGCCACCGGCCTTCTTGCCCCACATCGCCTTGCGCCACAACTCCGCCAGCACCCCGTCCGACGCACCCTCACGCAACGCCGTCCGCAGATCAGTCTCCGTAGTGGCGAACAGGCAGTCCCGAACCTGCCCGTCCGCCGTCAACCGGGTCCGGTCACAGGCCCGACAGAACGGCCGGGTCACACTCGCGATCACCCCCACCCGCGCCGGCCCCCCGTCCACACCCTCGAACCCCTGCACCAGCCACCGCTCCGCCGGAGCAGCACCACGCCGCCCCTCCGGCTCGGGCACCAACGTGAACCGCTCCCCCAACCGCTCCAAAATCTCCCCCGCGGTCACCATCCCGGCCCGCTCCCACCCGTGCTGCGCGTCCAACGGCATCTGCTCGATGAACCGCAACTCATACCCCCGCTCCAGACACCACCCCAACAGCTCAGCGGCCTGGTGGTCGTTGACCCCGCGCATCAGCACCGCGTTGACCTTCACCGGCCCCAACCCCGCCGCACCCGCCGCCGCCAACCCCGCCACCACCTCAGGCAGCCGGTCCCGCCGCGTCAATGTCCGAAACGTCTCCCGGTCCACCGTGTCCAACGAGACATTGACCCGGTCCAACCCCGCCCCCGCCAACGCCTCCGCGGTCCGCGCCAACCCCACCCCGTTGGTCGTCAACGACAGCTCCGGCCGCGGCGCCAACCCCGCACACGCCTCCACGATCCCCACCAGCCCCGGACGCAGCAACGGCTCACCCCCGGTGAACCGCACCTCCCGCACCCCCAAGGAGCCCACCGCCACCCCCACCAACCGCACGATCTCCGCATCGGTCAGCAACGACGGCTTCGGCAACCACGCCAACCCCTGCTCGGGCATGCAGTAGGTACACCGCAGATTGCAGTGGTCGGTCAACGACACCCGCAGATCCACCGCGCGACGTCCGAACGTGTCGATCAGCACAACAGATACCTCTCCGGTAGTCCCCACCAGCGTAGTCCGCTCCCATGACAAACCTGTGCGCAGCGGGCGCGGGGCAGGCCGCTACCGGGAGCGGGGGTCGGTCGTTGTTCCCGGTGAACCCCTTCGAGTGCGCACCGTCCCTGCCGGGACAGCTGCGGAGGTTTGCCGTGCCCAGACACCACCCGCCTCAGAACACCGGTTCCGGAGCCGGTCCGGGGAAGCGGCCCTTCGGGGCGGTCACCCTGCCCTGGCCGATCGCGGCGGTCCCGCCGCCCGCGACGGTGCGGCATCCGCCGTCGGTGCCGCTGGGACCCGCCGTGCCGCTGGCGGTGCTGAGCTTCGAGGCGCTGCGGCGCCTGCCGTAACCGTCTGCCGCAACGGCCGTCTGCCACAGTCACGGGGCCGCCGTCCAGGTGGCAGATCTCACCGTGCGGGGTCGGCGGCGGGGCCGGGGCCGCTGTGGGACGCTGAACTCCGTCCGCCTCCTCCACCCCACCACCGCTGAGCAGCGACGACGAGGTCTCCGATGACGAAGAACGCGCTTGACCCCCGCGACCCGCTGGGCATCGACGACCTGCTGGACGCCGAGGAGCTGGCCGTCCGCGACACCGTACGGGCCTGGGCCGAGGACCGGGTGATGCCGTACATCGCCGACTGGTACGAGTCGGCGGAGCTGCCGCAGGTGCGCGAGCTGGCCCGGGAGCTGGGCGGGATCGGCGCCCTGGGGATGCACCTGGAGGGCTACGGCTGCGCCGGGGCCTCCGCGGTCCAGTACGGGCTCGCCTGCCTGGAACTGGAGGCCGCCGACTCGGGGCTGCGCTCGCTGGTGTCGGTGCAGGGCTCGCTGGCGATGTACGCGATCCACCGCTGGGGCAGCGAGGAGCAGCGGCTGCGCTGGCTGCCGGGGATGGCGGCGGGCGAGACCATCGGCTGCTTCGGGCTGACCGAGCCGGACCACGGCTCCGATCCGGCGTCGATGCGGACCGGCGCCAAGCGCGACGGCTCGGACTGGGTGCTGAACGGCCGCAAGATGTGGATCACCAATGGCTCGGTCGCGGGGGTGGCCGTGGTCTGGGCGCAGACCGACGAGGGCATCCGGGGGTTCGCCGTACCCACCGACACCCCCGGCTTCAGCGCCCCGGTGATCAAGCACAAGGGCTCGCTGCGGGCCAGCGTGACCAGCGAGCTGGTGCTGGAGGACGTCCGGCTGCCCGCCGACGCGGTGCTCCCCGGGGTACGCGGCCTGAAGGGGCCGCTGAGCTGTCTGAACCAGGCCCGCTACGGCATCGTCTGGGGGGCGCTCGGGGCGGCCCGATCCTGCCTGGAGGCGGCCCGGGAGTACAGCATGGCCCGGATCCAGTTCGGTCGGCCGATCGCCGCGTTCCAGCTGACCCAGGCCAAGCTGGCGGACATGTCGCTGGAGCTCAACAAGGGCCTGCTGCTGGCCCTGCACCTGGGCCGCCGGATGGACGCGGGGACGCTGCGGCCCGAGCAGGTCAGCTACGGCAAACTCAACAACGTCCGCGAGGCGATCGAGATCGCCCGCACCGCGCGGACCGTCCTGGGCGCCAACGGGATCAGCTACGAGTACCCGGTGATGCGGCACGCCAACAACCTGGAGAGCGTGCTGACCTACGAGGGCACGGTGGAGATGCACCAGCTGGTCATCGGTCAGGCTTTGACCGGCCAGGCCGCCTTCCGTTAGCGCGGGCTGAGGGCCGGACCACCCACGGGTTCACGTGGGGGTACGGGGGGTCGCCCCCCCGGGAAACCGCAGTATCGGCCAGGCCCTGACCGGCCAGGCCGCCTTCCGTTAGCGCGGGCTGAGGGCCGGACCACCCACGGGTTCACGTGGGGGTACGGGGGGTCGCCCCCCGGGAAACCGCAGTATCGGTCAGGCCCTGACCGGCCAGGCCGCCTTCCGTTAGCGCGGAGGCGGCCTGACGGCGGGTCAGAAGGTGATCTTGACCTTGAGCGCGGTGCGCTCGTCCATCGCGCGGTAGCCGTCGGGGACGCCGTCCAGGTCCACCGTGGCGTCGAAGACCGGGGACGGGTCGATCCGACCCGAGAGCACGTCGGCGAGCAGCTCGGGGATGTAGGCGCGGGCCGGCGCCACCCCGCCGCAGACCGCGACATTGCGGTCGAACATCTGGCTGATGTCCACGCCCGCGCTGCCGCCGTGCGGCACGCCGACGTAGCCGACCGCGCCGCCGTCCCTGGCGATGGAGATCGCGGTGCGCATCGACTCCTCGGTGCCGACCGCCTCCAGCACCGCGTGCGCGCCGCTGCCGCCGGTGAGTTCGCGGACCGCCGCCACCGCCTCCTCGCCGCGCGCCGGGACCACGTCGGTGGCGCCGAACTTCCGGGCGATGGCGGTGCGGTCCTCGTGCCGGCCCAGCGCGATGATCCGGTCCGCGCCCAGCCGCCGGGCCGCGAGCACCCCGCACAGGCCGACCGCGCCGTCGCCGACCACGGCGACCGTCGCGCCGGGGCGGACCCCGGCCGCCAGCGCGGCGTGGTGGCCGGTGGACATCACGTCGGAGAGCGCCAGCAGCGCGGTCAGCAGGTGCTGGTCGGAGGCCGCCTCCTTGGGCAGCTGCACCAGCGTGCCGTCCGCGAACGGCACCCGCACCGCCTCGCCCTGGCCGCCGTCCGAACCGGGGGTGCCCCAGAAGCCGCCGTGCGGGCAGGAGGTCTGCAGGCCCTCGACGCAGAACTCGCAGACACCGTCCGACCAGACGAACGGCGCGACCACCAGGTCGCCGGGACGGAAGCCGGTGACCGCGGCGCCGACCGCCTCGACCACCCCCAGGAACTCATGTCCGATCCGCTGCCCCGGCTGCCGGGACGCGACGCCCCGGTAGGCCCACAGGTCGCTGCCGCAGATGCAGGCCAGGACGGTGCGGACGACCGCGTCCGTGGGCTCGCGGACGGCGGCGTCCGGGACCTCCTCGATCCGGATGTCGTGCGGGGCGTGGATGACGGTGGCGCGCATGGAGTCTCTTCTCGGGTGTCGCATCCGGGTGCGGATTCGCGGCGAAACGGGGATGAAGTGTCACCACTCCCCGCCCTCACGATATTCCCCCGGTGGACCGGAACTGTCGTAGGCGGCCCGTATTCTGAACGACCATGGAAGCGACCCGGCTGGAAGCCGTCCTCGAGGAGCCCTCCGGATACCCGTATCCCGAGGGCGGTTGGGCCGTGGTGGACGTCGAGACGACCGGGCTCGGCCGGACCGACCGGATCGTCTCGGTCGGCGTGTACCGGCTCGACCCGCGCGGCGAGGTGCAGGACCACTGGTACACGCCGGTCAATCCGGGCCGCGATCCCGGGCCGGTCTGGATCCACGGGCTGACCAGCGAGCACCTGGCGGGCGCGCCGGCCTTCCCGGAGATCGCCGAGAGCCTGGCCGAACGGCTGTCGGGCCGGGTGCTGGTGGCCCACAACGCACTGTTCGACTGGTCGATGATCTCCCGTGAGTACGCCAGGATGGGCGGTCGCGCCCCGGTCGAGCAGCGGCTCTGCACCATCGTGCTGGCCCGCGACCTGCGGCTGCCGCTGGCCAACCACCGGCTCGGCACCCTGGCCGGGCACTTCGGGGTGATCCCGCGTCAGGCGCACCACGCGCTGGACGACGCCCGGGTGCTGGCCGAAGTGTTCCGGCCCAGCCTGCGGCTGGCGGTGCAGGCCGGGCTGCGGCTGCCGCTGCACGCCTGCGTCCCGCTGGCCGACCTGGGCGATGAGGCGGCCGGCGGCTCGGCCCCGGCCCAGGGATCGCGCGGCGGCGGCTGGAGCCCGTACCGCCCGGCCCGGCGGCGGCCGGCCTGCCCGTACCCCAACCCGGGGCGGTGGCAGCAGGACCGGCCGCTGGTGCAGGGGATGCGGATCGCGATCAGCGGCGACACCGCGACCGACCGCGAGGTGCTGGAGGACCGGGTGGTCGAGGCCGGACTGCACGTCGCGACCTCGGTGAGCAGCCGGACCAGCCTGCTGGTCACCAATGAGCAGGGCAGCTGGACCGCCAAGGCCCGCCGGGCCCGCGAGGTCGGCACCCCGGTGCTGGACGAGGCCGCGTTCCTGCAGCTGCTGCAGGGCGTGGTGCCACAGGGCGGGGAGCCCGCGCCGGGGCCGGACCGGGGCCCGGCGTAAGCCGTGAAACGGGGCAGAGGTACCGTCGAGACGTGCTGCGCATCCTGCTGACCCGGCGCTGGGTGATCCTGACCCTGGTCTTCTTCGTGCTGATTCCCGTCATGTACCTGTTGGGTATCTGGCAGTTCCACCGGTACCAGCAGACCAACCGGAGCAACTCGGCCATCTCGTCGAACCTGGACGCCGAGCCGGTGTCGATGGAGTCCCTCGCGGGGGCCGGCCGCACCGTCCCCGCGAGCGACACCTACCGCCGGGTCACCGCGACCGGGCACTACGACCCGGCGCACCAGTTCGTGGTCCGGCACCGCACCGACGCCGCGGGCGACAGCATCGGCTTCTACCTGGTCACCCCGCTGGACCTGGCCGACGGCAGCGTGGTCCTGGTGAACCGCGGCTGGGTGGACGGGGGCAACACCAGCGGCACCGCGTTCCCGGCCGTCCCCGGGACGCAGACCGGGACGGTGACGGTGACCGGCCGGCTGCGGCCCGACGAGACCTCGGCCTCGACCGGCATCCGCGACGTCAAGGGCCTGCCCGCGCGCCAGTTCATGCTGATCAACAGCACCGAGCAGGCCGGACGGCTGTCCGCACCGGTGCTGTCCGGCTACCTGGAGCTGACCTCGACCGCGCCCGCGCCGCCGTCCGCCGACTCGGCCGAGCTGGTGCCGGGGCCGAACAGCACCGCGAGCGACAGCATGGCCGTGGTCGGCAAGGGCGTGCACCTGCCCTACGCGATCCAGTGGTGGCTGTTCGCGCTGATGGTCCCGGCGGGCTGGCTGATCCTGCTGCGCCGGGACGTCAGGGACCAGAAGCGCAAGGAGATCGTCGCGGCGAAGAAGGCCGCGTATCTGGAGTCGCTGGCCACGGCCGGGGCCTCCGGGGAGTAGCGTCGCGCGCGAGCTTCTCCACGGACCCGGCGGGCTCGGAAAGGGATGGAATGCCCGGACGTATCGAGGACTACGCACTCATCGGCGACCTGCAGACCGCCGCCCTGGTGGGCCGGGACGGCTCCATCGACTGGCTCTGCCTGCCCCGCTTCGACTCCCCCACCTGCTTCGCGGCGCTGCTCGGCGACGACGAGCAGGGGCACTGGCGGCTCGCCCCGGTCGGCGCGACCGTGTGCACCAGCCGCTCCTACCGCGGCGACAGCCTGGTGCTGGAGACCCTGTGGGAGACCCCGACCGGCACCGTCAAGGTGATCGACTTCATGCCGCAGCGGGACGCCACCCCGGATGTGATGCGGATCGTCGAGGGTGTCTCCGGCAGCGTGCCGATGCGGGCCGAGCTGCGGCTGCGCTTCGACTACGGCCGGGTGGTGCCGTGGATGCGGCGCACCGACCACCACCGGGTCGCCGTCGCCGGGCCCGACTCGGTGTGGGTGCGCGGCCACTCCTCGATCCACACCTACGGCAAGGACTTCGCCACCATCGGCGAGTTCACCGTGAAGGCCGGGGAGCGGGTGCCGATAGTGCTCAGCTGGCTGCCCTCGCACCGCTCCTCGCCGCCGCGGCAGGACGCCGAGAAGTCGCTCCAGGAGACCCTGAACGCCTGGCAGGAGTGGGCCTCGGTGAGCAAGTACCGCGGCCCGTACCGGGACGCGGTGGTCCGCTCGCTGGTGGTGCTGAAGGCGCTGACCTTCGAGCCGACCGGCGGGATCGTGGCCGCGGTCACCGCCTCGCTGCCGGAGCAGATCGGCGGCGAGCGCAACTGGGACTACCGCTTCTGCTGGCTCCGCGACTCCACCATGACCCTCTCCGCGCTGCTCTGCGGCGGCTATGTGGAGGAGGCCTCGGCCTGGCGCGAGTGGCTGCTCCGTGCCATCGCCGGGGACCCGGCCGACCTGCAGACCATGTACGGGGTCGGCGGCGAGCGGCGGCTGCCGGAGACCGTGGCCGACTGGCTGCCCGGCTACGAGGGCTCCGCCCCGGTCCGCTTCGGCAACGCCGCGGTGGACCAGCTCCAGCTGGACGTCTACGGCGAGGTCATCGACACGCTGCACCTGGCGATGGTGGCCGGGGTGCCGATGGAGCGTCATGTCTGGGGCCTGGTCAAGGCCTTGATGTCGTTCCTGGAGCAGCACTGGCAGGAGCCGGACGAGGGCCTGTGGGAGGTGCGCGGCGGACGCCGCCACTTCGTCCACTCCAAGATCATGTGCTGGGTGGCCTTCGACCGGGCGGTGAAGATGGCCGAGGCCACCGGGATGCCCGGCCCGGTCGCCCGCTGGCGGGCCGCCAGGGACGCGGTCCACGCCGACGTCTGCGCCCACGGCTACGACCCGGAGCTGGGCTCTTTCACCCAGTCCTACGGCTCCAAGGACCTGGACGCGGCCACCCTGTTCGTGGTGAAGAGCGGCTTCCTGCCGCCGGACGACCCGCGGGTGGTCGGCACCGTCGAGGCGGTCAGGAAGCACCTGGACCACGGCGGCTTCGTCCGCCGCTACTCGACCGGAACGGCCGAGGACACCGAGGTGGACGGGCTCTCCGGCGAGGAGGGGGCCTTCCTGGCCTGCTCGTTCTGGCTGGTGGACGCGCTGATCGCGATCGGGCGCAAGGACCAGGCCCGGGAGCTGTTCGAGCGGGTCTCGGGACTGTCCAACGACCTCGGGCTGATCTCCGAGGAGTGGGACCCGGAGGCCGGACGGCAGTTGGGGAACACCCCGCAGGCCTTCACCCACGTCGCGCTGGTCAACACCGCGTTCCAGCTCGACCCGAACTGACCCCGGCTCGACCCGAACCGACCCCGGAAGGACCCATGGACCTCGGACTCGGCGGCCGTGTCTACGCCGTCACCGCCGCCAGTCGCGGCCTCGGCTTCGCCAGTGCGGCGGAGCTGGTCGCCGACGGGGCGCGGGTGGTGGTCACCGCCCGCTCGCAGGAGTCGGTGGACGCGGCGGTGGCACGCCTCGGCGGCCCGGCCTCGGCGGTCGGCGTGGTCGCCGACAACGCCGCGGCGGACACCGGCGAACGGCTGGTCGCGGCGGCGCGGGCGGCCTTCGGCCGGATCGACGGGGTGCTGATCAGCGTGGGCGGGCCGCCCGCCGGATCGGTGCTGGAGGTCACCGACGCGCAGTGGACCGGCGCGTTCGACTCGGTGTTCCTGGGCGCGATCCGGATCGCCCGGGTCTTCGCCGGGGTGCTGGGCACCGAGGAGGCAGGCGAAGCCCTTCCCTGGAAGGGCGGCGACGGGCGACGGGTGGGCTCGATCGGGTTCGTGCTGTCCGGGTCGGTGCGCGAGCCGATCGGCGGGCTCGCGGTCTCCAACGGGCTGCGGCCCGGCCTGGCGATGGCCGCCAAGACCCTGGCGAACGAGCTGGGCCCGCGCGGCATCCGGGTGTTCGGGCTGCTCCCGGCCCGGATCGACACCGAGCGGGTGCAGCACCTGGACGGCCTGGCCGCCGACCCGGCGGCGGAGCGGGCCCGCGCCGCCGCGGCGATCCCGCTGCGCCGCTACGGCCGCCCGGAGGAGTTCGGCAGGGTCGCCGCCTTCTGCCTCTCCCCCGCGGCGTCCTACCTCACCGGGGTCATGGTCCCGGTCGACGGCGGCGCGCTGCACGGGATCTGAGTCCGAGTCAGCGCACCCGGGCTAGCGCACCCGGTCGACCTCGCCCGGGTCCACCCGGAGCCGGGCGTCGGCCCGGAGCGCGGTCAGGCCGCTGGAGCGGCGGGCGTCGTCGAGTGGTCCCTCGGAGAGGGCGCGGAGCACCGGGGCCGGGGCCGCGCCCGGTTCCAGCAGCAGCGCGATCCTGGCGTGCGGCCGATGCGCGCGGCCGACCAGCCGGACCCTGGCCCTGGCCACCCCGGGGATCTGCTCGGCCCCGTCGGTGACCGCCGCGGCCAGCGCGTCGCCGCGGAGCCGGACCGGCGTTCCGCCGGTGTCCGCGTCCGGGACGGTGACCTGATGGGTCAGCCCCCGGCGCAGCTGGGCCAGCAGCCACCACAGGCCGAGCGCGGCGACCACCCCCAACGCGGCGAACAGCACCGGCCACCACCAGGAGTCCCCGCGCCAACGGGTCCGGTCCGCGGCGTCCAGCACCGGGTGGTGCGGGTCGGTGACGGTCCAGTCGGCGGGCAGGCCGAGGTGCCAGCGGTGGTTCAGGTCGAGGCCGCCGGCCAGCAGCAGCGCCCCTCCGGCCAGCAGCACCAGGCCGACCAGGGCGAGCAGGGTGCGGTTCACCGCGGTACGGCTCACGGGTTTCCCTTGATCTTGACGTTCACCAGGGGCGGGCTGACCAGGCCGAGCCGCAGCCGCTCCGCCGCGAGGTGCTCGGTGAGCGCCGTCCTGACCTCGGTGTGGTCGCCGAAGCCGACCGTGGCGACCACCGTGGCCCGACGGCGGCGGACCCGGGCTTTGGCGCCCTGGACGCCCGGGGTCTCCAGGGCCGCCCGGTGCAGCATCGCCGCCGCCGACCGCCGGTCCAGGGCCGCGCGCAGCCCGGTGCCGCCGTTCGCCGCGAGCGGGAGCAGCCGGCGCAGGCCGGGGGTGGCGGCGAGCAGCAGCAGCCACAGGCCGAGCGCACAGACCACGGCTGATCCGGCGATCACCCAGCCGTCGTCCAGCGGACGCTTGGCCAGCTGGTCGGTGATCCAGGTGCGCCAGCTGTGCGCCTGGTGGCCGGTGCGGACGGAGATCTCCTCGTAGAGCAGCGGACCGGCCGCCGCCAGCGCCAGCAGCGACGCCAGCGCGGCGGCGTTGCGGCGGGTCGACCAGAAGCGGCGCGGGCGGACCGCGGGGGCGTCCGGCTCGGCCGGGCCGCCGTCCCCCTCCCCGGACCAGGGGTGGGCGCCGGCCGCTGACCCGGCGTCAGCGCCCGGACCGGCTCCGGTCAGCGCGCCGCTCACAGCAGGCCGCCGCTCGGGGCGTCCGGCACCAGGCGTTCCACCACCAGCGAGACCTTGGGCGCCTCGGTCCCGGCCAGCTCGTCCAGCCGTTCGACGATCCGCTGGTGCACCTCGCCGCTGAGCGCGCCGATGTCGGCCGGGTAGGGCAGGTCGAGGCCCACCTTGATGCTCACCGTGCCGCGCCGGTGCCGGTGCGCGGAGGCCCGGGGGGTCTCCAGCCGCCGCGGGTCGGGGGCGTGCGGAGTGACCGCCTCGACCGCGGCGCGGGAGGCGATCCGGGCCAGCACCCGGTCCGCGATCCGGGTGCTGCCGCGCTCAGCGGGGGCGGGCAGGGTGAGTGGGGAGGCCTCGGCGGGCAGGACTCCGGACGCCATCAGTTCTTCCGGTCCCTGCTCTTGGTGGAGCGGATCAGGTCGCCGAACTCCAGGTCGCCCTCGACCAGTCGGCCGACCACGAAGCCCACCGCTCCCAGTGCCGCGACCAGCAGGAACGCCGCGAAGCCGCCGAAGTACCCGGCGAAGCCGAGGGCCATGCCGACGGCCAGTCCGATCAGTGCCAGGCTCACTGGACCCTGCTCTCTGCGGGCTCGTCGTCGTCCTGCTCGTCCGGCAGGTGCACGTCGTTGACGGCGATGTTGACCTCGACCACCTGAAGGCCCGTCATCCGCTCGACCGAGCTGATCACATTGCTGCGGACCACCGCGGCCAGCGCGGCGATCGGCACGCCGTACTCCACCACCAGCTCGATGTCGAGGGCGGCCTGCTTCTCGCCGACCTCCGCCTTGACGCCCTTGCTGACGTTGGTCCTGGTGCCGGGCACCCGCTCGCGCACCGCGCCGAAGCCCCGCGATCCGCTGCCGAGGGCGTGGATGCCCTCGACGTCCCTGGCCGCCATTCCGGCGATCTTCTCGACCACCCCGACCGCGATCGAGGTGTGACCGCGCTCCCCGCTCGGGGGCAGCGACTCACCGGGCTTGGGGGCGGGCTTGGAGATGTCAGTCATCTGGGCTCCCTGGTCGGGGGGGTCCGAGCGCACACGGCGATTACCGTCTGTGTCCGGAATATCACCCCGAGCCTAGGAGCCGCGGCCGACACGCACACCGCCGTGCGGGCGAACGGGTGACCCCGGGTCAGCGCCCGCACGGCGGCCCGCGGACGGGTCAGCGGGCCGGGTTCAGACCGGCAGTCCGGACAGGTCGCGGAGCCGGCGCAGCTGGGCCGCCCGCTCGGCGGCGCGCTGCTCGTCGTAGCTGCGCGGGCCCGCGCCCTGCAGCAGCGCCTTGGTCTCCACCAGGGCGTCGCGCGGGGCGGCCAGCAGCGCGGCGGCGAGGTCGGCGGCGGCGTCGTCCAGCTCGGCGGCCGGGACGGCGAGGTTGGCCAGGCCGATCCGGACCGACTCCTCGGCGCCGACCCAGCGTCCGGTGCCGCAGATCTCCAGCGCGCGGGCCGGGCCGACCAGGTCCAGCAGCGGCTTGGTGCCGGCCAGGTCGGGGACCAGGCCGAGCGCGGTCTCACGCATCGCGAACTGCACGTCCTCGGTGCAGACCCGCAGGTCGCAGGCCAGCGCCAGCTGGAATCCGGCACCCACCGCATGGCCCTGGACGGCGGCGATGCTGACCAGGTCGGGGCGGCGCCACCAGGTGAAGCCCTCCTGGTAGCCGGCGATCACCTGGTCGCCGTCGTCCGCGGTGGCCAGCTCGATCAGCGGGCGCTCGCCGGGGATGCCCGCCGGGGTGAAGGCGGCCCGGTCGAGCCCGGCCGAGAAGGAGACGCCCTCGGCCCGCAGCAGCACCACCCGTACCGTGCCGGGCAGCGCGCGGCCGATCGCGGCGAGGGCCCGCCACATGGCGGGCGACTGGGCGTTGCGCCGTTCGGGGCGGCACAGCGTGACGGTCGCCAGGGCGCCGTCCTCGGCCAGGGCGAGCCGTACTCCGGCGGCTTCCCAGTCGGCGTTGTCGTGCACGGCGTTGCTGGGACTGACCATGGTGACCTCCGGCAGCGGGCGACTCAAGCTACTGAAGGGTAACCGCCAGGACGCGACGATCGGCGACCGGGTGGGAGGCCGTGGTGCCGGCTCTCCCCCAGCCGCCGAAACGTCAGGGTAGGACGAGGTGGTTCTGTGGGGGATGGAACTTGGTCCGTACCGGCCCTAGGCGGTTGCCTTGGCCTTGCCGCGCGTGGCGCCGCCGCGACCGCGGAGGGAAACTCCGGACTCGCTGAGCATGCGGTGGACGAATCCGTAGGAACGGCCCGTCTCCTCCGCCAACGCGCGGATGCTCGCACCGGAGTCGTACTTCTTCTTGAGCTCGGTCGCGAGCTTCTCCCGTGCGGGGCCCGTTACCCGGCTGCCCTTTTTCAGAGTCTCGGCCACCCGTGCCTCCTCGTAGCAAGTGCTCTCTCGGAATCCCATGATCACCCATGGGTGGCCTCCTGGCCACCCATTCCGCAAGGTCCATATCGGAAATCCCGGAGCGAAGCGGCGCCCCCGCGCACGGCGCCGGCGCCCGCCGTACAGCCGCGCGCCCCGGGCGATTGCCGGGGCGCGGAGCGAAAATGCTGATCAGCAGCGGTGAATGGGCAATGCAATGGAATCCCCATTGCCGGGTGAACAGGCCCTTCGAGCGGTTCGGACGGCGGCCGGGCGATATGAACTCTTCTGGTCCAGATGCATGATCGCCGACTACTCCGCGATCAGGCCAGCGACACCAGATCGGCGTAGCCCTCGTTCCAGAGGTCCTCCACGCCGTCCGGGAGCAGGATGATGCGCTCCGGCTCCAGCGCGTGCACCGCGCCCTCGTCGTGGGTGACCAGGACGACGGCGCCGCTGAAGGAGCGCAGCGCGCCCAGGATCTCCTCCCGGCTGGCCGGGTCGAGGTTGTTGGTGGGCTCGTCCAGCAGCAGCACGTTGGCGCTGGAGACGACCAGGGTGGCCAGCGCCAGTCGGGTCTTCTCGCCGCCGGAGAGCACCCCGGCCGGCTTGTCCACGTCGTCGCCGGAGAACAGGAACGAGCCGAGGATCTTGCGGATCTCGACCAGGTCGGTGTCCGGCGCGGCCGAGCGCATGTTCTCCAGGATGGTCCGGTCGTTGTCCAGGGTCTCGTGCTCCTGGGCGTAGTAGCCGATCTTCAGGCCGTGGCCCGGGACCAGCCGGCCGGTGTCCGGCTCCTCCACGCCCGCGAGCATCCGCAGCAGGGTGGTCTTCCCGGCGCCGTTCAGGCCCAGCACGACCACCTTGGAGCCCTTGTCGATGGCCAGGTCGACATCGGTGAAGATCTCCAGCGAGCCGTAGGACTTGGACAGCCCCTCGGCCATCAGCGGGGTCTTTCCGCACGGGGCGGGCTCGGGAAAGCGCAGCTTGGCGACCTTGTCGCCGACCCGTACCGCCTCAAGCCCGGACAGCAGTTTCTCGGCCCGGCGGGCCATGTTCTGCGCGGCCACCGTCTTGGTCGCCTTGGCGCGCATCTTGTCGGCCTGGGAATTCAGCTGCGAGGCCTTCTTCTCGGCATTGGCGCGCTCGCGCTTGCGCCGCTTCTCGTCCGCCTCGCGCTGCTGCTGGTAGAGCTTCCAGCCCATGTTGTAGACGTCGATGCAGGTGCGGTTGGCGTCCAGGTAGAACACCTTGTTGACGACCGTCTCGACCAGGTTGATGTCGTGCGAGATCACGATGAACCCGCCGCGGTACGACTTCAGGTAGTCGCGCAGCCAGACGATGGAGTCGGCGTCCAGGTGGTTGGTCGGCTCGTCCAGCAGCAGCGTGTCCGAGTCGGAGAAGAGGATCCGGGCCAGCTCGACCCGGCGGCGCTGGCCGCCGGAGAGCGTGTGCAGCGGCTGGGCCAGGATCCGGTCCGGCAGGCCGAGGCTGGCGGCGATGGTGGCCGCCTCGGCCTCGGCGGCGTAGCCGCCCTTGGTGAGGAACTGGGTCTCCAGGCGCGAGTACTTCTTCATCGCGTCCTCGCGGGTCGCGCCCTTGCCGTTGGCCATCCGCTCCTCGGCCTGGCGCATCTTGCGCAGCACCGAGTCCAGCTCGCGGGCGGACAGGATCCGGTCGCTGGCGAGCACGTCCAGGTCACCGGTGCGGGGGTCCTGCGGGAGGTAGCCGATCTGCCCGCTGCGGGTGATCGAGCCGCCGGCCGGGGCGCCCTCGCCCGCGAGGACCTTGGTCAGCGTGGTCTTCCCCGCGCCGTTGCGGCCGACCAGGCCGATCCGGTCGCCGGGGGCGACCCGGAAACTCGCCGACTCGATCAGGATGCGTGCGCCGGCGCGCAGTTCGATGGCGTTGGCGGCAATCATGGCGAAGGCACTCCCGGGACGGCGTGGCGCTGGCGCGGGCCGTCGAACGGGGCCCTGCTTGAGGCGGAGAGCCCCAGTCTACCGGGGCGGCCGGGGGCCCACGGTCAGCGGCAGCGGGCGGCCGGTGTCCCGGCTCAGCAGCCGGGGACGCAGCAGCGGCACGTCGAGCACCCCGACCGCGCCGGGGCCCGCCGCGACCGGGCGGGCCAGCGGTCCGGCCGGGGCCTGCCAGAGCCGGCCGTCCGGGCCGAACGCCTCGACCGTGCTGTGGGCCCGGCAGGGGCGGGGCAGCAGCACCGGGCCGCCCGGCTGGACCAGGGTGCGGGCCGGGTCGTAGGCGCAGCCGCGCGGCGGCAGGGTGTCGGTGCGGATCGAGCCGTCGGCGCTGGTGTAGCTCATCACCAGGTCCGGGGTCGGCAGCAGGAAGGAGCCGCCGTGGTCCAGCGGCACCAGCAGCGGGCCGAGCCCGGTGGGCCGGCGCAGCCAGTCGGCCAGGCCGGGGACGAAGCGGTGCCAGCCCACCACCGGGCCGTCGCCGGTGTCACCCGGGTCGCCGCCGGTGTCGCCGCCGGTGCGGATGCCGGTGAGCATCCCGTCGTCCCAGACCGCCACGGTGATCCCGCCGGCCAGCGGGAACAGCCGGACCGGGCGGCTGCCGGGCCGACGGTAGGACCACAGGGTGGCTCCGGGCCCGGTCGCGGCGTCGGCGGTGAACCGCACCGAGTCCGCGGCGCCGAGCCGGAGTGTGCCGGGGCCCGCGGCGAGCGCGGTGCGGTGCACCGCGACGGCGTCGCCGAAGGGCGCGGGCCGGTGGTCCCGCGCCGCCGCGCCCACGCCGACCACGGCGAGGGCGGCCAGCAGGACGGCGAACGCGGTGCGCATGCCCAGAAGGTTAGGGCCCGGCCCCGGCAACCTGGCTCAGGCGCGCGGGAGTTGCGGGCGCGCGGACGGCCGGGCGCGTGGGCGGGTCAGGCGCGCGGCTGGTAGACGATCAGGGCCGCGCCGAGCAGGCAGACCGCCGCCCCGGTGAAGTCCCAGGCGGTGGGACGGAAGCCGTCCAGCACCACGCCCCAGGCCAGTGACCCGGCGACGAACACCCCGCCGTAGGCGGCCAGCACCCGGCCGAACGAGGCGTCCGGCTGGAACGAGGCGGCGAAGCCGTACGCGCCCAGCGCCAGCACGCCGAAGGCGGCGTACTGCCAGCCGCGGTGCTCCCTGACGGACTGCCAGACCAGCCAGCAGCCGCCGATCTCGGCGAACGCCGCCAGTACGAACAGGATGATCGAACGGATCACGGTCACAGCTGCACGATAGGGCGGATCTGCGCCGATCCGGCAGTCCGGCCCGCCGGACCCGGCCAGGCTGGAGCCCCCGGCGGCCCGATCGCCGCCGGAATCCGCTCTCCAGGAGGACCGAGATGTCGCGCCGCCGGGTACTGACGGTGCTGGTCCCGCTGCTGGCGCTGGCCGCCGTGGTCTCCACCCTGCTGCTGCGGGACGGCGCGGGCGGCGGGGCGGGCGGTGACCAGGGCGCCGACCGGACCGCTGTCCCGGCGCACGCGGTGCCGTTCGGCGCGTTCCTCGGCTCGACCGAGTCCGGCACCGACCTGGCGCGGTTCTCCGCCTGGCTCGGCGGGGCCGAGATCCGGGTCGGCCACACCTACCTGCCCGGCAACAACTGGTCCGACATCGAGGGCAGCCCGGCCCTGCTCGGCCCCTGGGCCGCCTGGCGGGCCGCCGCCCCGGACCGGCTACTGGTGATCGGCGTGCCGATGCTGCCCGACAACGAGGGCGGGCTCTCCGACGACCGGGTCCGGCAGCTGCTCGGGCAGGGCGCGGCCGGGCAGAACGACGCGCACTTCGCCGAGCTGGCCCGGCGGCTGGTCGCGCTCGGCGCGCCGGACGCGGTGCTCACCCTCGGCTGGGAGATGAACGGCAGCACCTACACCAGCCGCTGCGGCCCCGACCCGACCGCCTGGAAGGCGTACTGGCGGCACATCGTCGGCGCCATGCGCGCCGTCCCCGGCCAGCGCTTCCGCTTCGACTTCGCGCCGACCAGGGGCGCGGACGCGCACCCCTGGCCGGACTGCTATCCCGGCGACGACGTCACCGACGTGATCGGGATGGACAGCTACGACCTGGCCGGCTCCGACCCGCACCGCAGCGCCCCGTTCACCGAGTACGTGCACGAGCCGTACGGCCTGCTGGCGCAGGTGCGGTTCGCCGCGGCGCACCACAAGCCGGTGTCCTACCCGGAGTGGGGCATGTACGGCGGCGGGGACGACCCGGCCTACGTCCGGCAGATGCTGGCCTGGATCAGCACCCACGACACCCTCTACCAGACCGTCACCGACTACTGTCCGCACGGCGTCTGGGGCTGCGCGGACAACCCGCGGGCCTCCGCCGTCTACCGCTCGGCGCTGACGCCCGGCTGAAGCAGCTCGCGCAGCCGGCGGCGGGCGTCGACCAGCCAGGGCATCCGCTCCCGCAGCGCGGCCACCCCGGCCGCGCGCAGCCGCACCGCGCCGGCCAGCACCGCGACCCCGGGCGCCGCGCCGAGCAGCAGCCGCTCGCTGCGCGCCTGCTCAGGCCGCCACCGCTGCTTGTACGGCTCGTCTCCGCGGAGCAGGCTGACCTCCCCCCGGCCGGTGCGGTTGGCGTGCGCCAGGCACTCGCGGAACAGCATCCCGGCCACGTCCAGCCGGTCCCTGATCTCCGGGTGCACCCCGTAGACGTAGAGCGCGGAGAGGTCCGGGCTCTGCAGGGTGAGGTCGCAGGCGATCAGCTCGCCGTCGAGCCGGTACTGCCGGACCACGGCGCGGTCGGCGGCGACCATTCCGGTGACCGCGCGGGTCAGGTGCGCGGAGAAGCGCGGGCGCAGGTGCTCGGGGGTGACCCCGCGTCCGCGCCACTGCCGCTCGTGCAGCGCCAGCAGTTCGCCGACCGCCCGGGGCACCTCCTCGGCGGGGAGCTCCCGGGACTCCACCCCGGCCGCCTCCAGCTTGCGCAGCTTGGCCCGGTTGCGCTGGGCGGTGCGGCCGGGCAGCCGGCCCAGCACCTCGTCCATCGGGACGCCCGGCAGGTACTGGCAGAGCGAGTCGGGCAGCAGCCGGGCCGCGCCCGGCCAGTGCCCGGCGAGCCGGTGCGCGGCCCCGCCGGCGCGCAGCTCGCGCAGGTCCAGCACGGCCCAGGGGCGGTTCAGCCGCAGCCCCTTGACCAGGGCGCGGGCCAGCACCGGGGCGAGCTGCTCGGCGGCGGAGTCGTCCAGCAGCACGTCCAGGAAGTCGCTGAGCCCGGCGCCGATCCCGACGTAGCGGGCGGTGGGCAGCCGACGGAGCATCAGCGGGGCCGCGGCCACCAGCCGTCCGTCCTGGCGGACGGTCACCACCCGGAGCCGGCCCGGCCTGCCGTAGCCGCGCCACCAGGAGGAGAGCCAGGCGTGGCTCTGGAACGGGGTGGCCGCGGAGCAGCGGTCGACCAGGTCGTCCCAGTCGGCGGCGAGGGCGTCGAAGGCCTCGGCGTCGCGGACCACCTGGATCGTGCTGACCCCGGCCGCGGGGGCGGCGGAGGCCGCCCCCGCGTCGGGTTCGGCCAGCAGCCGGGGGGTCATCGGCGGCCCTGGGCGGCGGCGGCGTGCTTGCGCCCGGCCCGGTCCTCGGCGGCGGGCTCGGCCTCGGCCGCGGCCTGGGCCTCGTCGGCCGGGGCCGGGGCGGGCGCGACCGGCTCCGGCTGGTCGTTGCGGGGCGTCGGCAGCGCGCCGGACACCGCGTCGGACCCGGCCGCACCGGCCCGCGACTGACGGGCCATCATGCCAAGGCCGCCGACCAGCAGCCCGGCCGCCGCGCCGACCGCGATGTCCAGGGTCCGGGACGGGGAGCTGGGCCGGGCCGGACGCGCCGCGGCGGCGAAGGTCAGCAGCCGCACCCGGGTGTCCTTGGACGCGGCGTTGCCGAACGTCACCAGCGAGTCGGCGACCGCGTTGGCCTCGGCGGCGGAGCGCGCCGCGGTCCCGGCGGTGCCGGTGATCTGGATCATCGGCGCGTCCGGCGAGGTGACCGCCTGGACCAGCGGGGTGAGCTCGGCCATCGGGACGCCGGTGCTCGCCGCCGCGCCGAGCAGGATCTCCGGCTGGGTGATCACCCGGCCGTAGGCCTGGGCGAAGTCGATGGAGCTGGTGCCGTCGCCCGGGGTGGTCGGGACCACCATCACATAGGCGCTGGACTGGTACTGGGCGGGCGCGACCAGCGCGTACCCGCCGCCGCAGACCGCCCCCAGCGGGACGGCCGCGAGAAGCGGCCAGCAGCGGCGGAGCAGGCTGCCTACGGCGGTGCGGCTACTGTCGGACATGGCGGGATTCCTTCGCGGTGACGGGGGCGGCCGGAGCCTGGACGGAACGGACGGGCGAGGCGGAGCGCTGGGCCGGGGGCCGCCAGGTGGAGGCGCAGCCGACCAGCTCGTCGTAGAGGGTGGCCAGCTCCCCGGCCAGCCTGGCGATGTCGTAGTGGCGGACCACCGGCGGCAGCGGCAGCGGGCCCGGCGGAGCGGTGCTGAGCGCGCGGAACTCGGCGGCGTAGTCGGCCGGTTCGGAGCGGGTCCAGCGGGCCTCCGGGGCGGCCTCCGGCGGCAGCTCGGTCAGCGCAGGGCCCGAGGACCAGCGCACCGGCAGCCCGGCCGCCAGCGCCTCCAGCAGCGCCAGGCCGAAGGTCTCCACCGTGGACGGCGCGCCGAGCACGTCCATCGCGGCCAGCAGGTCGGGGACGTCGTCGCGCTCGCCCGCGAAGACCACCCGGTCGGCCACCCCCGCGGACCTGGCCCGCTGCTCCAGCGCCGGGCGCTCGGTGCCGTCGCCGACCAGCAGCAGCCGGGCCGCGCGGCCCTCCGCCGGGGCCGCCGGGAGCAGCGCCAGCGCGTCCACCAGCACGTCGAAGCGCTTGCCGGGGACCAGCCGGCCCAGGCCGCCGATCACCATCGCCTCCTGCGGCAGGCCCAGTTGCTCCCGCAGCCGGTGCCGGACCGCCGCGCGGTCGGCGGCGGACCTGGTGTAGCGGGCGGCGTCCACGCCGTTGGGGATCATCCGCACCCGGTGCGCCGGGATGCCCCAACCGCCCAGCCGCCCGGCCACCGAGGCGGAGACCGCGACGGTGCTGCGGCCGAGCTTCTCGGTGGCCAGGTAGAGGCCGCGCACCCCGGGGGTGATCCGGCGGCCCTCCATCGAGTGGTCCAGCAGCGAGTGCTCGGTGGCGACCACGCTGCGCACCCCGGCCAGCCGGGCGGCGATCCGCCCGTACACGCAGGCGCGGTAGAGGTGGCAGTGCACCACGTCGTAGCGGCCGTGCCGGATCAGCCCGGTGAGCCGGGGCAGCGCCGCGAGGTCGCGGTTGCCCCGCATGCCCAGGTCGTAGACCCGGACGCCGTCCTCGCGCAGCCCCTGGGCCACCGAGCCCGGGTTCTCCAGGGTCACCACCTCGCACTGCTGGCGTTCCGGCAGATGACGGAGCATCAGCCGCAGCTGCTGCTCCGCGCCTCCGGCCGCCAGGCCGGTGATGACATGCAGGATCCTCATCGGGCACTCTCCTCGTCGGACCGGACGCGCAGGCCGCGCAGCCGGTGTCTGACCTGCTTGGCGCGCAGCCGCCAGCCGTCGTCCCGTTCGCCCACGAAGGATCTGGGCAGCGCGAAACGGCCGGTCAACGGGCTGTGCGCGATGGCCGCCGCATAGCGGTAGCCGCTGTCCCTGACCGCGGCGGCAGCGGCGGCGTCCACCGCCCCGTACGGGTAGCAGAAGCCGCTGACCCGGCGTTCCAGCAGGTCCTCCAGCTGCTCCCGGCTGCGGCCGGCCTCCAGGGCCAGTTCCTCCGCCGGGAGGCCGGGCAGCAGCCGGTGCTCCAGGCCGTGCGAGCCGATCTCCACGCCGCGGTCGGCCAGCCGGCGGATCTGCTCCCGGTCCAGCAGGCGCTTGCGCGGGCCGCTGTCCCAGTCGTTGTGGCCGCCGAGCCGGCCCGCCACCACGAACGCGGTGGCGGTGAACCCGTAGCGCTCCAGCACCGGCAGCACCTGGTGGTAGAGGTCGGCGTAGCCGTCGTCGAAGGTCAGCCCGACCAGGCCGGCCGCGCGGCCCAGCGCGTGCGCCCGGAGCAGCTCGCCCAGGGCGACCCCGCGCAGACCGCTGCGGCGGAGCCACTCCATCTGCCGGACGAAGCGCTCCGGGGTGACCGTGACCTGGTACGGGTCCTCCTGGTAGGCGTCGACCGAGTGGTACATCAGGGTCCACGGCGCCCGGTCGGCACGGATCTCCGGGTACGCCCGCAGGTCACCCCGCGGTCGCCCGTCAGCGCGGGTGCCGCCGCCGGGCCCGGCGGCCCCGCGTTCCGGGCGAAGTCCTTCAGCGGCCACGCTGGCTCTCCCCTTCGTCCTGTCCGTCCGGTCCGTCCTGACGGCCGCGGGTACGCGACCTGGCCACGAGTGCGGCGAGCGGCCCGGTCACCGTCGGCTCGCGCAGCGCCGCCGCGGCGAGCACGAAGGCGACCGGGCCGACCACCCCGCCCAGCAGCACCGCGAGCAGCGGCCGGCCGTCGACCGGCAGCGTCGCCAGGTACGCCGCCGCGGTCGAGACCGCCGCCGCGAGCAGCAGCCGGGCCTGCCCGGCCAGCACCACGTGCAGCCGCACCGCGACGCCCCTGGTCCTGATCCCGACCAGCAGCAGCACCGCGGTCAGGGTGATCCCGGTGGCGTTGGCCGCGGCCAGGCCCAGCGCCCCGAACCAGTGCACCGTGCTCACCCCGAGCACCCCGGTGACCAGCAGTCCGACCGCCATCGCCAGCAGCGGGAACCAGTCGCTGCCGTCCCTGCGCCGGGCGGCGCCGGAGGAGCCGGACGAGAAGGCCACCGCCGGGCGGGTCGAGAAGAACGGCCGGACCAGGGTGCCGACCATGGCCTGGCCGAGCAGCCCGAGGCTGTAGACCCGCATCACCGAGGCCGTCGCGGCGGTGTCCGCCGCGGTGAACTCGCCGCGCTGGAACAGCAGCGCGACCACCTGCGGGGCGCAGGCGAGCAGCACCGAGGTCCCGGCCAGGACCAGCGCGCCGACCAGGACCAGGTCCTTCTCCACCCGGGCCCGAGCGGCGGCGAGGTCGCCCTCGGCGAGCGCGCGGGCGACCACAGGGAAGGTGACGGTGCAGACCATCACGCCCAGGGTCATCGCCATCTGGGCGACCTTCTCCGCGTAGTTGAGGTGGGAGATGGTGCCGGGCGTCAGCTCGGAGGCGAGGAAGCGCTCGATGAAGACCTGCGACTGCCGGGTGAGGGTGAACAACGCGATCGGCAGCAGCGCCCAGGGGCTGACCGCGAGCGTCGGCACGGCCCTCCCGGCCGTCCCTGCCCTGCTCCGACGGGGCGTCAGCCGGGCGCAGTGGCGCGAGAACAGCGGCAGCAGCACCGCCGTCATCAGCACGCTGCCCAGCGCCACCCCGCCGGCCGCCGCGCGCACCCCGAGGCTGCCGTGCAGCAGCACCATCACCGCCAGGATGCCGGTGTTGTAGGCGATGTAGACCGAGCCGGGGCCGGTGAAGCGGTGGTGCGCGCGCAGGCCCGCGCTGAGGTAGCCGGTGAGCCCGAACGGCAGGATGGTCAGCGCGGTCAGCCGGGTGCAGACCACGGCCAGGGACGGGTCGGCCAGGCCGGGCGCGAGCAGGTGCACCAGCAGCGGCGCCCCGAACAGGGTGGCCGCGGAGACCAGCGCGAGCAGCCCGGCCAGCGGTGGCAGGGTCGCCGCGACCAGGTCGGCGACCGGGGCCGGCAGCGGGCGCGGCCCGGTCCGGACGTCCGGTTCGGCGGAGCGGGGCGGGGCGATCACGCCGGACGGCGGTACGGCGGGGCCGCCCGCCCGATGCCGTCCGGCGGGCTGAGGGATGCTCACCGCGCCGCCGGTGTCGGCCCCGTGCGCCCCGTCGCCCTCCTGCCCCGCCTTCTCCGCGGCGATGGCCAGGCTGAAGGCCGGGACCATCAGGAACGCCATCGCGTCCTCGATCAGCAGCGGTGCCGCGGTCTCCGGCACCGTCCAGGCGACCAGGAAGGCGTCGGTGCCCTGGTCCGCGCCGAAGTAGCGGGCCAGCAGCAGGTCCCTGAGCAGGCCGAGCAGCGAGCCGCCGGCGCTGAGCAGAGCGGTGATGCCGAAGGCGCGGGCCAGCACCGAGCGCGCCGCGGAGCGGGTCCCGGTGGGGCGCGGGGTGGTGAGCGTCATGGTGCGGCGGCCTCCGGGACGGTGAACGCGCCGTAGGCGGCGAGGCCGAGCACCACGGAGACCAGGACTGTGGTGGTCCCGCCGATGTCCGCGTACAGGAAGTCGACCAACTGCCAGGCCAGCAGCCCGATCAGGGCCGCGCCCAGGCCGGCCCCGCCGCTCCGGCGCTCGCGCCGGACGCAGCGCGCGGCGCCGAGCAGCAGCGCCAGGAACAGCGCACCGAAGGCGGTCAGCCCGACCAGCCCCTGCTCGCTGAGCACCAGCAGGTACATGTTGTGCGGCGACAGCAGCGGCTCCTTGGCGAATCCGGCGCCCGCGCCCGCGGTGTCGCTGCCCGAGGACAGCCGGAGCGGCGCGTGGGCGTCCCGGAACTGCGGGAACTCCTTGGGTCCCACCCCGGTGACCGGGTGGTCCCGCCAGATCCGCTCGGCGGTGGTCCACAGGTCGTAGCGGTCGCTGACGGAGTGGTCCGGCGCGGAGCCGGCGACGGTGGTGATGCTGCTCAGCCGGGCGGTCACGCTCGCCCCGCCCAGGCCCAGGCCGCCGATCAGGACCACCGCGGCGGCCAGGGTGAACACCAGTCCGCGCAGCGCCAGCCTGACGTCGGTGAGCAGCAGCGCCACGCCCACCGCGGCGGCGGTGGCGATCCAGCTGCCGCGGCTGTAGGAGACCGCGAGCGGCAGCACCATCGCGGCCGAGAGCAGCCCGAGGCCGGTGGCCGCGCGGCGCCGTCCGGCGGCGCGGGCCTCCAGCGCGAGGCCGAGCGCGGCCAGCAGGCCGTAGCTGACCACGGCGGACATCGCCATCACGTCGGACGCGCCGAAGGTGCCGACCGCGCGGACCGTGCCGCCGTCGTAGGAGGCCCCGGTGCCGGTGAGGAACTGCTCGACCCCCACCCCGCCCTCGACCACCGCGGCGGCCACCAGCGCGCCCAGGATCAGCCGCAGGTCGCGCCGGTCGCGCAGGCTGAGCAGCACCGCGATCGGGACCAGCACGAACACCTGGGTGATCCGGACGAATCCGGAGAGGCTCTGCGACGGGTCCTGCGAGGCGATGGCCGCCGCCGCCACGCCGACCAGGACGCCGGTGAACACCAGCACCGCGCGCGGCGGCAGCAGCCCGCCGCCTCCGCGCAGCACCGCCCCGGCCGCGCGCCAGCCGCAGAGCGCAACCAGGCCGAGCGAGGCGACGTCGGCGGCGGTGACGTGGACGGCGGCGGTGACGTCCGAGTTGCCGGTCGGAACGCAGACCAGCAGCACCACCAGCGCGGCCAGCGCGCTGGGCCGGCGCAGCAGTGCGCGCAGCGCGGCCCGCCGCTCCGGCCCGGGACGCGCTCCGGGCACGGCGGTCCCGGACGGCGCGGGAGCCGGCCGCGCCGCCTGGACGGCGGACGGCTCCGGCGTGGTCCGGGGTGGGTCGAGCAGGGTCACCGGTGTCAGCTCCCGTCGGACTGGAGTACCGAGGCCACGGTCCGCAGCAGGATCTTGACGTCCTGCCAGAGGCCCCAGCTCTCGATGTAGTAGTTGTCGAAGCGGGTCCTGTCCTCGATCGAGGTGTCCCCGCGCAGCCCGTTGACCTGGGCGAATCCGGTGATGCCGACCGGCACCCGGTGCCGGTCGCGGTACTGCGGGTAGGCCTGGGCGAAGCGGGTGACGAAGAACGGCCGCTCCGGGCGCGGGCCGACCAGGCTCATCTCGCCGCGCAGCACGTTCCACAGCTGCGGCAGCTCGTCCAGCGAGGTGCGGCGCAGGAACCGGCCGACGCCGCCCATCCGGTGGTCGTCGGAGATGTTCCAGCGGGTGTTCGCCTCCTGGTCGTCGGCCGGGCGCAGGCTGCGGAACTTCAGCACGGTGAAGGTCCGGCCGTCGAGGCCGACCCGCTCCTGCCGGAACAGCACGCCGGGGCCGCCGTCGATCCGGACCGCGACCGCGCAGGCGGCCAGGACCGGCGAGACCAGCAGCAGCCCGGCCCCGGCCAGCAGGACGTCGGTGGCCCGCTTGACCGCCCAGGAGGGCCGGTCTAGCGGGCTGGGGCCGAGCCGCAGGCAGGGGAAGCCCCAGAGGTGGTCGCCGACCGCGCTGCGCCGGCTGCCGTGGGCGAAGGCGCCGAACGCGGGCAGGCCGGGGACCAGCCAGACCTCGCAGCCGTGCCGGGCGCTGGTCCGCAGGATCTGGGCGACCTCGGCGTCGTCCGCGCCGCCGGCGGTGAGGATCACGTCGCGGACGCCGTGGGCGGCGATCTCCAGGTCCAGCACGGCCGGGCCGCCGAGGACCGGGACCGGCGACTCCTCGGCCGGCGAGACCGGCTCCGGGTCGATGTGGCCGACCGGGCGCCGCCCGTACTCGGGGTGCTCCAGCAGCGCGGCGGCGACCCGCTGGCCGATGTGCCCGGCGCCGGCGATCAGGGTGGGCCTGGGGTTCCTCCTGCGGTGCCGCCGGAGCAGCCGGTACACGGCGGCCCGGCCGAGCACGTCCAGGGCGAGGTGACACGCCATCAGGATGCAGAGCAGGCCGGGGTCGACCGGGACCGCCGAGAGCCAGAGGCCGTGCAGGCAGCGGTCCAGGGCCAGCGCGACGGCGAGGGCGACGATGGCGCGGGCGGCCAGCGAGGGCAGCTCGTCCAGCACCGAGGGGGTGAGCCGGAGCCGGTAGAGGCCGCCGGCCAGGTTGAGCAGGACCACCAGCGGGACGATGCCGCAGACCGCCCAGAGCACCCGCAGCGCGTCGCCGCCGCCGACCGCGCCGAGGGCAGCGGGCACCGCCAGCGCGTCCACCGCCAGCAGCGCGGCCGGGGCCACGGCGCGGGTGCGGCGGGTGCGCCGGTGGGACGGACCGGTCCGCGCGCGGGCGCCCGGCAGGGTCGCCTGGAGCGGCAGCTCGGCCACACCCGTGCCCACCGGGCCGCTCGGGCGCGGCAGTTCGTCGTTGTCGATGGTGGTCATCCGCGCACGTACTCCTCTGCTGTGTGCCCGTAGTCCGGGATCCCCCCGAAGCCTCGGCTCGGTCGAGGTAGCACCTGCCGCCGAACCTGACGATTCGGTCTTATCGCAACAAAAGGAATGAAGCAGGCAATACGACAGTACAGAATTTCCGCAGACGTTTTGTCAGTCGACGTGCCCATTCACACCGATGACCATTAATCAGATTTACCCGCCGTCATTCGCACGGGTGATTTCTCCGGCTCGACCCCGAAAAGCGGTTCAAGTACCGACCGGTAGACCGCGGTCACCTTCGCCACGGTGTCCTCGACGTCGTGCCGCTCCACCATCCGGGACCGGGCCCTGGCCCCCGCCGCGAGGCAGCCGACCGGATCGGCCAGACGCGCCACCAGGGCCTCGCGCAGCGCCTCCGGATCGTCCACCGGGACCGGCTGCTCGCCCCGGTCCAGGCACTCGCGGGCCCCGGCCACCTCGGTCAGCAGCACCGGGCAGCCGCAGGCCATCGCCTCCAGCGGGACCAGCGCCATCCCCTCCCAGCGGGACGGCAGCACCACCAGGTCCGCGGCGGCGTACCAGTCGCGCGGGTCCTCGGCGGGACCGGCGAACACCACGCTCGACGGGTCCGGCAGGGTGGCCGCGAGCGCTTCCAGCGCGGCCCGTTCGGGGCCGTCGCCGACCAGCACCAGCCGGGCACCCGGCACCCGTTCGGGCACCGGGCCCCAGGCCCGGAGCAGCACGTCCTGGCCCTTCTGCCGGCAGAGCCGGCCGACGCAGACCGCGAGCGGGCCCTCCGGCCACGGGCCGGGCAGCCCGAGCGACTCCGCGGCCTGCTGCCTGGCCTGCTCCTGCAGCGGCAGCCGGACCGGGTCGAAGTACGCCAGGTCCACGCCGTTGGGGGCCAGCGCCCAGCGCCCGCGCAGCCCGGCGGCCACGCCCTCGGCGCGCTCCGCCTCGCTGACGCAGAGCAGCCGGTCGGTCCAGCGTGCCCCCAGCCGCTCCCAGCCCCGGGCCAGTCGGGCCATCGGCCCGGACACCGCGGCGAACGACCAGGCGTGCGGCTGGAACACCGTGGGCACCGACCCGCGCAGCGCAAGCCGTCCGGCCAGACCGGCCTTGGAGCTGTGCAGGTGGACCAGCTGCGGACGGTGCGCGGCGACCAGCCCGCGCAGCGCGCGGACCTCGCCGGGCAGCCCGGCCCCCGGCGCCCGCACCGCCGTCCACGGCAGCACCTCGGCGCCGACCGCCGTCGCGGCGGCGGCCAGCGGCCCCGCGGCGGGGCAGGCGAGCAGGACCCGGTGACCGTCGGCGACCTGACCCCGGAGCAGGTCGACGACGACACGGGCCACCCCGCCGTCGACGGGTTGGGAAACGTGAAGAATCGTCAGGGGCACGACGCGCAACCTATGGTGCCCGAGTCGATCCCGAGGCACGCCTTCACCCGCAGGACTGAGGAACTCCACTCGCGAGGGTGATGCTCGCGGTCAGCCCGTAACCCCGCGCGTGAAGGGCCGGACAGCGCCGAACGGCTCAGTCGTCGAGGCGGTGGGTGAGGTGCAGGTCGCGCTCGGTGTGGCCGTCCTCGATCCGCAGCGCGGTGGCCACCGGCGGGTAGCCGCTGGCGATCACGGTGTACTCGCCCGGCTCCAGGTCGGTGAACCGGAACTGCCCGTCCAGGCCGGTGGTGGCGGCGGCGACCACGGTCCCGGTGGAGTCCAGCAGGGTCACCCTGGCATCGGCCACCGCGTGGCCGCCGCCGGTGCGGACGGTGCCGCGGAGCGTGCCGCTGCCGGCCATCGCCACGTCCTGCCGGGTCTCGCCGCTGGCCGCGACGTCCACCGCGAGCGCGGCCGGACGGTAGGCGCGGGCGCTGACCGCCAGGGTGTAGCGCCCGCAGACCAGGTCGCGGAAGTGGTACGCGCCGTCGGAGTCGGCGTGGGTGGTCGCGGCGACCTCGCCGCGGGCGTCGGTCAGCGTCACCGTGGCGTCGGCGACCGGCGCGCCCTCGGCGCTGCGGACCGCGCCGGACAGCCGTCCGGTGCCGCCGAGCACCACGTCGAGGTCGACCGGGCGGCTGCCGACGGTGACCGTCACCGCCTGCGGCTGGTGCCCCGGCGCGGCGGCGATCAGCACGTAGTTGCCGCCGCGCGGCGCGGCCAGCGCCCAGCGCCCGTCCTGGCCGCTGCCGGCCCGGGCGACCTGGCGGCCGTCCATGTCGATCAGGGTGAGCACGGCGCGGGGGACGCCGGTGCGGTCGGGTTCCAGCACCGCCCCGCTGACCGGGGTGCCCGGGGCGCCGGGGACCCCCGCGGTGTCCAGGTGCGGGCCCTGGTGCGGGCTCTGGCTCGGGCTCTGGTGCGGCAGGCCTGCGGCGGTGTCCTCCATGGCGAGGTCTCCGATCGGGCGGTCGGTACTGTCGGATCCCGTGCTGGTCGGGGTGGCCGCGTGGGTGACCAAGGGTTTCTCCTTGAGCAGGAAGGCGAGCAGGAAGCCCAGCGCCAGGACCGGCGCCAGGTAGAGGAACACCCGCGGCATCGCGGCCGCGTAGGAGTCGACATAGGCCAGCCGCAGCGGGGCCGGCAGTGCGTGCACCAGCTCGGGGGTGATCGAGTCGGTCGGCGGCGCGGCCTTCCCGCCCCCGCCTCCGCCGCCCGTGCCCGCGGCCGGAAGCCGCTGCTGGAGCTGGTGCGTCAGACGGGAGTTGAACAGCGTGCCGAAGACCGCCGCGCCGACCGAGCCGCCCACCTGGCGCAGGTAGTTGCTGGCCGAGGTGGCCGCCCCGAGGTCGGCCGGGGCAACCGAGTTCTGCACCGCGAGCACCAGCACCGGCAGGCCGAGGCCGACGCCGAGGCCGAGCACCGCCATGGCGACGCTCTGCACCAGGTACGAGCTGTGCGCGTCGAGCAGCCCGAGCAGGCCCATGCCGACGGTGGAGAGCGCGCCGCCGACGATCGGGAAGACCTTGTAGCGGCCGGTCCTGCTGATCAGCTGGCCCGAGCCGATCGAGGCGACCACGACGCCGCCCATCATCGGCAGCATCTTCAGCCCGGACGCGGTGGCGCTGGCCCCGTCCACCATCTGCAGGAAGCTGGGCAGGTAGCTGGCCGCGCCGAACAGGGCGACGCCGACCACGATCCCGATGGCGCCGCTGACGTTGAACACCGAGTCGCGGAACAGCCGCAGCGGGATCACCGGCTCCGCCGCCCGCCGCTCGACCAGGGGGAACAGCAGCAGCGCCAGCACCGTCCCGCCGAGCAGTCCGAGGATCACCGGGGAGCCCCAGCCGTAGGTGCTGCCGCCCCAACTCGTGGCCAGCACCAGGCAGGTGCCGACGGCGGCGAGCAGCAGCGCGCCGAGCACGTCCAGCTTGGGCTTGGGCCGGCCGGCCCGCTCCGAGCGGGCGGGCTGCTTGAGCGCGACCGCGGTCAGCACCAGGGCGACCAGGCCGACCGGGAGGTTGACGTAGAAGCACCAGCGCCAGCCGGGGCCGTCGGTGAGCCAGCCGCCGAGCAGCGGCCCGGCCACCGAGGACAGCCCGAAGACCGCGCTGATCAGCCCCATGTAGCGACCCCGCTCGCGGGGTGACACCACGTCACCGATGATCGCCTGCACGCCGATCATCAGCCCGCCGCCGCCGATGCCCTGGACCGTGCGGTAGGCGATCAGTTCGGTCATGCTGTGCGACCAGCCGGAGAGCGCCGAGCCGACCAGGAACACCACGATGGCGAACTGGAACACCGACTTGCGGCCGAACAGGTCGCCCAGCTTCCCGTACACCGGGAGGCCGACGGTGGAGGCCAGCAGGTAGGCGGTGACTACCCAGGACATGTGCTGCAGGCCGTCGAGCTCGCCGACGATGCGCGGGAGCGCGGTGGCGACGATGGTCTGGTCGAGGGCGGCCAGCAGCAGCGCGGTCATCAGCCCGGCGAAGACCAGCCGGAGCTGACGCGGGGTCAGCGCCGTCTCGGCGGGGCGGACGCGGGGCGCGACCGGGTCGGCTCCCTTCGGTGCGACCGGAGGGTCTGGTACTGCCGGGGCCGGGCGGCCCGCCTGGGTCACGGACATGGCAGAGATCATTGCAGTGCACAGCCATCGTCCCGGAACTGGTCATACCATCGGCCGGAAGCGATCAGAATCGACTTATGGATCGCCATATTGCGGTTACCAGCGAGAATGTGACGCCAAGTCGATAAATTGCGAAACACGCATCGGTCGCCGCGGCGCCGAATTCACTCTCCCGGGAATTTCTTCGGAGAAATGTTCCCCCGGCTCCGGGTCGCCGGGGGTTGTCCACAGGTTTCCGCCAGAACCGATCAGAACCCTCCAGGATCTGCTAGCTTCCACCACGGGGTGGCGGACGTCCGAGGGAGGGGAACGTGCTCGCACGACAACGGCACGACTACGTGCTGGAGCAGCTGCGCGTCCACGGCGCGGTCCGGCTGGCCGACGTGGTCAGCGGTCTCGGCGTCTCGGAGGGGACGGTCCGCCGCGACCTGGAGCTGCTGGAGCGGCAGGGGCGGCTGACCCGGGTCCGCGGCGGCGCGGTGCCGCCCGGCGCGGCGGCGGCCGGGGGCGGCTGGGGCGCGCTGCCGGTCGCCGGGGTCGAGGGCATGGCCATCGGGATGCTGGCGCCCTCGGCGACGTACTACTTCCCCGAGGTGATCCGCGGGGCGCAGAGCGCGGCCGGGCGGTCCGGGGTCCGGCTGGTGCTGAGCGTCACCGACTACGACGCCGACCGCGACCTCGGCCAGCTCCGCGACCTGGTCAGCTCGGGCAGCGACGGCCTGCTGGTCGCCACCTCGTCCGGGCCGGTGCTCCCGGAGCCGGTCAGGGAGCTGCTGGACGCGTCCGGGCTGCCGTACGTGCTGGTCGAGCGGCGCTCGGCGGAGGCCTTCGACCACGCCGAGTGCGTGCTCAGCGACCACCGCCAGGGGGCGTACCAGGCCGTGGAGTACCTGGCCGGGCTCGGCCACCGCGGCGTCGCCCTGCTCACCGCCCGCACCCCGACCGCGCCCGCGGTGACCGAGGGCCACGCCGAGGCGGTGCGGCGGTTCGGTCTCGACACGGCGGCGCCGGTGCTGGCCTTCGAGCCCGGCGCGGACCGGCTGGAGTCGGTCGACGCCTTCATCCACGCCTGCCGCGCTTCCGGCGCGGGCGCGGCGCTGGTGCACTCCGACCAGGAGGCGGTGCTGATGGTGCAGCGGCTGCGCGGGCACGGGGTCCGGGTCCCGGAGGAGTTGTCGGTGATCGCCTACGACGACGAGGTCGCCGCCTTCGCGGAGGTCCCGCTGACGGCGGTCGCCCCCGCCAAGTTCGAGGTCGGCGCCACGGCGGCGACCGCCCTGCTCGAACGCCTGAGCGGGGTTCCGGGCCTGCCGGTCCGGCAGACGGTGCTGCACCCACGGCTCGTCGTCAGGGACTCCAGCACGGCCCCGGCCGGCGCCCCGCAGGCGGCAGGCACCCGATGACCCCTCCCCCTGCCGACCGACCCGCCACCGACGTCGCAGCGCCCGCCGCACCCACCGCTGCCGGAACCCCCGCCCCCGCCCCTACCTCCGCCTCCGCTCCTGCGCCTGCCCCCGTCTCCGCCGCCGCCCTCGTCCCTGCCCTTGCCCCCGCCTCCGCTCCTACTCCCGCCCCCGCAGGGGGACGCCCCCGCCCGCGCGCGGTGTTGGCGATGCGGTCGGCCGTGGCCGCGGCGATCTTCGACGCCGAGTCCCGCCGCCGCCTGGGCGAGCTGGTCGACCTCGGCCCCACCTCAGCCCCCGCCCCCTCCCCCCTCCCCGTCTTCGACGACCTCGGGACCCCCGCCGCCAGAACCGCCCTGGCCACCGCGGAGGTGCTGGTCACCGGCTGGGGCTGCCCCCCGCTGGACGAGTCGGTACTCGCCGCCGCCCCGCGGCTCCGCGCCGTCGTACACACCGCCGGATCGGTCAAGGGCCATGTCACCGAGGCCTGCTGGCAGCGCGGCATCCAGGTGACCTCGGCCGCCGCCGCCAACGCGGTCCCGGTCGCCGAATTCACCCTGGCCGCGATCCTCTTCGCCAACAAACGCGTGCTGCCCGCCAGGGACGGCTACCGCAGGGTCCGCGACGGCGCCGCCGACTGGCACGCCCGGCTGGCCACCGCGGGCAACTACCGCCGCAGGACCGGCATCCTGGGCGCGTCCAGAATCGGTCGCCGGGTGATCGGGCTGCTGCAGCCCTTCGACCTGGAGGTGCTGGTCAGCGACCCGTTCCTGGCCCCGGACGAGGCAGCCGCGCTCGGCGCCGAGCCGGTCCCGCTGCCGGAGCTGTTCCGCGGCTCCGACGTGGTCAGCGTGCACGCGCCGTGGCTGCCCAGCACCGAGGGCCTGGTCTCACGCGCCCTGCTGGCGTCCATGCCGGACGGCGCGACCCTGGTCAACACGGCCAGGGGCGCACTGGTCGACCAGCGGGCGCTGGAACAGGAGCTGGTCTCCGGGCGGCTGAACGCCGTCCTCGACGTGACCTCGCCCGAGGTGCTGCCGGCCGGCTCCCCGCTCTACGACCTGCCGAATGTGCTGCTCACCCCGCACATCGCCGGATCGATGGGCAACGAGCTGCGCCGGATGGCCGACTACGCCCTGGACGAGCTGGAACGCTGGACCGAGGGGATACCCTTCCTCGACCCGATCCGCCACGACACCTGGGACCGCATCGCGTGAACACCGAACCGCCCCTGCCCCCACCCCTGTGCGTCGTGGTGATGGGCGTCTCCGGCGTCGGCAAGACCACGGTCGCCGTCCGGCTGGCCGAGCGCCTCGCCCTGCCCTACGCCGAGGCCGACGACTTCCACCCGGCCGCCAGCATCGCCAAGATGCGCGCCGGAACGCCACTGGACGACGCCGACCGCGAGCCCTGGCTGCTGGCCCTGGGCGGGTGGCTGGGCGAGCGGGCCGAGGACGGCAGCGGCGGCGTGGTCACCTGCTCCGCGCTCAAGCGCCGCTACCGCGACACGCTGCGCGCCGCCTGCCCCGGCGTCCGCTTCGTGCACCTGTCCGGCAGCCGCGAGCTGATCGCCGAGCGGCTCGACGGCCGCAGCGGCCACTTCATGCCCGCGTCGCTGCTGGAGTCCCAGTTCGCCACGCTGGAGCCGCTCACCCCGGACGAGCACGGGGTGGTCCTGGACGTCGGCCAGGACCCCGAACACCTGGTCACCGAAGCCGCCCGGCTCCTCGGCCCGCGTCCCACCTGAACCGCCGTCCCGGCCACCCCGGCCGACCGCAGGTCAGACCGCTGCGGCCAGATTCGCCAGCAGCTGGTCGTGGATCCGGTTGTAGCCCTTCGGCGCGAAGGTCCGCTCGAAGAACCCGCCGATGCCGCCCGCGCCGTTCCAGGTCGCCTCGACCACGGCCTTGGCCTTGCCCGCACCGGCCGGGGTCACCGTCCAGGTGACCACCAGGCTGGAGTTGGCGTCGGTCTCCACCAGCCGGCCCGGCGACGGCTCGGTCACCGTGAACAGGCAGTCCCGCACCCGGCTCTCGGTGGCCTGGAGCTTCCAGTGCACCACCGTCCCGGCGCCCTTGCCGCCCTCGCGCACCTCGTACTCGCTGTACTGCGCGGGCAGCAGCCCCTCGCGGGAGTTCTGATAGTCGGCCAGCGCGTCGAAGACCTGCTCCGGCGAGGCGTCGTAGACCCGCTCGGTGACCGCGTGGACCTGACCCATGGTGGTGCTCCTCCTTCGTCGGTGCGCGCTCGTGTTGCGCGTACGCGTCCAAGCCAACCACCGGCAGCCGCACCGGCCAAACCCGGGGCGCCCCGGGCCGGCCTCCCGGCCGACCGCCTCTGCGAGGATGTCGCCATGACGACGACCTGGGACGCCACCGCCTTCGACGCCTTCGAACGCCGGAACTGGACCGGGCGCAGTGAGGCCTACCGGTCCGGCTTCGCCCGGATGACCGCCCGCACCGTCGCCCCGCTGCTGGACGCGGCGGGCGTCGGCCCGGGGACGAGGGTGCTGGACGTCGGCACCGGGCCCGGTGTGGTCGCCGCCGTCGCACTGGCCAGGGGCGCCGCGGTCACCGCCGTGGACGCCTCCCCGGAGATGGCCGCGCACGCGGCGAAGGCCTGCCCCGAGGCGGACGTCCGGGTCGCGGTGCTGCCGGAACTTCCCTTCCCCGACTGCTCGTTCGACGCGGTGGTGGGCAACTTCGTGATCAACCACCTGGGTGACCCGGCAGCCGGCCTGGTCGAGCTGCGCCGGGTGCTGCGTCCCGGCGGACTGCTGGCGCTGACCTGCTGGGAACGGGTCGCCATGCGCGCCACCGCGGTCTTCGGCGAAGCCGTCGCCGCCTCCGGCATCCCCTACCCGCCGGACCTGCCCTCGTCCGGGCCGTTCCTGGCCGACGCGGAGCCGGAGGGCCGCGCCGAGGCCTTCGCCGCGCTACTCGCCGACGCCGGGCTGGCCGGGGCATCCGCCGAGCGGATCGCCTGGCTGCACCGGGTGGACCCGGACGCCTGGTGGCACGCGGTGGTCGCGGGCACCCCGCTGACCGGGGCACTGATCGCCCGTCAGGGCCCGGCCACCGCCGCCGCCGTCAAGGCCCACTACGACCGCCTGGTCGCCCCCTACGCCGAGCCCCTGGCCGAGCCGGGCCCGAACGGCACGGGCGCGGGCCCGGACGGCGCGGGGGACGGCACCGGCTCCGGTCCGGTCGCCCTCCCCGCGGTCGCGATCCTGGCCACCGGCCACCGCCCCGCCGTGCTTGGATGACCCCCGTGGACAGCTCAGCGGGACAGCCCCTCAGCAGCGACGAACTGCTGGACATCGTGGACGCCGAGGACCGCGTCACCGGCCAGGCGCGGCGCGGCGACGCCTACGCCCGGCGGCTGCGGCACCGCTGCGTGTTCATCCTCGCCCGCGACGCCGAGGACCGGATCTTCGTCCACCGCCGCACCGCCGGGAAGCTGGTCTTCCCCTCCCTGCACGACATGTTCGTCGGCGGCGTGGTCGGCGCCGGTGAGAGCTACGACGACGCCGCCAAGCGGGAGGCCGAGGAGGAGCTGGGCGTCGGCGGGCTGGCCCCGACCCCGCTGTTCCGCTTCCTCTACGAGTCCGACGAGCACAGCTGGTGGTCCGCCGTCTACACGGCCAGGGTCACCGGGCCGGTCCGGCCCCAGGTCGAAGAGGTGGCCTGGCACGACTTCCTGACCGAGGACCAGCTGACGGAGCGTCTGGCCGACTGGTCCTGGGTCCCGGACGGCCTCGCCGCCTGGCACCGGCTCACCCTCTGGCGCGCCACCCCGTCGGACCAGGCCGGGGCCTAGCGGGGCCTAGCCGCCGAGCGCCGCGCGGGTCAGCGCCCGGCAGCGGACGGAGTCGCCCAGGGCGTCCGTGCTGTCGGTGAACTGGTCGACGGCGCCCAGCCGCGGCAGCGGGGCGACCGCGGGGTCGGTGATGGCGGAGCCCAGCGCCTCGGTGAAGCGTCCGGCGTCGACGACCGGGAACGGGCGGTCGAAGTAGGGGCGGACGGCGGGGTCGACCGGGGCGCAGAGCCCGAGCCGGTTCTGCCAGGCCCCGGCCAGCGAGCAGGCGGCGGCGAGCGCCCGGCCGCGCTCGGCGAAGGCGTCGGCGGCCAGCGCGGTGCGCAGTTCGGCGGCGATCGGCGCGGCCTCGGCGTCCGGGATCCGGGCGAAGGCGGTGCCGAGCCACTTGCTGTAGGGGGCGTACCGGCGGGCCAGCAGCAGGCACAGCCGCAGCACCTCGCGGGTCAGCCGGGCGGCGACCACCCGGCTGCCGAGGTCGTCGCCGACCTCGGCGGTGCGGCCGGTGAAGGCCTCCTCCTGGGCGATCCGCAGCCACTGGGCGGCCAGCAGGTGCCGCCAGACGTCGTCCGGGTACCAGGCCAGCGCGGCCCGCGCGGCGGTGAGCCGGCCGGGGCCGTCGTGGTAGACCGCCCCGGCGGTGACCTCCAGCAGCCGCTGGCCCGGGGTGGCCAGCCAGTCGAGCAGGCCCACCCCGGCTGACCCGTCCCCGCCCAGAGGGTCGAAACCCAGCGGGTCGAAACCCAGGGCGCCGGTGAGCCACTCCCCCGGCTCGACCACCTCCACCCGGTGGTCCACCGGTCCGTCCGTCGGGGTCATCACCCGGATCCGCGCGCCGGGCGGCGCGAAGTGGGTGGGCCAGCCGTGCACGGCCTTGGGCAGCTGCTCGGAGAGCAGCCCGCGGATGGCGTCCCCGTGCGCGGCGAGGTCCTCCGCGCCCAGGAAGATCTGGAGCCGCGGGCCCCAGTCGTGGTCGGGCGAGCGCTCGGTGTCGAAGCCCAGCACCTCGGAGCCGCCGCCGATCCGTGCCGCCGCGTGCGGCAGTCCGGGGTGGGCGCGGTCCAGGATCGGACGGACGGCCTCGGTGTAGAGCAGCCCGCAGAGCTCCAGGCCCGGCATGAAGATCCCCGTGGACGTCATACGAGTGAACCTAACCGGGCCGGCCGCGACCCGCGCGTGGTTTTCCGCACAGTCCTTCCTACCAACTGGTAATACGGGTATGGTGGCGCGACCAACCCAGTCCGCGTCGGGAGCCGCAGCGACGGGTTCGGTATCTACGCCCCCATTCGGCGACGCATCGTCGGACCGGCCGGGGTGCGGTCTCTTGTCACGTTTCCCACGGCGACCTCAGTCGCGCCGTGTGCTCGCCCCCTTCTCTCTCCGTCTGCCGCCCGCCCGACCTCCGTCCCCGCACGGGTCCGGCCGCGGCGCTCCCCGAGGAGTCCTCCCGTGAACGATCAGACTGAGCCCGGCTCACCCGCCACCACGCCCGCCGCCACCCCTCCGCCGGTCGCCTTCCCCGTCGTCGCCGTCGTCGGCCTGGGCACCATGGGCGCCGGCATCGCCGAGATCACCGCGCGCAGCGGCCGGCGGGTGATCGGCGTCGAGCGGGACGCCGCCGCGGCCGAGGCCGCGCTGCGGCGGATCGAGGAGTCGACCGCGCACTCGGTCGAGCGCTCCCGGATCAGCGCCGACGAACGCGCCGCGCTGCTGGCCCGGATCAGCGTCACCCACGAGCTGGCCGCCGTGGCCGCCGCGCAGCTGGTGATCGAGGAGCTCCCGGAGGAGCTGGAGCTGAAGCGCGAGCTGTTCGCCGAGCTGGACCGGATCTGCCCGGCGGAGACGGTCCTGGCCACCGGCACCACCGCGCTGTCGGTGACCCGGATCGCCGCGGCGACCGCGCGCCCGGAGCGGGTGGTCGGGCTGCACTTCTTCAACCCGGCCCCGGTGATGGAGCTGGTCGAGGTCGTCCGCACCGTGCTGACCAGCGCGGACGTCGCCGAGGCGGCGGCCGGCTTCACCCGTGACCTGGGCAAGTCGCCGGTCGCGGCGGGCGACCGGCCCGGCTTCATCGTGAACGGGCTGCTGTTCGCCTACCTCAACCAGGCCGCCGCGATGTTCGAGTCCCGCTACGCCACCCGGGAGGACATCGACGCGGCCATGCGGCTCGGCTGCGGCCTGCCGATGGGCCCGCTGGCGCTACTGGACCTGATCGGCGTGGACACCGCGAAGACCGTGCTGGAGGCGATGTACGCGCAGTCGCACGACCGGCTGCACGCCCCGGCCCCGATCCTGGGCCAGCTGGCCTCGGCCGGGCTGCTGGGCCGCAAGACCGGGCGCGGCTTCTACACGTACGCCGCCCCGGGTTCGTCCCAGGTGGTGCCGGAGCAGCAGGCGGCAGCGGCCGGGCGGGCGACCGGCCGGACGGTCCGCAGCGTCGGCGTCTGCGGCTCGGGGACGATGGCGACCGGCATCGCCGAGGTGTTCGCCAAGGCCGGGTACGACGTGCTCCTGGTCGCCCGCAGCCAGGAGAAGGCGGACCGGGCGAAGGCCGCCCTGGCGAAGTCGCTGGACCGGATGGTCGCCAAGGGCCGGCTGGCCGAGGCGGACCGGGACGCGGCGCTGGCCCGGGTCACCGGCTCCGGCTCGCTGGACGACCTGGCCGGTGCGGACCTGGTGCTGGAGGCGGTGGCCGAGGACCTGACGGTGAAGCAGGAGCTGTTCGCCGCGCTGGACAAGGTCTGCCGTCCCGGCGTGGTGCTGGCGACCACCACCTCCAGCCTGCCGGTGATCCGCTGCGCCACCGCGACCTCCCGGCCGCGCGACGTGGTCGGGATGCACTTCTTCAACCCGGCCCCGGCGATGCGGCTGGTCGAGGTGGTCAGCACGGTGCTGACGGCCGAGGACGTGACCGCGACGGTGCTGGAGGTCTGCGCGAGCATCCGCAAGCACCCGGTGGAGTGCGGCGACCGGGCCGGGTTCATCGTCAATGCGCTGCTGTTCCCCTACCTCAACGACGCGGTCCGGATGGTCGAGGAGCACTACGCCTCGGTCGACGACGTGGACACCGCGATGCGGCTGGGCTGCGGCTACCCGATGGGCCCGTTCGCGCTGCTGGACGTGGTCGGCCTGGACGTCTCGCTGACGATCGAGAAGGTGCTGCACGGCGAGTTCCGGGAACCGGGCCTGGCGCCCGCGCCGCTGCTGGAGCACCTGGTGGCGGCGGGCTGCCTGGGCCGCAAGACGGGGCGCGGCTTCCGCGACCACGCGCGCGGGTGACCGCGCCCGTGCGGACCCCGGCTGCGTGTAGCGTTCGGCCCATGAGCGGGGCAGAAACACAGGCCACAGCAGCGGCACCGGCCGAACCGGCGGGCCCGGGTCCGCGGAAGGTGACGGCGCAGCGCCAGCAGATGCGCCAGGACCTGGCCGCGGCGGCGATGGAGCTGTTCGCCAACCAGGGCTACGAGGAGACGACGGTCGATCAGATCGCCGCCGCCGCGGGCGTGGCCAGGCGCACCTTCTTCCGCTACTTCCGGTCCAAGGAGGAGGCGATCTTCCCGGACCACGACGACACCCTGATCCGGGTGGCCGACCTGCTGGCCGGGGCGGATCCGGCCGAGCACCCGTTGGACGTGGTCTGCCGGGGCATCAAGGAGGTGCTGCGGATGTACGCGGCCACCCCCGGCGTCTCGGTGGCCCGCTACCGGCTGATCCGGCAGGTGCCGACGCTGCGCGAGCGCGAGATCGCGGTGGTGGCCCGCTACGAGCGGCTGTTCACCCGCTACCTGCTGGGCCGGTTCGACACCGCGGGGCAGAGCGCGGGCGGCTGGGAGCGCGGCGTCGGCGACGACGCGATGCTCTCCGAGGTGTCCGCGGCGGCCGTGGTCGCGGCGCACAACCACGTGCTGCGGCGCTGGCTGCGCTCGGGCGGCAACGGCGAAGTGGAGCCGCAGCTCGACCACGCGTTCGAGGTGATCCGGCGGACCTTCTGGGCCGGCGCCTCCCAGGCCCAGGAGCAGGCCCAAGGGCAGGAGCAGGGACGGCCGCCCACGCTGACACCGAATGTGGCACGCAGTGCCATCAACGGCTCGGCGGAGACCCTGGGCAGCGCCGTGGAGAGCGCGGTGAGCGCCACTCCCTCCGGCGAGGTGCTGATCACCGTGGCCCGCACCGACGCCCCGCTGGACGAGGTGCTGCAGAGCATCAAGCTGGCACTGGGCGCCACGTAAGGTCATTTACGCAGGTCAGAGAACAATTAACAGGCCCATCCCGGCGCGTCGGGATGGGCCTGCGGTTTTCTCGGGGTAGATGTTGCGACGTGATGACGCTCACGTGTCCCCTGGAGAAAATCATGGCACGCAGTGTCTTTACGACTGGCACCGCGTGCCAGTACGTTGTTACCCACTGGTCGCGGCGCCGCGGCTCCCCATCCCGGCGCGCCATGCCCAGGGTCGCGCGACACCCCTGCGCGAGCGCTGTAGGACTGAGACAGCCAGCCCGCACTCCACCACAAAACTCCCGTCCATCACCGGTGTCCGTTCCCGGTGCCCCCCATCAGACGTCCCCGTACCCCTCAGCGGGGAAGCCGTCGGAGGCAGCCATGAAGGAAATCCTCGAAGCGATCACCAGCGGCGACGCGAGCCCGGCCGATTTCGCCGCGCTCGACGTCCCCGAGTCCTACCGGGCGGTCACGCTCCACAAGGACGAGGAGCAGATGTTCGCGGGGCAGGAAAGCCGCGACAAGGACCCGCGCAAGTCCCTGCACCTGGACGACGTCGCCGTGCCGGAACTCGGCCCTGGCGAGGCCCTGGTCGCGGTGATGGCCAGCTCGGTCAACTACAACACCGTGTGGAGCTCGCTGTTCGAGCCGGTCTCCACCTTCGGCTTCCTGGAGCGCTACGGCCGGCTCTCGCCCGAGAGCGCCCGGCACGACCTGCCGTACCACGTCCTCGGCTCCGACCTGGCCGGGGTGGTGCTGCGGACCGGCCCCGGCGTGCACGCCTGGAAGCCGGGCGACGAGGTCGTCGCGCACTGCCTGAGCGTGGAGCTGGAGTCCCCGGACGGCCACAACGACACGATGATGGACCCGGAGCAGCGGATCTGGGGCTTCGAGACCAACTTCGGCGGCCTGGCCGAGCTCGCACTGGTGAAGTCCAACCAGCTGATGCCCAAGCCGGCCCACCTCACCTGGGAGGAGGCCGCCTCGCCGGGCCTGGTGAACTCCACCGCCTACCGGCAGCTGGTCTCCCGCAACGGCGCCGGGATGAAGCAGGGGGACAACGTCCTGATCTGGGGCGCCAGCGGCGGCCTGGGCTCGTACGCCACCCAGTACGCGCTGGCCGGCGGCGCGACGCCGATCTGCGTGGTCTCCAACGACGCCAAGGCGGACATCTGCCGGGCGATGGGCGCCGAGGCGATCATCGACCGCAGCGCCGAGGGGTACAAGTTCTGGAAGGACGAGCACAACCAGGACCCGCGCGAGTGGAAGCGACTGGGCGGCAGGATCCGGGAACTGACCGGCGGTGAGGACGTGGACATCGTCTTCGAGCACCCGGGCCGGGAGACCTTCGGCGCCAGCGTGTACGTCACCCGCAAGGGCGGCACCATCGTCACCTGCGCGTCCACCAGCGGCTTCATGCACCAGTACGACAACCGCTACCTGTGGATGTCGCTGAAGCGGATCGTCGGCTCGCACTTCGCCAACTACCGCGAGGCCTGGGAGGCCAACCGGCTGATCGCCAAGGGGAAGATCCACCCGACGCTGTCGAAGACCTACCGGCTGGAGGACACCGGCCAGGCCGCGCTGGACGTGCACCACAACAAGCACCAGGGCAAGGTCGGCGTGCTCTGCCTGGCCCCGCAGGAGGGCATGGGCGTCCGCGACCCCGAGCTGCGGGCCAAGCACCTGCCGGCCATCAACCGCTTCCGGGGTGAGTGAGAACCATGGCTGAGCGGGACCGCCCCTGGCTGATGCGGACGTACGCCGGACACTCGTCCGCGTCCGCCTCCAACGCGCTCTACCGGAAGAACCTGGCGAAGGGTCAGACCGGCCTCTCGGTCGCCTTCGACCTGCCGACGCAGACCGGCTACGACCCCGACCACGTGCTGGCCAAGGGCGAGGTCGGCCGGGTCGGCGTCCCGGTCGGCCACCTCGGCGACATGCGGGCGCTGTTCGACGGCATCCCGCTGGAGCGCACCAACACCTCCATGACCATCAACGCCACGGCCATGTGGCTGCTGGCGATGTACCAGGTCGTCGCGGAGGAGCAGGGCGCGGACATCGCCAAGCTCACCGGCACCACCCAGAACGACATCATCAAGGAGTACCTGTCCCGCGGGACGCATGTCTTCCCGCCGGGGCCCAGCATCCGGCTCACCACCGACATGATCGCCTACACCGTGGCGAACATCCCCAAGTGGAACCCGATCAACATCTGCAGCTACCACCTCCAGGAGGCCGGGGCCACCCCGGTCCAGGAGCTGGCGTTCGCGATGTGCACCGCCATCGCGGTGCTGGACGCGGTCCGCGACAGCGGGCAGGTCGCGCCGGAGCAGATGGGCGAGGTGGTGGCCCGGATCTCCTTCTTCGTCAACGCGGGCGTCCGCTTCGTCGAGGAGATGTGCAAGCTCCGCGCCTTCGGCCGGATCTGGGACGCCGTCACCCGCGAGCGCTACGGCATCACGGACGCCAAGCAGCGCCGCTTCCGGTACGGGGTCCAGGTCAACTCGCTGGGGCTGACCGAGGCGCAGCCGGAGAACAACGTCCAGCGGATCGTGCTGGAGATGCTGGCGGTGACGCTGTCCAAGGACGCGCGGGCCCGTGCCGTCCAGCTCCCGGCCTGGAACGAGGCGCTGGGCCTGCCCCGGCCCTGGGACCAGCAGTGGTCGCTGCGGATCCAGCAGGTGCTGGCCTACGAGTCGGACCTGCTGGAGTACGGCGACCTGTTCGACGGCAGCCATGTGGTCGAGGCCAAGGTCCAGGAGCTGGTGTCCGGGGCCGAGGCGGAGATCGAGAAGGTGCTCGGCATGGGCGGGGTCACCCCCGCCGTGGAGACCGGCTACCTCAAGGCCGCGCTGGTCGGCTCGCACGCCGAGCGCCGGGCCAGGATCGAGTCCGGCCAGGACAAGGTGGTCGGCGTCAACTGCTTCGAGACCACCGAGCCCAGCCCGCTCACCGCCGACCTGGACACCGCGATCATGCAGGTGGACCCGGACTCGGAGCGCGCGGTGGTCGAGGCCTTCGCCGGCTGGCGCGAGCAGCGGGACGAGGAGGCCGCGCAGGCGGCCCTCGCCGAGCTGAAGCGGCAGGCCGCGACCGGGGCCAACCTGATGCCGCCGACCCTGGACTGCGTCCGGGCCGGGGTCACCACCGGGGAGTGGTCCTTCGCGCTGCGCGACGTGTTCGGCGAGTACCGCGCCCCCACCGGGGTCGGCGGCGCGCCGATCACCGGCGCCCTGGAGGGCGAGAGCGGCGCGGAGCTGCTCGCCGTCCGCGAGGCGGTGCGGGCCACCGCCGAGGACATCGGCGCGGGCCGGCTGCGGCTGCTGGTCGGCAAGCCGGGCCTGGACGGCCACTCCAACGGCGCCGAGCAGATCGCGGTACGGGCCCGCGACGCCGGGTTCGAAGTGGTCTACCAGGGCATCCGGCTGACGCCGGAACAGATCACCTCGGCCGCCGTGGCCGAGGACGTGCACTGCGTCGGCCTGTCGATCCTCTCCGGCGCTCATGCCGAGCTGGTCCCTGACGTGCTGCGGCGGCTGCGCCGGGCCGGGGTGGAGGACGTCCCGGTGATCGTCGGCGGGATCATCCCGTCGGCGGACGAGCAGGAGCTGCTGGCGCAGGGCGTCGCCGCCGTGTTCACCCCGAAGGACTTCGGTATCACCCACATCATCGGCCGTATCGTCGACGAGATCCGTCGTGCCCACGGACTGGCCCCCATGTCCGCCCTCAAGGAAGAGACCCTCCGCTAAATGACAGTCAACCGCCTCCGCCCCCGCCGCTCCTGCCTGGCCGTGCCCGGCAGCAACCCGCGCTTCCTGGAGAAGGCCCAGGGCCTCCCCGCCGACCAGGTGTTCCTGGACCTGGAGGACGCCTGCGCGCCGCTCGCCAAGGAGGGCGCCCGGCACACCATCGTGGACGCGCTGAACCAGGGCGACTGGAGCGGGAAGACCCGGGTGGTCCGGGTCAACGACTGGACCACCCACTGGACCTACCGTGACGTGGTCACCGTGGTCGAGGGCGCGGGCCAGAACCTGGACTGCATCATGCTGCCCAAGGTCCAGGACGCCCAGCAGATCGTCGCGCTGGACCTGCTGCTGACCCAGATCGAGAAGACCATGGGCTTCGAGGTCGGGAAGATCGGCATCGAGGCGCAGATCGAGAACGCCAAGGGCCTGGTCAACGTGGACGCCATCGCGGGCGCCTCGCCGCGGATGGAGACCGTCGTCTTCGGCCCGGCCGACTTCATGGCGTCCATCAACATGAAGACCCTGGTCGTCGGCGAGCAGCCGCCCGGCTACGGCGCGGACGCGTACCACTACATCCTGATGCGCATCCTGATGGCCGCCCGGATGCACGACCTGCAGGCGATCGACGGCCCGTACCTGCAGATCCGCAACGTGGACGGCTACCGCGAGGTCGCCGGGCGCTCGGCGGCGCTGGGCTTCGACGGCAAGTGGGTGCTGCACCCCGGCCAGGTCGACGCCGCCAACGAGGTCTTCTCGCCCTCGCAGGAGGACTACGACCACGCCGAGCTGATCCTGGACGCCTACGACTGGTGCACCTCGGAGGCCGGCGGCAAGAAGGGCTCGGCGATGCTCGGCGACGAGATGATCGACGAGGCCAGCCGGAAGATGGCGCTGGTCATCGCAGGCAAGGGACGCGCGGCGGGCATGCAGCGCACCTCCAAGTTCGAACACCCCTAATCCCTGAGAAGCACGGAGGCCTGACCACCATGCAGTTCGGACGCACCTTCGAGGAGTTCGAGGTCGGCGCGGTCTACAAGCACTGGCCCGGAAAGACCGTCACCGAGTACGACGACCACCTCTTCTGCCTGCTCACCATGAACCACCACCCGCTGCACCTGGACGGCAACTACGCCGGGAAGACCACCGACTTCGGAAAGAACGTCGTGGTCGGCAACTACGTCTACTCGCTGCTGCTGGGCATGTCGGTGCCGGACGTCTCGGGCAAGGCCATCGCCAACCTGGAGGTCGAGTCGCTGCGGCACATCGCGCCGACCTTCCACGGCGACACCATCTACGGCGAGACCGTGGTGCTGGACAAGACGCCGTCGAAGTCCAAGGCGGACCGGGGCATCGTCCACGTCGAGACCAAGGGCTACAAGCAGGACGGCACCGTCGTCTGCGTGTTCCGGCGCAAGGTGATGGTGCCGACCGCGACGTACATCAAGGAGCGCGGCGGGGAGCAGCCCGGCCGTCCCGAGCCGCTCTCGTAACTCCCCCACCAGCCGGGTGCCCCGCGGGTTCACTGCCACGACCCGCGGGGCCCCTTCTCCCTCCCCCAGGAGCACGTCATGGGACGCCTCGCTCAGACCGACGGCCTCACCGAGATCCAGCAGGACATCCTCAGCACGGTTCGCGCCTTCGTCGACAAGGAGATCATCCCGGTCGCCACCGAACTGGAGCACCGGGACGAGTACCCCGCCGCCATCGTCGAGGGGATGAAGGAGATGGGCCTGTTCGGGCTCATGATCCCGGAGGAGTACGGCGGCCTCGGCGAGTCCCTGCTCACCTACGCGCTGGTGGTGGAGGAGATCGCCCGTGGCTGGATGTCGGTGTCCGGCATCGTCAACACCCACTTCATCGTCGCCTACATGATCGCCCAGCACGGCACCCAGGCGCAGAAGGACCACTTCCTGCCGCGGATGGCCACCGGCGAGGTCCGCGGCGCGTTCTCGATGTCGGAGCCGGGCCTCGGCTCGGACGTGTCGGCGATCCGCACCAAGGCGGTCAGGGACGGCGACGACTACGTCATCAACGGGCAGAAGATGTGGCTGACCAACGGCGGCACGTCCACCCTGGTCGCGGTGCTGTGCAAGACCGACGAGGGCGGCAGCTCCCCGTACAAGAACATGACCACCTTCCTGATCGAGAAGACCCCCGGCTTCGGCCCCAACGCGACCGTGCCGGGGCTGACCGTCCCCGGCAAGATCGAGAAGATGGGCTACAAGGGCGTCGACACCACCGAACTGGTCCTGGAGGACGTCCGGATCCCGGCGGACATGGTGCTCGGCGGGGACAGCGGGCGCGGTTTCTACCAGATGATGGACGGGGTCGAGGTGGGCCGGGTGAACGTGGCCGCCCGCGGCTGCGGGGTCGCCCAGCGGGCCTTCGAGCTGGGCATCCGCTACGCCCAGCAGCGCAGCACCTTCGGCAAGAAGATCGCCGAGCACCAGGCGATCCAGTTCAAGCTGTCGGAGATGGCGACCAAGGTCGAGGCGGCGCACCAGATGATGGTGATGGCCGCCCGGAAGAAGGACTCCGGCGAGCGCAACGACCTGGAGGCGGGCATGGCCAAATACCTCGCCTCGGAGTTCTGCAAGGAGGTCGTCGAGGACTCGTTCCGGATCCACGGCGGCTACGGCTTCTCCAAGGAGTACGAGATCGAGCGGCTCTACCGGGAGGCCCCGATGCTGCTGATCGGCGAGGGCACCGCGGAGATCCAAAAGATGATCATCGGCCGCCGGCTGCTGGAGGACTACCGCCTGGGCGAGTGAGCGGGCGGGGCGGGCGGGATTCGGCCGAAGCTACGGGTTTCGGCCGTTTTTCGCATTCCCCCGGCGGACCGGGGGGCAGCGTGCTCCAAAACCCGCCCCTTTCCCGCGCCACCCGCCCCCGCAGCCGCCGCGCGGGCCGCCCGCACGCCTCTGACCACCCCTGAGAGAGTCGTCACCGTTACGCCGAAACCCTTGGCCGGCGGGGGTCTCCGGCTCTACGTTCGTACATAAGGGGCACGGACGTGGGTGCACTCCCACCTACTCGGAGGTTGCCTTGTGGGCGCCCGCTGCCGATAGCATCCCCCTTGGACAGTTACGTCCCCGAACCCCTCGATCACGCGGCACCCCCTCGCGCGGTCACCTACGCCGGTACCCTCGGCGTCAACCGTTCCCGGGCCCCCGCGACAAAGGTCTTCGATGCCCCTCAGTCCGTCCCAACGATCTGCGAGCCGTCCCCGTGTCACGCTGGCACGCGGCGCCTCGCCCTGGCTCGTTCCCACGGTGCTCACCGCCGCCGCCTGCTCCGCCCTCACCCGGCGCAGCGGCAGGTGGGCCCTCGCGGCGGTTCCCGCCACGGCGCTGAGCGCGGGAATGCTGTGGTTCTTCCGCGACCCCGAGCGGACCGTCACCGAGGCGCGGGTGATCTCCCCCGCCGACGGCGTGGTGCAGAGCATCGACGCCTGGCCGGACGGCCGCACCCGGGTCGCGGTCTTCATGAGCCCGCTGAACGTGCACGTCAACCGCGCCCCGCTGGCCGGCACGGTGACCTCGGTGGAGCACGTGGCCGGCGGCTTCGTGCCGGCCTTCAACAAGGACAGCGACCGCAACGAGCGCGTGGTCTGGCACTTCGACACCGAGCTCGGCGACATCGAGATGGTCCAGATCGCCGGGGCCGTCGCGCGCCGCATCATTCCGTACCTGCCCGAGGGCGCCAAGGTCGAGCAGGGCGAGCGGATCGGCCTGATCCGCTTCGGTTCGAGGGTCGACACCTACCTCCCCGCGGGCGTGGAGCCCGGCGTCGAGGTCGGGCAGAAGACCACGGCTGGGGTGACTCGTCTTGACCGTGACTGATCCCGAGACCGTGCAGGACACCGACGAGGACGGCGACGGCAGCGCCCGCAGGCTCCGCTGGGCCCGCGACCGCGAGCTGTTCACCCCGCGCACCCCGCAGCACCTGTCCACCGCGGACATGTTCACCCTGGGCAACGCGGTCTGCGGCTTCCTGGCGATCTACTGCACCACCACCGGCGTGCTGATCCCGCACCTCACCGGCGTCGCCACCAGCGGCGACCGGCGCAGCGCGGCGACCGCGGTCACGCTGCTGCTGATCGGCTCGATGTTCGACCTGTTCGACGGCCTGGTGGCGCGCAAGCTGCGCTCCTCCGCGCTGGGCGCCGAGCTGGACAACCTCGCCGACCTGATCAGCTTCGGCATCGCCCCGGCGTACTTCGTCGTGGTCTGGGGCATGGTCGCGGACGGGGGCCACCAGCAGGTGGCGGCCGGAATCGCGATCATGGTGCTGCTCGCGGTGGTGCTGCGGCTGGCGCGCTTCTCCTGCACCACGATGCGTCCGGGCGTGTTCCAGGGGATGCCCTGCCCGATGGGCGCGCTCACGGTGATCTCGATCGTGCTGCTCAACCCGCCGTTCGTGCCCGCCGTGATCGGCATCGTCGCCGTCGCCGCGCTCATGGTCAGCCGGGTCGAGTACCCCAAGCCGCACGGCGCGCTGGCCACCGCGACGCTGTGCTGGATCGTGGTCAGCATGGGCTGCCTGGCGGCCTGGGCGACCGGGGTCCCCGGCGGCGCGGCGCTGCTCAAGGTCGGCGCGACGCTGCAGGTGACGCTGGCGCTGATGGCCCCGCTGATGGTGCTGCGCCGCAAGGTCGGCGACGTCCGCGCCCGCCGCGCGGAGTCCCGCACCGGCTGACGCCCCGCGGGCCGGCTCGTGGTCGTTTGCCCGAAGGCCCCTGGTGACCTGCTGAGCAGGTCACCAGGGGCCTTCGGCGTGCCCGGGTGCCGGGGGGCCGGGGCGGGCCTTCCCGCCCCGGGAGGGGCACCCTCAGTGGGCCGGGGACGCCTCCGCCGTGACTACGGGCTCGGCCGGGGCCGCCCGCTCCCACGAGGCCGGCTCGCCCCTGCGGACCAGGGCGAGGACGATCAGCCCGGCCACGATCCCGGTGCCGCCCGCGATCAGGTAGACCCGGTCGAGCCCGGCCGCGAAGGAGGCGTGCACCAGCTGGTGCACCGCCGCCGCCTTGTCGGCCGGGACGGACGCCAGCACCGCCTGGGCCCGGCCCCCGCTCAGCGCCGACGCGGCCCCGTGCGGGTCGGCCAGGTGGCCGTTCACCGTGACGTAGTCCTGGATCCGGTTGGCGAACACCGTCCCGAGCACCGCGATCCCCAGCGCGTAGCCGAGCTGGCGACCGGTGTTGACCACACCGCTGGCCATGCCGACCCGCTCGCGCGGGACCGTGGCCAGGGCCGCCGACATCATGATCGGGGTCGCCATCCCGACGCCCACGCCGCTGACGATCAGGCCGGGCAGCACCGCGGTCCACGAGGAGCCGGCCGAGACCAGCGTCATCAGCAGCACGCCCGCGCCGATCAGGATCAGGCCCAGCCCGATCGGGATCTGCGGAGCCGCCCTGCCGAACAGCCGAGCGCTGTTTCCGGCCACCACGAACGCGGCCAGCGCCAGCGGGCAGCAGACCAGCCCGGCCTGGATCGGGCTGAGCGCCAGCACCGACTGCAGCCAGATCGAGGTGTAGGTGAGGTGGGCGAACGCGGCGGCGTTCAGCAGCAGCGCCGCCGCGGTCAGCCCGACGAAGCTGCGGTTGCGGAGCAGCCCCAGGTCCAGCAGCGGGTTGCCGCTGCGCAGCTCGACCAGGGCGAAGGCCAGCAGCGCGACCACGGCGAGCGCGAGCGAGCCGAGCACGGTGGAGCTGCCCCAGCCCTTGTCCGCGCTCTCGATCAGGCCGTAGACCAGCGCGCCGGAGAAGACAGTGAAGGTGACCGCACCGGCGTAGTCCAGCCGGCCGGTGGGGCGGCCCCGGTCGTCCTTGAGGTGACGCACGGTCATGTAGAGGGCGGCCGCCGCGATCGGCAGGTTGACGAAGAAGATGGCACGCCAGTTGATCTCGTCGGTCAGCAGCCCGCCGAGGACCGGTCCGACCGCCGCGGCGCCGCCGCTGACGGCGCCCCAGATCCCGAACGCGGTGCCGCGGTCGCGGCCCTGGTAGGCGGCGTTCAGCAGCGAGGTGGTGGAGGTCAGCATGGCCGCGCCGCCGACGCCCTGCGCGGCGCGGGCGGCTATCAGCGTCCCGGCGTTGGGGGCGAGGCCGCAGGCCAGCGAGGCGAGGGCGAAGACGACCAGGCCGAACAGGTACAGCTTGCGGTGGCCGAGCCGGTCGCCCAGCGCGCCCACCACCATCAGCAGGGCGGCCAGCACCAGCGCGTACATGTCCACCACCCACTGCAGGGAGGTGAACGAGGAGTGCAGGTCGGAGGCCATCTGCGGGAGGGCCACGTTCACGATGCTGACGTCCACCAGCAGCATGAAGGTGCCGAGGCAGATGGCGGTCAGCGGAATCCATTTGCCCCTGGGGCGGTCCGGTGTCGGAGACGAGGTGTCTGGCGCGGTGTTCATGCGGTTGATCCTGCCGTGCGGGGGCGGAATCCACGCAGCCGGGGCGGTGAATCCGACGCGATCCGACATCTCGTACCCTGGAGTGGTGAAATCCCGCGTGTACGACACCGTCGACCGACAGCTGGTGCATGCCCTGCAACTGGACGGGCGGGCTCCGTTCAGCCGGATCGGCGAGGCCCTCGGCGTCTCCGACCAGACCGTCGCCCGCCACTACGCCAGGATGCGCGGCGAGGGCGCGCTGCGGGTGCTGGGGCTGACCAGCCCGGCCGCGCTGGGCGAGACCCAGTGGATCATCCGGGTGCAGTGCACCCCGGACGCCGCCGCGTCGGTCGCCGAGGCGCTGGCCCGGCGGGACGACACCTCCTGGGTCAGCCTCAGCTCCGGCGGCACCGAGATCAACTGCATGACCCGGGCCGAGAGCGGCCAGAACGGCAACAGCCTGCTGCTGCAACGGCTGCCGCGGACCCCCAGCGTGGTCGCGGTGACCGCCTACTGCGTCCTGCACATCTACTTCGGCGGCGCGCTGAGCCTGGTCAACAAGACCGACACGCTGACCCCCGAGCAGGCCGCGCTGCTGCTGCCGGACCCGCCGCCGCCGATGGTGACCGAGGCGGTCGCGGTCGAGCTGGACGAGGCCGACCACCGGATGCTGGCGCTGCTGGAACGGGACGGCAGGACCGGCCTCGCCGAACTCGCCGACGCGAGCGGACGCTCGCAGAGCTCGGTCCGGCGGCGGATGAACGAGCTGCAGGCCAAGGGGGTGCTCTACTTCGACGTCAACTTCGGCCGGCGGATCTTCGGCCTGGACAACGCGGTGCTGCTGTGGCTGTCGGTCTCCCCGGGCCAGCTGGCCGAGACCGGCCGGGCCATCGCCGAGCACCCGGAGGTCGCCTTCGTCTGCGCCACGACCGGGCCCAGCAATCTGCACGCGGTGGTGATCTGCCCGGACATCCCGTCCCTGTACACCTACCTGACCACCCGGATCGCGGCGCTGGACGCCGTCCGGCAGCTGGAGACCACCCCGGTGCTGCGCCGGGTCAAGGCCGCCGCGTCGCTGCCCCAGCCGGCCGCCGTCCGCGGCGGCTGAGGCCCTGGGCGGCTCAACCGCCCCGACGGCTCAGCCCAGCGGCGGCAGTGCCTCCAGGGCGTGGGCGCCGAGCTCGTCCAGCCCGGACACCACCGCCGCGGCGCGCTCCGGCCGCAGCACGCCGAAGACATGGCGGTCCAGCTCGTCGGCGTGCCGCCGGGCGGCCTCGACCAGCTTGGCCGAGCCCGCCCCGGTCAGCGTCACCACGTGCACCCGCCTGTCCTCGGCCGAGCGGTCCCGGCAGACCAGGCCCGCCTCGATCATCCGGTCGATCAGCCGGGTCGCCCCGCCGCTGGTCAGCACCAGCCGCCGGGACAGGTCGCCCATCGGCGCGCCGTCCGGTTTGGCCGCGAGCAGCAGCAGCACCTCGAACATCGGGTGGCTGAGCCCGCTCTCGTGCTCCATCACCGACCCGAGCAGCCGTTCCAGCCGGCTGACCGCCGTCAGCACCACCCCGAACGCCTGGATCCGCTCGTCCTCGACCGCGTCCGCGACGGTGTCGATCCGCCGGTGCTCCCCCGCCGCCATACCGCGCCCCTCCCTGCCGACCTGTCATGCTCCGTCCCACGGTAACCGCAGCGGGCGGTCGGCGGCGGTCCGGTGCCGGTCAGGTCGCCGCAGGTGTCAGCGACCGCCCTCGTGGACGCTGAAGGCGCTGCGGCGGGCGGCGCGGGCCACGCCGGGGTCGGGGTGGGCCGAGGCCACCGCGGCGAGGACCTGGCCGGCCCGGGGGTGGCCGATCCGGCGGGCCAGCGCGAAGAGGCGGTTGGGGTCGCCGTCCGCCGCGCCCTGGACGTGCCGGACCAGCATCGCGGTGTCGCCGTGTTCGAGCACCGCCGCGCCGGTGTCGACCCAGAGCCAGGCGGCGTCGTCCCGGCCGAGGACGTCCGAGGGCAGCACCCCCTCGTCGTTCTGCTCGGCCAGCCACAGCAGCGCGTACGGGCGCAGCATCGGCTCCTCGGTGCAGTCGCGGACGGCGGGCTCGGCCGGGTGACCGGCCACCCGCAGCGCCTCGAAGGCCAGGCCGCGCAGCAGCGCGTCCTCGCCGCGGGCGACCGCGAGCAGGTCGGCGACGGCGCTCTCGGCCTGCCGGGCGGCCAGCCAGGCCCGGTACTCGGCGCGGGCCGGGCCCGGGGAGTAGCGGGCGCAGGCGGTGAGCAGTTCCAGCGCAGACTGCTCGATGTGGCCGGCCGCGGTCTGCGCGACCGTGCAGATCTCCTCCAGCTTGGCCCGCACCGCCCAGTGGCCGAGCGGGGTGAGGTCGGCGCAGACGTCCTGCTCCGGGCCGACGTCGCGGCGGACCAGGGCGCCGACGGCGGCGAAGCCCTCCAGCATCCAGTCCAGCACCCCGGCCACCTCGGCGGTGCCGGGGGTCAGCGTGAGCGCCAGCGCGCTGTCGCCGCGGACCGCGGAGACCGCCCAGGCGGCGTGCGGGACCGGGGCGCCGAGGGCGGGGTGCACTCCCCCGTGCCACTGCTCCTCCAGGCCGCGGCGGAGCAGTTCCAGCAGTTCGGTCAGCGGCACCGGGCCGTCCACCAGGTGCAGGAAGGACAGGAGTTGCGGGGCGTGGTCGACGGCGAGCCCGGCCAGCGAGGTCAGCGCCCGGTCCGGGACCGGGACCAGCAGCGTCCAGGCGTCGAACAGCGCCGCCCAGCCGCGCAGCACCGCCTCGTCGTCGTGCTCCCAGGCGTGCAGCCGCCAACCGGGGCCCGCGCCGCTGCCGCGGAGTTCGACCAGGCCGGTGAGCCGGGCCCGCTCCCAGGCGGCGTTGGTGGCGTCACGGGTCATCGCCAGCGCGCGCCCGGCGTCGACGGCGTCGCCTTCGAGCAGGTCGCCGCGGCGGTCGACATTGGGGAGTTCGCCGGCCCAGCGGGCGATCCGCACCGCGTCGGCGAGCAGCCGCCGGGCGAGCGGGGAGAGCTGGGCGGGCCCCGGCAGCCCCGCGGGGGGCGTGCGGCGGGCCTGCGCGCCGGCCCGCTGGGGAGTGCCCGGCGCGGCGGCACGGGGCTGCGGGCGGGCGGCGGAGGGCAGCCGGGTGACCCTCGCGGGCGCACCCTGCGGTCGGCCGTCGGAGCCGGGTTGGCCGGCGCCGACGAGGTCGGGTCGGCCAGAAATCTCGGATCGGCCAGTACGGTCACGCGAATTCCGGGACGTCACGCCGTGCAGTCTTCCCCGTCATTGGGGCACTTGTCACATCCTCAGGCGCGGCGGCCCCTCACCGGTCCCGGAATGGTGACGGATGGGTCACAGGAGAGGGGTGAGGAACCGGCTCAGGGTCCGCTCGTAGCGGTCCTGGTCGGTGTTCCACAGCGCGGCGTGCTCGGCGTCCCGGAACTCCTCGTACAGCACCAGGTCCTCCCGGCGGGCGGCCAGCTGGCGGGCGTGGCCGACCGGGGACACCGTGTCGTCGGCGCTGTGCAGCAGCAGCACCGGCGCGGTCAGGCCCTCGCCGAGCCCGATCCGGTCGTAGACGTGCGGGTCGACCTCGACCCGGCCGGCCGCGGCGCGCACGCCCAACTCGGCCAGCGGGGCCGGGACCCCGCGCCGGGTGGCCTGCCGGCGCACGGTGCCGCGCCAGTCCAGCACCGGCGAGTCCAGCACCAGGCCGCACACCGCCGCCCGGGAGGCCGAGCGGACGGCGGCCTGCAGCGCCATGGTCGCGCCGACCGACCAGCCGAACAGCACGATCCGGCGGGCGCCGTTCTCCCCCGCGAACCGGATCGCGGCGTCGACGTCGGGCCACTCCCCGGCGCCGAGCCGGCCCAGGCCATCCGGGGAGCGCGGCGCGCCCCGGTCGTTGCGGTAGGTCACCGCCAGCACCGGCACCCTGAGCCGGTCGAACAGCGGGAGCAGCGGCAGCACCTGGCCCCGGTCCGCGCCGATGCCGTGCACCGCGATCAGGCACAGGTCGCGGGCGCCGGGCAGGAACCAGGCCGGCATCGGGCCGAGGTCGCCCTGGATGTCGAACTCGTCGAACTCGAGGCCCAGCGCGGTCCGCGGGTCGCCGTCGAACAGCAGCGGGGTGATCCGGACCGTGTCGCCCACGGCGAGCCGCCCCGCGCCCACCGCCGCGACCGGCTCCAGTGCGCGGACCACGGTCTGCGACGTCCCGCCGACCACCTCGCCGACGGCCGCCCGCCCGCCGTCCCACTCCAGCGCGTAGCGGCCGGGGCGCTGGGACTCCCAGGAGCGGGTCAGCTCGACCCGTCCGCCGCCCACGGCGTGCACCTTGAGGCCGCCCGCCGCCGCCGGGGCCGGGCCGCGCGGACGGACCGCGAAGTCCGAGGCGACCCGTCCGGCGACCAGGGCCGCGGCCGCCGCCCCGAGCGCGGCCGAACCGGCTCCGAGGGCGGTCACCGTCGCTGCTCGTCCCCAACGCATGTCGCTCCCCACCGTCGCCGCCTCGGCACGCACCTGCCCGTTCCGCTCCATCCCACGGCCGCGGGCCTCGGTCCGCCAGTGGTGCGCGTCCATCCGACGGAGTGTCCGACTCGCCGCGACACACCTGACAGGGTGTTCATTGCCGCTGGTCCGGGGCGTGGGTAGCGTGCCAGGCACCATTCCCGGCTCGGAAGCAGGTCCCCCCGTGGGCACCACCGCCACTGCCAACGGCAGTGTCTCGTTCTGGTACTCCGCCATCGGTCTCCCGGAGCCGCGGCCCGCGCTGGACGGTTCGGCCGAGGCCGACGTCTGCGTGGTGGGCGGCGGCTACACCGGCCTGTGGACCGCCTACTACCTGAAGAAGGCCGTCCCGGGCCTCCGCGTCACCGTCCTCGAACAGCGGTTCTGCGGCTACGGCGCGTCCGGGCGGAACGGCGGCTGGCTCTACAACGGCTTCGCCGGGCGCGGGGTGTTCGCCCGGAAATACGGCAGGCCCGGCGCGATCGCGATGCAGCGGGCGATGGACGCCTCGGTGGACGAGGTGATCGCCGTCTGCGCGGCCGAGGGCATCGAGGCCGACATCGCCAGGGGCGGGGTGATGGAGGTCGCCAGGACGCCCGCGCAGGTGCGGCGGCTCAAGGCCTACGTGGAGCAGGAGCACTCCTTCGGCGAGACCGACCAGGTCCTGCTGAGCGCCGCCGAGGCGGCCGAACGGATCGACGTGGCCGGGGCGCTGGGCGGCAGTTGGACCCCGCACGGGGCCCGGATCCAGCCCGCCAAGCTGGCCCGGGGCCTGGCCCGGGTGGTCGAGGCGATGGGCGTGACCGTCCACGAGGGCACCACCGTCACCGCCGTCCTGCCCGGACGGCCCGGGAAGGACGGCGGACCGGGCGCCCCGGCCAGGGCGGTGACCGACCGCGGCACGGTGTCGGCCCGGTTCGTGCTGCGGGCCACCGAGGGCTTCACCGCGGCGCTGCGCGGCGAGAAGCGGTCCTGGCTGCCGATGAACTCCTCGATGGTGGTCACCGAGCCGCTCCCGGCCGCGTTCTGGGACGCGGCGGGCTGGTCCGGACGGGAGGTGCTGGGCGACATGGCGCACGCCTACATGTACGCGCAGCGCACCGCGGACGACCGGATCGCGCTGGGCGGACGCGGCGTCCCGTACCGCTTCGGCTCGCGGACGGACAGCGACGGGACCACGGCCCAGCGGACCGTGGACCAGCTGCGCGCGATCCTGGTGGACTTCTTCCCGGGCGCGGCCGAGGCCAGGATCGACCACGCCTGGTCCGGAGTGCTCGGGGTGCCCAGGGACTGGTGCTCGACCGTGGACCTGGACCGGGCCACCGGCCTCGGCCTGGCCGGCGGCTACGTCGGCAGCGGGGTCACCACCACCAACCTGGCCGGACGCACCCTGCGCGACCTGGTGCTCCGTGAGTTGGGCGAGAGTGGTGGCGGGAGCGGCGGCGCGGACACCGGCCTGACCCGGCTGCCCTGGGTCGGCCACCGGGTCCGCGCCTGGGAGCCCGAGCCGCTGCGCTGGATCGGCGTGCACGGCATGTACGCGGCCTACCACGCCGCCGACCGGCAGGAGCGCGGCGGCCGGGCCGCCACCTCGCCCATCGCCAGGGCCGCTGACCTGGTCTCCGGGCGGCACTGACGCTCCGCAGTCGGCTCCGGACACTCCGAGATGCGGATCGACCGACTCTGACCCACCCTGGAAGCCGGGGGAAGTCGGATATCGGAAGACGCAGCACTCAACTCATTGGGGTGCCCATGCCTGTCCTTCTGTGCCTGATCACCGCTCCACTCGGCCTCTGCGTACTGCTCGGCATGTCCTGGTTCGAGGACCGGATCCTGCGCCCGCCGACCAGTCCGGCCGACCGCGTGGTCCAGGACCACGCTCCGGTGGAACTGCTGCGGATCGTCCGCGCCCCGCAGCAGTTGCCGCCGGCCGCGGCGCCGCCCGCCCTGCCCGCCCTGCCGTCGGCGCTCCCGGCGGTGTTCCCGCGGAGCGAGGACACCGCGGCCTGAGGGTGTTCCGGCCGGTCCCGGCCGTGTTGACGCTCGGACCGGCGGCGTGGTGGGATCACAAGGCCAAACGGAGGCATGGAGAGGAAGTCCGGTGCGGGGGAGACCCCAAGTCCGGCGCGGTCCCGCCACTGTCACCGGGGAGCGCTCTCGAACCACGGCCACGGCTGTCGACGGTGCCCGGGAAACCGGGTGCCGTCGCCGCGGGAAGGCCCGGGAGCGCGTCGATCCGGAAGCCAGGAGACTCTCGCCCCCGGTTCGTCGATCCAGGGCGCGGACCCTGAGTGAGGACATCCACGCCATGCGCGCTGCCCTGCCGCCACCATGCTCCGGCGCCGCCCCCGTCCCCGCGCGACCGCCCCGCTGACCGCCGTGCGCGCGAGCGCGGCGACCTCACTCGGCCTGGCTCTCGGCTACGCCGCCGACGCCGCCTTCGGCGACCCCCGGCGCGGCCACCCGGTGGCCGGCTTCGGACGCGCCGCGGCAGCCGCGGAACGGCGGCTCTGGCGCGACCGCAGGGACGCCGGGGCGCTGTTCACCGCGCTCTGCGCGGGGACGGCCGGCGCGGCCGGGTACGCGGCCGACCGGGCCGTGCGGCGCTCCGCCGCCGGGCGGGTGCTACTGACCGCCGCCGCGACCTGGACCGTGCTCGGCGGCGCCTCGCTGGTCCGTGAGGCACGGACGATCGGCGCCGCGCTGGAGGCCGGGGACCTGGCCGCGGCCCGGGACCGGCTGCCGTACCTGTGCGGGCGCGACCCGCGGGAGCTGACCGGGCAGCAGGTCGCCCGTGCGGTGGTCGAGTCGGTGGCCGAGAACACCGCGGACGCGGTGGTGAACGCGCTGGTCTGGGGCGCGGTCGCGGGCGTGCCGGGGCTGCTGGCGTTCCGCGCGGTGAACACCCTGGACGCCATGGTCGGCCACCGCTCGCCGCGGCACCTCCGCTTCGGCTGGGCCTCGGCCCGGCTGGACGACGCGGCCGGCTGGCCCGGCGCCCGGCTCACCGCGCTGCTGACCGCCGCCACCGCCGCCGGGGGGCGGCGGGGCGGCGGGGGCCGCGGCGCGGGCGGCGGCGGCACCGCCTGGCGGGTCTGGCGGCGTGACGCCTCCGCGCACCCGAGCCCCAACGCCGGGCAGGCCGAGGCTGCCTTCGCCGGGGCGCTGGGCGTCCGCCTCGGCGGGACCCTGGCCTACGGCCGCCGGGTCGAGCACCGGCCGCTGCTGGGACCGGAGTTGCGGCCGGTGGCGGTCGGCGACATCGAGCGCGCCTGCGTGCTGTCCCGCCGGGTCGGGCTGCTGGCGGTCGGTGTCACCGCCGCCGCGGCGCTGCTGCGGAGGGGACGCCGATGAGGGGCTCGCTGCTGGTCGCCGGAACCACCTCGGACGCCGGGAAGAGCGTGGTCACCGCCGGGATCTGCCGCTGGCTGGCCCGGCAGGGGGTCTCGGTCGCGCCGTTCAAGGCGCAGAACATGTCGCTGAACTCCTTCGTCACCGCCGACGGCGCGGAGATCGGCCGGGCCCAGGCGATGCAGGCCGCCGCCGCCGGGGTGGAGCCCGAGGCGGCGATGAACCCGGTGCTGCTCAAGCCCGGCGGGGACGGCCGCAGCCAGGTGGTGGTGCTGGGCCGGGCGGTCGCCGAGGTGGGCGCGCTGGACTACCGCGAGCGCAAGCCCGCGCTGCTCCGGATCGCCCTGGACTGCCTGGCCGACCTGCGCAGCCGCTACGACGTGGTGGTCTGCGAGGGCGCGGGCTCCCCCGCCGAGATCAACCTGCGCGACCGGGACCTCGCCAACATGGGCCTGGCCGTCGCCGCCGACCTGCCGGTGGTGGTGGTCGGCGACATCGACCGCGGCGGCGTCTTCGCCGCCATGTACGGGACGCTGGCGCTGCTGTCCGCCGAGGACCAGCGGCACCTGGCCGGCTGGATCGTCAACAAGTTCCGCGGCGACGTCCGGCTGCTCAAGCCGGGCCTGGACATGCTGGAGCAGCTGACCCGCCGTCCGTCGCTGGGGGTGCTGCCGATGCTGCCGGGGCTGTGGCTGGACGCCGAGGACTCGCTCGGCCTGGCCGGGCTGCTGGACCGGGCGCCGGACGAGGCGGCGGCCGGACGCGAGGTGCTGCGGGTGTCGGTGGTCCGGCTGCCCCGGCTGTCCAACTTCACCGACATCGACGCGCTGGCCGCCGAGCCCGGTGTGCTGGTGCGCTGGGCGACCCGTCCGGAGGAGCTGGCGGACGCCGACCTGGTGCTGCTGCCGGGGACCAGGGCCACCGTCGCCGACCTGGCCTGGCTGCGCGAACGCGGGCTCGACACCGCGCTGGCCCGGCGGGCGGCCGGGGGACGGCCGGTGCTGGGCGTCTGCGGCGGCTACCAGATGCTGGCGCGGAGCATCACCGACACGGTCGAGTCCGGGGCCGGGACGGTCGCCGGGCTCGGGCTGCTGCCGGTCCGGGTGGAGTTCGCCGCCGCCAAGACCCTGGCCCGCCCGGTGGGTTCGGCCTACGGGGAGACCGTGCACGGGTATGAGATCCACCACGGGGTGGCCTCCGTCGAGGGCGGGGAGACCTTCCTCGACGGCTGCCGGGTGGGGGCGGTCTGGGGCACCACCTGGCACGGCGCGCTGGAGAACGACGGCTTCCGGCGGGCCTTCCTCGGCGAGGTCGCCGCCGTCGCCGGGCGGGACTTCACCCCGGCCCCGGGCGTCAGCTTCTCCGCGGCCCGGGAGCGGCAGTTGGACCTGCTCGGGGATCTGATCGAAACGCACGCCGACACCGCCGCGCTGTGGCGGCTGATCGAGGGCGGGGTGCCGGACGGGCTGCCGTTCGTGCCGCCGGGTGCGCCGTGAACACACTGACCAGCTGGGAAACGACTACGGGAGGGGCCGTCCCGATGGACGACGCAACACAGTCCGACGAGTCCGGGGCGGCGGCGACCGTACTGCTGCTGTCCACCGCCGACACGGACCTGCTGGCGGCCCGTGCCTCGGGCGCGGACTACCGGATCGGCAACCCGACCCGGGTCGCGGTCGGCGAGGAACTGCGGCTCCTGGTCGACGGCGCGGACGTGGTGGTGGTGCGGCTGCTCGGCGGACGCCGCGCCTGGGAGGACGGGCTGGCGCAGATCGCCGCCGCCGGGGTGCCGACCGTACTGCTCGGCGGCGAGTCGGTGCCGGACGCGGAGCTGATGGGGCTGTCGTCGGTGCCCGCCGGGGTGGTCGCCGAGGCGCTGACCTACCTGGTGGAGGGCGGCTCGGCGAACCTGGCCGAGCTGGCGCACTTCCTCTCCGACACCGTGCTGATGACCGGTTCCGGCTTCGCCCCGGCGCAGCCGATGCCGCAGTACGGGGTCAGCGGCGCACGGGAGTTCGACCCGGACCGGCCGACCGTGGGGGTGCTGTTCTACCGGGCGCACGAGCTGTCCGGGAACACCGCCTTCGTGGACACCCTGTGCACGGCGGTGGAGGAACGCGGCGGCAACGCCCTGCCGGTCTTCTGCGGCTCGCTGCGCGGGGCCGACGCCGAGCTGTTCGCACTGCTGGGGCGGTGCGACGCGGTGGTCGCCACGGTGCTGGCCTCGGGAGGTGCGGTCGCCGCGGACGCGTCAGCGGGAGGGGCCGAAGAGGCCTGGGACATCGGCGCGTTGGCCGACCTCGACATCCCCGTCCTGCAGGGCCTGTGCCTGACCTCGACCCGGGCGGCCTGGGAGGCCTCGGACGCGGCGCTGTCGCCGATGGACGCGGCGATGCAGGTGGCCATCCCGGAGTTCGACGGCCGGCTGATCACCGTGCCGTTCTCCTTCAAGGAGCCCGGCCCGGACGGCATCCCGGTCTACGCCGCCGATCCCGAGCGGGCCGGACGGGTCGCCGGGATCGCGCTGCGGCACGCGGCGCTGAAGCACAGGCCCAACGCCGAGAAGAAGATCGCCGTGGTCTTCACCGCCTATCCGACCAAGCACTCCCGGGTCGGCAACGCGGTCGGCCTGGACACCCCGGCCTCGGCGGTGCGGCTGCTGGACTCACTGCGCGAGGCCGGCTACACCGTCGCTGACTATCCATCAGGCGGTGACGAACTGATTCATCGACTCATCGCCGCGGGCGGCCATGACGTCGAGTGGCTGACCGAGGAACAGCTCCGCGCCGCCCCGGCCCGGGTGCCGCTGGCCGACTACCAGCAGTGGTTCGCCGCGCTGGAGCCGGAGTTGCGGGACGGCATCCTCCAGCACTGGGGCGAGCCGCCGGGCGGTCTCTATGTCGACAACGGCGACATCGTGCTGGCGGCACTGGAGTTCGGCAATGTGATGCTGATGATCCAGCCGCCGCGCGGCTTCGGCGAGAACCCGATCGCCATCTACCACGACCCCGACCTGCCGCCGTCGCACCACTACCTGGCCGCCTACCGCTGGCTGGAGCAGTCCTGGGGCGCGGACGCGGTGGTGCACCTGGGCAAGCACGGGACGATGGAGTGGCTGCCCGGCAAGGGCCTCGGACTCTCGGCCGGCTGCGCGCCGGACGCGGTGCTGGGCGAACTGCCGCTGGTCTACCCGTTCATCGTGAACGACCCCGGCGAGGGCACCCAGGCCAAGCGGCGCGGCCACGCCACCGTCGTGGACCACCTGGTCCCGCCGATGGCGCGGGCCGACACCTACGGCGACCTGGCCAAGCTGGAACAGCTGCTGGACGAGTACGCGCTGGTCAAGGACCTGGACCCGGCGAAGGCCCCGGCCGTCCGGGCGCAGATCTGGACCCTGGTCAAGGCCGCCGAGCTGCACCACGACCTGCATGTGGACGACCAGCCGGACGAGGACGCCTTCGACGAGTTCGTGATGCACATCGACGGCTACCTCTGCGAGATCAAGGACGTGCAGATCCGGGACGGGCTGCACATCCTCGGCGGCGGACCGGTGGACGAGGCCCGGGTCAACCTGGTGCTCGCGGTGCTGCGGGCAGCCCAGATCTGGGGCGGGGCGGCCGATGCGCTGCCCGGTCTGCGAGCCGCCCTGGCGGCCGAATTCGGGCTGGTGGAAAAGGAGTTGCTGGCCGAGCCGGGCGCCCCGGTGAAGCTCCCGGCCGAGCTGACCGCGCTGGTGCAGGGTCCGTCCCGGAGCGCGGCCGACGCGGTGGACCTGCTGGAGGCGCTGTGCCGCAGGCTCGCCGAGGGCATGGAGCGGGCGGGGTGGGACGCCGCGGCGGCGCCCGGCCTGGTGGGCGAGGTGCTGGGCCGTCAGAACCCGGACGCGGTCGCGGTGCTGGAGTTCGCCTGCGAGGAGGTGGTGCCCCGGCTGGCCCGGACCACGGACGAGCTGACCCACATCCTGCGGGCGCTGCGCGGCGGTTACGTCCCGGCGGGTCCGTCCGGCTCGCCGACCCGCGGGCTGGTGAACGTGCTGCCGACCGGGCGGAACTTCTACTCGGTCGACCCCAAGGCCATTCCGTCCAGGCTGAGTTGGGAAGTCGGGCAGGCGCTGGCCGACTCGCTGGTGGCCCGTTACCTGGCCGACACCGGCGGCTACCCGCGCTCGGTCGGGCTGACCGTCTGGGGCACCTCGTGCATGCGCACCCAGGGCGACGACATCGCCGAGATCCTGGCGCTGCTGGGCTGCCGCCCGGTCTGGGACGACGCCTCGCGCCGGGTGACCGGCTTCGAGATCGTCCCGGCCGCCGAACTGGGCCGCCCCCGGGTGGATGTGACGGTCCGTATCTCCGGCTTCTTCCGCGACGCCTTCCCGCATGTGGTGGCGCTGCTGGACGACGCGGTGCGGGCGGTGGCGGCGCTGGACGAGCCCGAGGACGTCAACTACGTCCGTGCGCACGTGGAGGCGGACGCCGCCGAGCACGGCGACCACCGGCGCGCGACGGCCCGGATCTTCGGCTCCAAGCCGGGCGCCTACGGCGCGGGCCTGCTGCCGCTGATCGACGCCCGCAACTGGCGCAGCGACGCCGACCTGGCCGAGGTCTACGCGGTCTGGGGCGGCTACGCCTACGGGCGCGGCCTGGACGGGCGCGCGGCGCGGGGCGACATGGAGCGGGCGTTCCGGCGGATCTCGGTGGCGGCGAAGAACGTCGACACCCGCGAGCACGACATCGTCGACGCCGACGACTACTTCCAGTACCACGGCGGGATGGTGGCGATGGTCCGGCACCTGACCGGAGCCTCCCCCGAGGCGTACGTCGGCGACAGCGCCACACCCGACCAGGTCAGGACCCGGACCCTGGGCGAGGAGACGCACCGGGTGTTCCGCGCCCGGGTGGTCAACCCGCGCTGGATGGCGGCGATGCGGCGGCACGGCTACAAGGGCGCCTTCGAGATGGCCGCGACGGTGGACTACCTGTTCGGCTACGACGCCACGGCGGGGGTCGTGGACGACTGGATGTACGAGAAGCTGGCGAGCGAGTACGTCTTCAACCCCGAGAACCGCGAGTTCATGAAGCAGTCCAATCCGTGGGCACTGCGCGGCGTCACCGAACGCCTGCTGGAGGCAGCCGAACGGCAGTTGTGGGCCGAACCGGACCAGGACACCCTGGACCGGCTCCGCGCCACCTACCTGGAGCTCGAAGGCGACCTGGAGGGGAACGAATGAGCGCCCGCTATCCCTTCACCGCGGTCGTCGGCATGGACGACCTGCGCCTCGCGCTGCTGCTGAACGCGGTGTCCCCGCAGGTCGGCGGGGTGCTGGTGCGCGGCGAGAAGGGCACCGCCAAGTCCACGATGGTCCGGGCGCTGGCCGGGCTGCTGCCGTCGATCGCCGCCGTCGGCGGCTGCCGGTTCGCCTGCGACCCGGCCGCGCCGGACCCGGGCTGCCCGGACGGGCCGCACGACCTGTCGGTGGTGCGGGAGCAGCCGACGCGGCTGGTGGAGCTGCCGGTCGGCGTCTCCGAGGACCGGATCGTCGGCTCGCTGGACCTGGAGCGGGCGCTCGCCGAGGGCGTCAAGGCCTACGAGCCGGGGCTGCTGGCAGCGGCGCACCGGGGCGTGCTCTACATCGACGAGGTCAACCTCCTCAACGACCACCTGGTCGACCTGCTGCTGGACGCCGCCGCGATGGGGCAGTCCTATGTCGAGCGCGAGGGCGTCTCGGTCCGGCACGCGGCGCGGTTCCTGCTGGTCGGGACGATGAACCCGGAGGAGGGCGAGCTGCGTCCGCAGCTGCTGGACCGGTTCGGGCTGACCGTGGAGGTCGCCGCGACCCGGGAACCGGTCGAGCGGGCCGAGGTGGTCCGGCGGCGGCTGGCCTACGACGCCGACCCGGACGGCTTCGCCGAGCGCTGGGCCCAGCCGGAGAAGGAGCTCGCGGCGCGGATCACCACCGCGCAGGCCCTGCTGCCGCAGGTCGGACTCTCCGACAGTGCGTTGCGTCAGATCACCGCCGTCTGCGCAAGCTTCGAGGTGGACGGGCTGCGCGCGGACATCGTGATGGCCCGAACCGCCACCGCGCTCGCTGCCTGGAACGGCCGCACCGAGGTCCTCACCGAGGACGTGCGGACGGCGGCGCGGCTGGCGCTGCCGCACCGGCGCAGGCGTAATCCGTTCGACGCGCCGGGGCTGGACGACGAGAAGCTGGAGGACGCGCTGGAGCAGTCGGCCGGGGAGGACCCCGAGCCCGATCCCGACGGCCCGGACGGCGGCGGGCCCGAAGGCGGCGGCCCTGACGGCGGCGGGCCCGAAGGCGGCGGCCCGGACGGCGGCGGCCCTGACGGACCGTCCGGCGGCGGGCAGGACGCCCCCGGTGACGGCGGCGGGTCGGCCGAGCCCGGCGAGTCCGCCGACCAGCCGCCCTCCGGGCACCCGCGCAGCGGGCCGGTCCCGCCGCAGCCGGCCGCCCCCGCCGCGTCGCCGTACCGGACCAGGCTGCTGACCGTGCCGGGCACCGGCGAGGGTGCGAGCGGGCGGCGGTCCAAGGCCCGTACCGACAGCGGCGGCCACACCGTCCGGGCGGCCCGGCCCACCGGGGCGCTGCAGCGGCTGCACCTGGCCGCGACGATCCAGGCGGCGGCTCCGCACCAGCTGGCCCGGGGCCGCGACGGACGGGCGCTGCGACTGCGTCATGACGACTTCCGGGAGCAGGTGCGGGAGGGGCGGGAGTCCAACCTGGTGCTGTTCGTGGTGGACGCCTCCGGGTCGATGGCGGCGCGGCAGCGGATGTCGGCGGTCAAGGGCGCGGTGCTGTCGCTGCTGATGGACGCCTACCAGCGGCGGGACAAGGTCGGCATGATCACCTTCCGGGGCGCGGAGGCAGTGCTGGCGCTGCCGCCGACCTCGTCGGTGGAGGTCGGCGCGGCCCGGCTGGAGCAGCTGCCGACCGGTGGCCGCACGCCGCTCGCGGCAGGGCTGCTGCGCGCGCACGAGACGCTGCGGCTGGAACGGCTGCGCGACCCGCGCCGCCGTCCGCTGCTGGTGCTGGTCACCGACGGGCGGGCGACCGGCGGCCCGAACGCGCTGCCGGACGCCCGGCGCGCGGCCCGGTTGCTGGCCGCGCAGGGGGTCGCGGCAGTGGTGGTGGACTGCGAGAGCGGGCCGGTCCGGCTGGGTCTTGCCGCCGAGCTGGCGGGGCACCTGGGCGGGGAGGCGGTCCGGCTGGACGCGCTGGCCGCCGACAGCATGACCGGGATGATCCGCACGATTCAGAGGGAGGCGGCGTAGCCATGCCGCAGGGACAGCCGACCACCGTGCCCGACGACGGGCTGACCACCCGTCAGCGCCGGACCCAGCCCGTGCTGGCCGTCCACACCGGCCCCGGCAAGGGCAAGTCCACGGCCGCCTTCGGGCTGGCGCTGCGGGCCTGGAACCAGGGTTGGCCGATCGGGGTGTTCCAGTTCGTCAAGTCAGCGAAGTGGAAGGTCGGCGAGGAGCACGCGCTGCGGGTGCTGGGCGGCACCGGCGAGGGCGGGACGGTGGCCTGGCACAAGATGGGCGAGGGCTGGTCCTGGGTCCAGCGGGACATCGCCGACAGCGAGGAGGCCGCGCGCGAGGGCTGGGAGCAGGTCAAGCGCGACCTCGCGGCCGAGACCTACCGCTTCTACGTCCTGGACGAGTTCACCTACCCGCTGCACTGGGGCTGGATCGACACCGACGAGGTGCTGGCGGTGATGAAGGACCGGCCCGGCAACCAGCACGTGGTGATCACCGGCCGCAACGCCCCGCAACCGCTGCTGGACGCGGCCGACCTGGTCACCGAGATGACCAAGGTCAAGCACCCGATGGACGCCGGCCGCAAGGGCCAGCGCGGGATCGAGTGGTAGACCGCGTGGTAGACAGTCCGTCATGAGCAGCACCGCACTCCCCCGCGTCGTCCTCGCCGCGCCCGCGTCCGGCAGCGGCAAGACCACGGTGGCGACCGGGCTGATGGCCGCGCTCAGCGCGCGCGGGCTGGTGGTCTCGCCGCACAAGGTCGGGCCCGACTACATCGACCCCGGCTACCACGCGCTGGCCACCGGCCGTCCCGGACGCAACCTGGACCCTTTCCTGAGCGGGTCGCAGCGGCTGGCGCCGCTGCTGCTGCACGGGGCGGACCGGGCGGACGTCGCCGTGGTCGAGGGCGTGATGGGGCTGTTCGACGGGGCGGCCGGGCGCGGCGAGTTCGCGTCCACCGCGCAGGTGGCGAAGCTGCTGCGGGCGCCGGTGGTGCTGGTGGTGGACGCGTCGTCGCAGAGCCGGTCGGTGGCCGCACTGGTGCACGGGTTCGCCTCCTGGGACCCGGAACTGCGGCTGGGCGGGGTGATCCTCAACCGGGTCGGCTCGGACCGGCACGAGGAGATGCTGCGGGAGGCACTGGAGCAGGGCGGCGGCGTGCCGGTGCTCGGCGCGATCCGGCGGCAGCCGGGGGTGGCCACGCCGAGTCGGCACCTGGGCCTGGTCCCGGCGGTGGAGCGGGACGCCGAGGCGGTGCGGGCGGTGCGGGAGATGGGCGAGCTGGTCCGCGCGGGCGTCGACCTGGACGCGCTGCTGGCGCTGGCCCGCAGTGCGCCGCCGCTGGCTGACGCACCGTGGGATCCGTCCGCCGAGATCGCCTCGGGCGGCGGGCCGGTCCCGGGGCGGCCGGTGGTGGCGCTGGCGGCCGGAGCGGCGTTCTCCTTCTCCTACGCCGAGAACGCCGAACTGCTGGCGGCGGCCGGGGCCGAGGTCGCACCGTTCGACCCGCTGCGCGACGAGAAGCTCCCGGAGCGGGCCGCGGCACTGGTCATCGGCGGCGGGTTCCCCGAGGTGTACGCGGCGCAGCTGTCCGCGAACGCGGCGCTGCGGGAGTCGGTACGGGCGCTGGCCGCGACCGGGGCGCCGCTGCTGGCGGAGTGCGCCGGGCTGCTGTACCTGGGACGGTCGCTGGACGGGGCGCCGATGTGCGGGGTGCTGGACCTGGAGGCCCGGATGACCGACCGGCTCACCCTCGGCTACCGCGAGGCGGTGGCCCTCACCGACAGCCCCCTGGCCGCCACCGGCACCCGCCTCAACGGCCACGAGTTCCACCGAACCGTGACCACCCCCAGCGCGGGCGGCGCAAGCGCCGAAGGCGGGGTGGGCGGGGGCGGCTCAGCCCCGGGCGGGGGTGCGGACCGGCGCGGCGTGGCCGCGGGCCGCAGCGCGGGCCACGATCCGGCCGAGGTGGCGGCAGCGTGGGGGTGGCGTGAGGGTGGTGGGTCGCGGACGGAGGGGTTCGCCCACGCCCGGCTGCATGCCTCCTACCTGCATCTGCACTGGTCCGGAGCCCCGGAGATCGCCAGCCGCCTGCTCCGCCTGCTCGCGCCGGCCCCGCCCGCGCGCTGACCACCACCCCGGCCCGCGCGCTGCCCCGCGAGCCGCGCTGACCGCCCCGGCCCGGGGCCCCTCAGCGGGTGAGCTCGCGGAGCTGCTCGCGGCCGAAGGCGCGCAGCAGGAACGGCAGCCGGTAGCGCTGCGCCCCCGCCCCGTACGGGACCAGGACCGAGCTGCGGATCAGGCCGCACCACGCCCGTTCCAGCGTGTGCGGGTCCAACTCGGGTCCGCCGCAGGCCTGCTGTGCCTCGGCCAGGTCGAAGCCGACCGGGACCGCCGAGAGCCGGGCCCAGAGCGTCCGCTCCTCCTCCGTGCACAGCTCATGGCTCGCCGCCGCGGCCTCCCGCAACGTACGCTCGGGCAGCGCCCGCAGACCCCCCGCACCGCTCCCCGGCTCCCGTGACGCCGCCCCCGCCGAGCCCAGTGCCAGCAGCCCGGCCGGGCGGGAGACCTCCGACATCAGCTGACGCGGAGTCAACTCGGTGAGCCGTCCCGCCGCCAGCTCGATGGCCAGCGGATTGCGGTCCAGCAGATGGCACAGCGGCAGCGCGTCCAGGTGCTCGTGCCCGCTGCGGACGAAGGCCCGTGCGCCGAACTGCCGGGCACGGGAGCTGAGCAGGGCGACCGCGGGGCCCTCGGCCAGCGGGTCGAGCCGCTGCACCCGCTCGTAGCGGGAGCCGGGGGTGGACCGGCCGACGGCGAGGACGACCAGCTGGGGGCAGCTGTCGATGAGGAACTCGATGCCCGCCGCGGCCTGCCCGCGCAGCCGCTCGCAGCCGTCCAGCACCAGCAGCGTCGGCTCGCTCGCCAGCACCCGGGCCAGCGCGCCCAGTTCGGAGCCCTCCCGCTGCGCGGGGACGTCCAGGACGTAGGCCAGCGTGCTGGTGAACAGCTCGGGGGCGAGCAGCCCGCCCAGGTCGACGCTGCGCACCCGGCACGGCCGCAGCTGCGGAGCCGCGGCGGCGGCCACCGCGGCGAGCCGCGACTTGCCGACCCCGGCCGGACCGGTCAGCGCGACCAGCCGCTGGCCGAACAGCGCGCGGCTGAGCGCGGCGAGTTCGCGCCCCCGGCCGAGCAGCACGTCGTCGGTGGGGCAGGGGTCGGGGGGGACGGCAGCTGCGGCGGTCATGGGCGACGTCCTGGTCCTGGTCGGAGCCGGGCGGACCGCCGTCGGGCGAACCGCTGGGACACGCCGCGGCGCCCCGTCCGGATGGAACCGGGGGAGCCCCTCCTGAATCGCGGACGCCGCGGCGGACGTCAGGGTCGCCCCCCGTACCGTGACCAGAAACCCTTGCGGACTCCCTGCTGTTACGGAGCCGGTGCGACCCGACGTGGTGTCAGCCTCGCCCAGGACCGGGTGGGCGGGCATCGGTAACCGGCCGATCCGGGTATACCTAGATCTGTGCTGGTACGTACCTACGCAGGTGGGCGCGGTGGGGTGAGCACGGCGGCGATCTCGGTGCGCGAGGAGAAGCCCAGCTTGGCCAGAATGTGCTCGACATGGGCGTCGGCGGTGCGCTTGGAGATCACCAGCAGCTCGGCCACCTCGCGGTTGGAGAGCCCCTTGGCCACCAGCTCGGCGACCTCGCGCTCCCGGCGGGTGAGCGTGTCCGCGGCGTTGGGCGACTGCTCGCCGCGCTGCGCGGGGAGCAGCAGGTCGGCGTCGGCGAGCGCGTACTCGATCACCCGGTCGAGGCCGAGGCCGGCCCCGAGCCGGGTCTGCTCCGCGTACTGCTCCTCGCCCAGGGCCTCCCGCACGGTCCGTTCGGCCGCCTCGTGCACCTCGCGCATCTCCTTGACGCCGCTGAGCGGTTGGCCCGAGCGCTTCCAGCAGACCGCGGCGGCGCCGAGCAGCCAGGCGGCCCTGATATGCCGCCGGACCCGCACCGCGAGCCAAGCGAGCACCTCCAACGCGTAGGCGATGCCGGTGGGTTCGCCCAGCTCGGCCTTGACCGAGAGCGCTTCCTGGGCGGCCAGCGCGCAGTCCGCGCTGGTGCCGTCGTGGTAAAGGCCGAGGGCCCGGCCGACCAGCAGGTAGCCGCGCAGCCAGCGCTCCCCCGGGGCGGCGGCGAGGACCGCCAGCTCGTGGTCGAAGGCGGCGATGGCGGCCTGGAACTCGCCGGAGAGCAGCCGGCTGAGGCCGAGGTGCAGCATCATCAGCCCCTCGGCGGTGGGGTCGGTGCCCAGTTCGATGCAGCCGAAGACGCCCTGGATGTGCCGGCCGACCGCGTCGTGGTCGCCGCGCCAGCCGGCCGACTGGGCCAGGAAGTGGTGCGCGTGGGTGCGCAGCCGGTTGTCGTCCAGGGCCTCGGCGATGGCCAGTGCCTCGTGCAGGCCGGGCAGCGCGGTGTCGTGGTCGCCGCGGAACAGCGAGAGGTTGGCGCCCCAGCTGAGGGCGAGGGCGCGGGCCGCGGTGGGCTCGGGCGAGCGGGCCAGTGCGCGTTCGAGCCAGTAGCGGCCCTCGGCGAGCAGGCCGGAGCAGACCCAGAACTCCCACAGCTCGGTGGTGAGGACCAGCGCCTCCTCGGCCGTCCCCTCGGTGACACAGTGGCCCAGCGCCGCGCGGAGGTTCTCGATCTCGGCCAGCAGCCCGCGGAACAGCGGGACCTGATCGTCAGTCAGGAACCGGGCGCGGAAGTCGCGGACCCCGGCCCGGTAGTGCTCCAGGTGCCGGGCTCGGACGGCCGGTTCCTCGCCGGTCTGCGCCAGCCATTCGCCGCCGTACTCGCGGATCGTGTCCAGCAGCCGGTAGCGGGTGCTTCCTGACGCTTCGTCGACCCGGAGCACCACCGACTTGTCGACCAGGCCGATCAGTTGCTCGACCACCTCGTCCGGGCCGGACTCGCCGCCCACGCAGACCTGCTCCACCGCTGCCAGGTCGAAGCTGCCGGCGAAGACCGACAGCCGGGCCCAGAGCAGCCGTTCCTCCGGGGTGCACAGCTCGTGGCTCCAGCCGATGGTGGTCCGCAGCGTCTGGTGCCGGGGCAGGGTGGTGCGCCGACCGCCGGTCAGTAACCGGAAGCGGTCCTCAAGCCGGGCCGCCAACCGCTCCAGCGGGATCGCCCGCAGCCGCACCGTGGCCAGTTCGATCGCCAGCGGGATGCCGTCCAGGCGGCGGCACAGCGCCAGCACGTCGGCCCGGTTGGCCTCGGTGAGCGCGAAGCCGGGCAGCACCGCGGCGGCGCGCTGGGCGAACAGCGCCACCGCCGCCCCGCCGTCCGCGGCCTCCGGCAGCACCGGCAGCGGCGGGATCACCAGGGTGTGCTCGCCGGGGACGTCCAGCGGCTGCCGGCTGGTCGCCAGGATGCTGACCCCGGGGGCGTCCCTGAGCAGCAGGTCGGCGAGCATGGCGCAGGCGTCCACCAGGTGCTCGCAGGTGTCCAGCACCAGCAGCAGCGAGCGCTCGGCCAGGTGCTCGGTGAGCAGGTCGAGCGGCGGACGGACGGTCTGGTCGGTGATCCCCAGCGCCACGCACACCGCGCGGGGCAGCAGTTCGGCGTCCTTGAGGGCGGACAGCTCGACCAGCACCACGCCGTCGCGGTGCCGGTTCTGCTCCCGTCCGCGCAGCGCGGCGGCGGTGCGCAGGGCGATCCTGGTCTTGCCGACGCCGCCGGGCCCGGTCAGGGTGACCATCCGCGCCCGTGTCAGCAGCCGCTCGACCGCGGCCAGTTCGTCCGCGCGGCCGACGAAGCTGGTGACCTCGGCCGGCAGCTCCCCCGATCTCGCCCAGGCCCGGGACGGCGGAACCTGGTCAGCACCGCTCTGCACGCCGAAGGTCATGCCCACCTCACACGCATCGCCGGTCCGCACCGCTCGGCACTGACCCGATCGTATCGGGAGGATCCGCTTCCGCGCCGGTGATCAGCGATAACGCCACCCGGTCGGGAACCGCGGACGTGGGTCATCCCACAGCCCGCCACCCCGGCGTCCGGTTGACCGGACACCGGCGGGCGTGGTGGGATTTCGAGGCCTGATACGGCGGCAATGATGAGGAAGTCCGGTGCGATTCCGGCGCGGTCCCGCCACTGTCACCGGGCGGCGGCCCCGTCACACCGGGTGCGGTCGTCCGCGAGCCAGGAACTCTGGCCGCCGTCACCACGACACGGGGCGCGGACCCCGAGTGAGGACTGTCCCCATGCGCTGCCGCGCCCTCGTCCGCCGCTGCCTGCCCGCACCGTGGTGAGCCCCGCCGCGCCCCCGCGGCTGACCGGCGTCGGGATGGGCCCCGGCGACCCCGAGCTGGTCACCGTCAAGGCGGTACGGGTGCTGCGCGAGGCGTCCGCGGTCGTGGTCCCGGTGCTGGACAGCGGGGAGACCGGCCGCGCCGAGGCCACCGTGCTGCACCACCTCGACGACGCCGGGACAGCCGCCCGGGTCGAGCGGATCGTCTTCGCGCTGAACGAGCGCGAGAACCGCTCCCGGCGCGAGGCCGCCTGGGACGCCGCGGGCGCCCGGGTCGCCGAACTGCTGCGCGAGCACGGCGACGTGGCCTTCGCCACGATCGGCGACCCCAACGTCTACTCCACCTTCACCTACCTCGCGCAGACCCTGGTCCCGCTGCTGCCGGGGCTGGTGGTGCAGACCGTCCCCGGGATCACCGCGATGCAGGACCTGGCCGCGCGCAGCGGCACCGTCCTGGCCGAGGGCACCGAACCGCTCACCCTGGTCCCGGTCACCGCGGGCTCCGAGGTGCTCAGGGACGCCCTGGCCGGGCCCGGCACCGTCGTCGCCTACAAGTTCGGACGGCTCGCGGGCCAGGTCGGCGCCGCGCTGCGGGAGACCGGCCGGGACGGCAGCGCGGTCTGGGGCTCCGCGCTGGGGCTGCCGGACGAGCGGATCCGCCCGGCCGGGCACCCGCTGGACGGCCCGCTCCCCTACCTCTCGACCCTGATCGCACCCGCGACCCGAACCCGCCGTGGAGGCAAGCTGTGAGCGATCGACCTGTCGGCAGAGTGACCTTCGTGGGCGCCGGTCCTGGCGCGGCCGACCTGCTGACGTTCCGTGCGGCCCGCGCGATAGCCGAGGCCGACACGGTGATCTGGGCCGCCAGCCTGGTCCAGGCCGAGGTGCTGGAGCACGCCCGTCCGGACGCCGAGGTGCTGGACTCCTCGCTGGTCCCGATGGAGGACGTGCTCGCGGTCTACCAGCGGGCCGCCGCCGAGGGGCGGAAGGTGGCCAGGATCCACTCCGGCGACCCCTCGCTCTGGGGCGCGGTGCAGGAGCAGCTGGACCGCTGCCGCGGGCTCGGCCTGGAGACCGAGATCGTGCCCGGGGTGTCCTCGTTCGCCGCCGTCGCCGCCATCGCCCAGCGGGAGCTGACGATCCCCGAGGTGGCGCAGAGCGTGATCCTGACCCGGCTGGGCGGCGGCAAGACGCCGATGCCCCCCGGTGAGGAGGTCCGCGACTTCGCCCGGCACGGCACCACCATGGCGGTCTTCCTCTCCGCCGCCCGGACCAAGCAGCTGGTCGAGGAGCTGACCTCGGGCGGCTACCCGCTGGACACGCCCGTGGTCATCGCCTACCAGGCCACCTGGCCGGACGAGTTGGTGCTCGAAGGGACGCTGGAGACGCTGGAGGCCACGGTCAAGGAGCACCGGCTGTGGAAGCACACACTGTTCCTGGTCGGCCCGGCGCTCGCGGCGACCGGCACCCGCTCCCACCTCTACCACCCCGGCCACTTCCACGGCTTCCGCCGGGCGGACCCGGCCGCGCGGCGCGCCCTGCGCGACGCGGCGCAGTGACGGCCCGCGCCGGCATCACCGTTCTCGGTCCGGAGGCGGCCGGCGACGGGCGCGCGGCGACCGCCGGGCTGATCGCCGGGGCAGCAGTGGTGCTGGGCGCGCGACGGCACCTGCTGGCGGCCGGAGTCGATCCGGCCGAGCCGCGGGCGGTGGTGCTCGGCCCGCTCGCACCGGCGCTGGACCGGCTCGCCGCGACCGAGGGACCGGCCGTGGTGCTGGCCTCCGGCGACCCCGGCTTCTTCGGCGTCGTCCGGTGCCTGGCCGAGCGGTTCGGGCCCGGGGCGCTGGACGTGCGGCCCGGGGTGAGCAGCGTGGCCGGGGCGTTCGCCCGGCTCGGGCTGCCCTGGGACGACGCGGTGGTGGTCAGCGCGCACGGCCGGGACCCGCGCACCGCGTTCAACGTCTGCCGCGCGCAGCGCAAGGTCGCGGTGCTGACCGCGCCGGGCGCGGGGCCCGCCGAGATCGGGGCGGCGCTGCTGGCGACGCCGGGGGTGGAACGCGAGCTGGTGGTCGCCACGGACCTGGGCTCCGCCGGGGAGCGGGTGGAGCGGGTGACGCCCGCTCAGGCGGCGGGGCGGGACTGGCCCGGGGTGCATGTGGTGCTGTGCCTGGGCGTGGACGGCGCGGGCGGGGGTGGCACGGGCGCGGGCTCGGGCCTGGGCTCGGGTGTCGGGGCGATGCGGGTGGTGGCCGGGGCGGTGCCGGTCGCCGAGGGCGGCTGGGGGTTGCCGGAGGACGCGTTCGAGCACCGGGACTCGCTGGTCACCAAGGCCGAGGTGCGGGCGCTGGCGCTGGCCCGGCTCGGCCCCCGGCTGGGCGAGCTGGTCTGGGACGTCGGCGCGGGCAGCGGCTCGGTCGCGGTCGAGTGCGCCCGGCTCGGCGCGGCGGTCGTCGCGGTCGAGCGGGCCGAGGACGGCGTCGCCCGGATCCGCGCCAACGCCGCCGCGCACCGGGTGGACGTCGCCGTGGTGCACGGCAGCGCCCCGGAGGCGCTGGACCCGCTGCCGGAACCCGACGCGGTGTTCGTCGGCGGCGGCGGAGCCGATCTGCCCGCGATCGTCACCGCCTGCGCCGGGCGGGCCCGGCGGACGGTGGTGGTGACTCTGGTCGCCGTGGACCGGCTGCCCGGCGTGCGGACCGCCCTGCTCGCGGCCGGGTTCACCGCGGAGGGCGTGCAGTTGCAGGCCTCCCGGCTGGCCCCGCTGCCCGGTGAGGTGACCCGGCTGGCCGCCGCCAATCCCGTCTTCGTGCTCTGGGGAACCAGAGTCGACCCCCTGTCAGGAGAACTCGCATGATCGGCCTGATCGCCGCCACCGCAGCGGGCCGCCGCGCGGCCCTCGACCTCGCCGAGTCCGTCGGCGGCTGCGTGCTCTACGAGGAGGGCACGGTCGCCGCGTCGCTGGCGCGGGCCTGGGAGGAGTGCGGGCAGCTGGTCTGCTTCCTGGCCGCGGGCGCGGTGGTGCGGCTGGCCGCGCCGCTGCTCACGGACAAGCGCGGGGACCCGGGCGTGGTCTGCGTGGACGAGGGACGCCGCTTCGCGGTGGCCCTGCTCGGCGGTCACGGCGGCGGCGCCAACGCGCTGGCCGGAGTGGTCGCCGCGGCGCTGGGGGCGACCCCGGTGGTGACCACCGCCACGGACGCGACCGGCGTTCCCGGACTCGACACCCTGGGCTGGCACACCGAGGGCGATCTCGCCGCGGTCACCCGCGCCCTGCTGGACGGCGACCCGGTCCGCCTGGCCGCCGACGCGACCTACCCGCTCCCCGCCCTCCCCGCCAACGTCGGCGCCGACGCCCCGGCGGACGCCCCGGTCATCGCCGTCACCGACCGGCTCGGCCAGGCGGACCCGGCAGCCCCCGCCACGGTGACGCTGCGTCCGCGCACCCTCGTGGTCGGGGTGGGGGCCAGCCGGGGCGCCCCGGTCGAGGAGGTGCTCGGGCTGGTGGAGGCGGCGCTCGCCGACGCCGGGCTGAGCCGGCACTCCGTCAGCTGCCTCGCCACCGTGGACGCCAAGGCCGACGAACCCGCCCTGCTCGCGGCGGCGACCGCGCTGGGCGTCGAGCTGGTCGCCCACCCGGCCGAGCGGCTCGCCGCCGTCCCCGTGCCCAACCCCTCGTCCGCGCCGCTCGCCGCCGTCGGCACACCGAGCGTGGCGGAGGCCGCGGCCCTGGTCGGCGGCGGCGAACTCCTGGTCGCCAAGCGCAAGTCGGCCCCCGAGGGCCGTCCGGCCATGGCCACCGTGGCGGTCGTCCGCCGCGCCCCCAGGGGCCGGCTCGCCCTGGTCGGGCTCGGCCCCGGGTCGCGGGACCTGCTCACCCCGCGCGCCCGCGCGGAACTGCGCCGGGCCTCCGTCGTGGTCGGCCTGGACCAGTACCTGGACCAGGTCCGCGACCTGCTGCGCCCCGGCACCCGGATCGAGGAGACCGGCCTCGGCGCGGAGGAGGCCAGGGCCCGCAGCGCGGTCCGACTCGCGGCGGAGGGCCACGCGGTGGCCCTGATCGGCAGCGGTGACGCCGGCGTCTACGCGATGGCCTCGCCCGCCCTGGCCGAGGCCGGTCCGGACATCGACGTGGTCGGCGTGCCCGGGGTGACCGCCGCGCTCGCCGCCTCCTCGCTGCTGGGCGCGCCGCTGGGGCACGACCATGTCTCGATCAGCCTGTCCGACCTGCACACCCCCTGGGAGGTGATCGAGCGCCGGGTGCGGGCCGCCGCCGAGGCCGACCTGGTGGTCACCTTCTACAACCCGCGCAGCCGGGGCCGCGACTGGCAGCTGCCGAAGGCGCTGGGCCTGCTCGCCGAGCACCGCGACCCGGCGACCCCGGTCGGCGTCGCCCATGCGATCTCCCGCCCGGACGAGTGGAGCACCGTCACCACCCTGGCCGAACTCGACGTCACCACCGTCGACATGACCACCGTGGTGGTGGTCGGCAACACCGCGACCCGTGCGGTCGCCGGGCGGATGGTCACCCCGCGCGGCTACCGGTGGCAGACGTGACCGCGCCGCCGCCACGCGGCGCTCCACCCCCGAAGCCCGGCTCGCACGCGAGGCCCGCCTCACGCCCGCAGTCCCTCCCCCGAACGCCGACGCGAACGCGTCCGCGCGACCTCCCCTCCCCCGTTGCGCTCCCGCGCCGGCGCCCCCTCCTTGAGGAGTCCTTCCTGTGCCCCGCTCCCTGATGACTCCCCCGGCCCTGCTCGTGGTCGGCCACGGGACCCGTGACGAGGCCGGTGCGCAGGCGTTCCGCTCCTTCGTCGACGGGCTCAGGGACCGCCTCCCGGACACCCCGGTCGGCGGCGGCTTCATCGAGCTGTCGCCGCCCCCGCTCGCCGACGCCGTCGCCGCCCTGGTCGCGGACGGCGCGCGCCGCTTCGCCGCGGTGCCGCTGGTGCTGGTCTCGGCCGGACACGCCAAGGGCGACATCCCGGCCGCGCTGGTCCGCGAGCGGGAGCGGCACCCCGGCACCTCCTTCTCCTACGGACGGCCGCTCGGCCCGCACCCCTCGCTGCTGACCGTGTTGGAGCGGCGCCTGGACGAGGTGCTGCCGCGCGAACTGCGGGCCGGGACCACGGTGCTGCTGGTCGGCCGCGGCTCCACCGACCCGGACGCCAACGCCGAGGTGGTCAAGGCGGCCCGGCTGCTCTGGGAGGGACGCGGCCTGGCCGGGGTGGAGACCGCGTTCGTCTCGCTCGCCGCGCCGGACGTCAGCACCGGGCTCGACCGCTGCCGACTGCTCGGCGCCGAGCGGATCGTGGTGCTGCCGTACTTCCTGTTCACCGGCATCCTCCCGGAACGGGTCGCACGCCAGGCCGCCGACTGGGCCGCCGCCCACCCCGGCACCGACCTGCGCCAGGCCGCGGTGATGGGCCCCACCGAGGAGCTGGCCGAACTGGTGCTCACCCGCTACCGCGAGGCTCTGGCCGGGGATCTGCGGATGAACTGCGACACCTGCGTCTATCGTGTCGCCATGCCCGGCTTCGAGGACCGCGTGGGCGCGGAGCAGCGCCCGCACCACCATCCTGACGACCCGTCCCACAGTCACGGCCCACACCCGCATGTCCACTGAGGCCGCAGCCGACCACCCAGCGCCCGGCCACCCAGCGCCCGGCCACCCCGCCGCCGACCCCGACCTGCGCCACCACGGCGACACCGAGGTCGGCGGCGGCCTGGTCGACCTGGCGGTGAACGTACGGGCGGGCACGCCCCCACCGTGGCTGCGCTCGCTGCTGTCGACCGCCCTCACCGACCTCGCCGCCTACCCCGACGGCCGCGCCGCCCGCGCCGCGGTCGCCCGGCGGCACCGCCGCCCGGTCGGCGAGGTGCTGCTCACCGCGGGCGCCGCCGAGGCGTTCGTACTGCTCGCACGGACCGTCCGGCCGCGCCGCGCGGTGGTGGTGCACCCGCAGTTCACCGAGCCGGAGGCGGCCCTGCGCGACGCCGGGCACACCGTGGAGCGGCTGCTGCTGCGCCCCGAGGACGGGTTCCGGCTCGACCCGGCCGCCGTGCCCGAGGACGCCGACCTGGTGGTGGTCGGCAACCCGACCAACCCGACCTCGGTGCTGCACCCGGCCGCCGACCTGGCCGCGCTGGCCCGCCCGGGACGGGTGCTGGTGGTGGACGAGGCCTTCGCGGACACCGTGCCGGGCGAGGCGGAGAGCCTGGCCGGGCGCGGCGACCTGCCGGGCCTGGTGGTGCTGCGCAGCCTGACCAAGACCTGGGGCCTGGCCGGGCTGCGGATCGGCTACGCGCTGGCGCCGGAACGGATCGTCGCCGCACTGTCGGCCGCACAGCCGCTGTGGCCGGTGTCCACGCCCGCGCTGGCCGCGGCCGAGGCCTGCTGCGCCCCGGCCGCGCTGGCCGAGGCGGAGCAGGCGGCCAGGGACACCGCGGCGGACCGCGCGTATCTGCTGTCCCGACTGGCGGAGATTCCCAGCATTCTGACCTACGGTCAGCCCGCTGCATCGTTCGTGCTCATCCGGATGCCGGACGCAACCGGCGTCCGGGAGCGGCTGCGGCGCACCGGCTTCGCGGTCCGCCGCGGGGACACCTTCCCAGGTCTCGGCCCTGACTGGCTGCGGATCGCGGTCCGCGACAAGGCCACCCAGGATGCCTTCTTCGAAGCGCTGACCGCGCTGCTGCTCTAGCCTCACCCCAACCTCCCTGCCGTTCACATCCATGAACCTTGTCCAACTCCTTGACTCTTGTCATGGTGCGGACGTGTGATGTCCTCACCCTGACCCGACGTCAACGAGGACGCACGCATGGACGACAGCACCACGCCTCTCGCCGCACCGCTGCGCCGCCGCCACTTCCTCGGCGCGGGCGCCGCCGTGACCGGGGCCGCCCTGATCGGCGTCGGCGGAGCCGGCCCCGCCGACGCCGCCACCCGGCAGACCACCGCCGCGACCCCCGCCGCATCGCAGGCCACCGCACCCGACGCCACCGCTCCCGATGCCTTCGACCAGTTGCGCGGGGTCTGGTCGGACATCCTCACCGGCGGCAGCGCGGTCGACCCCACCGATCCCGACTACCTGACCGCGATCGCCACCATCGACGCGGTCGCCGCCGCGGCCATCGCGCTCTACGACACCTCCGCCGCACCGGCGTCCGTCTACACCGACCTGCCGTTCACCCAGGTCGAGAACGGCAGCGGCACCTACTACCGGCTCCGGGACACCTCGATCGCCTGGGCCACCCCCGGCTCCGCCTACTACCAGGACCCGGCCGTGCTGGCCCCGGTGCTGGCCGGGCTGCGGCTGATCGGCTCGGCCTACTACCACCCCGCCTCGCCCGAGGTCGGCAACTGGTACCACTGGGAGATCGGCGCCCCGCAGGCCCTGGTCAACGCCTGCGCCGTGCTCGGCGACCAGGTCGCGCCGGCCGACCTCGCCTCCTACCTGGCCACCGTGGCGCACTTCGTCCCGGACCCCACCCACCAGCAGCAGGGCACTGTGCTCACCACCGGCGCCAACCGCTCCGACATGTGCCAGATCACCATCCTGCGCGGCATCCTGGCCAAGGACGGCGACCTGATCGCACTGGGCCGCGACAAGCTGTCCGACATCTTCCCCTACGTCACCGCCTCCGACGGCTACTACGCGGACGGCGGCTACATCCAGCACGGCAACGTCCCCTACAACGGCCACTACTCCTATGTCCTGCTGAACGACCTGAGCCAGCTCTCGCTGCTGCTGAACGGCTCCGGCTGGCCGATCGACGATCCGCAGTTCGCGGTGATCCTGGACTCGGTGGACCTCACCTACGCCCCGTTCATGTATGACGGCCTGGTCATGGACGTGGTCCGCGGACGCTTCCTGGGACGGCAGCTGGAGACCGACCACGACGCCGGGCACGCCATCACCGAGGCGGTGCTCCGACTGGTGCCGGTCGGCTCGCGGGAGCAGCAGAAGCGCTGGAAGTCCCTGGTCAAGGGCTGGATCCAGCGGGAGACCTTCGCCGGGATCAAGGCCAGCGCGACCCCGGCCCGGATGGTCCTGGTGAAGTCCGTGCTGGACGACCCCAAGGTCCGCGCCGCCGACCAGGGGCCGAACCACGTCCAGCAGCCGTCGATCGAACGCGCGGTCCACCGCCGTCCGGGCTGGGCCTGGACGGTCGGCCTGTCCAGCAGCCGGGTCGCCCGGTTCGAGTCCATCAACGGCGAGAACCTGCGCGGCTGGCACACCGGCGACGGCGCGACCTACCTCTACAACCGCGACAACGGCCACTACACCGACGTGTTCTGGCCCACCGTCGACAGCACCCGGCTGGCCGGGGTCACCGCCGACACCGTCCCCTCGGCGCTGACCGCGGGCAATGCCACGGTGCCGCCGACCACCTGGTCCGGCGGCGCGGTGCTGGACGGGAGTTGGGGCGCGGTCGGGATGGACCTGGTCCCGTACGGGTCTCCGCTGCGGGCGAAGAAGTCCTGGTTCTGCCTGGACGACTGCGTGGTGGCGCTGGGCGCCGGGATCACCGGCAGCAGCGGCCACACCGTCGAGACAACGATCGAGAACCGCAATCTGCATGCCGCGGGCGAGAACCGGCTGACCGTCAACGGCACGGCGCAGCCGTCCACTCCCGGCTGGAGCGGCAGTTTCGCCGCTCAGGGCTGGGCCCATCTGGAGGGCGTCGGCGGCTATATCCTCCCGCACGGGGCGACCGGGGCGACCGGTAGCGCCGGGGCGGTGACCCTGCGGGCGCTGCGCGAGCAGCGGACCGGCGCCTGGGCCGACGTCGACAACGGGGCGAGCACCGGCGGCACCACCGTCCCCTACACCCGGACCTTCGCCACGCTGTGGCTGGACCACGGGGTGGACCCCAGCGGCGGCAGTTACGTCTATCTGCTGCTGCCGGGGGCCAACGCCCGTGACACCGCCCACCGCGCTGCCCACCCGGATGTCACCGTGCTGGCCAACACCCCGGCGCTGCAAGCGATCCACTCCACCGCGATCGGCCTCACCGCGGCCAACTTCTTCACCGCAGGCGCTCTCCCCTCCGTGGGCGCCGCGGGACGAAACGGGGGGCGAAGCGCGGGGCGGCCGAACGGCGGGGTCACCGTCGACGCACCGGCCTCGGTGCTGCTCCGGGGGCAGGGCGAGCGGCTGACCCTGGCCGTCAGCGACCCGACCTGCACCAGGACCTCACTGACCGTCACCGTGACCGGTCGCTCGCGCTTCCGCCGCGGCTTCGGCGACGACCCGGGCGTCCGGGTCGCGCTGAGCGGCGACACGGCGGTGATCACTGTGGACCTCACCCAGGGCCTGCCCGGAACCTCCCGCACGGTCCAGCTCTCCCGCTGAGTATCCCTACTGACCGACCGTCAGTGAGTGCGGCGACGGCGACGGGTCAGCACCACCGCCCCCGTGCCCGCGCCGACCAGCACCAGCGCCACTCCGGTGATCATCGGGGCGGAGCTGCCACCCCCGGTCTCGGCCAGGTCCACCCTGGCCGGGGCCGGGGAGGCGTCGGTCCCGGCGGGCACGGTGCTGGTCACCGACACCGGCTCGGCCGGTGCACTGGTGGGCGGCGGCGGGTTCCCGGCGCCGGTGGTCGGGGCGGCCGAACTGCTCGGCGCGCCGGGGGCGGTGGTGTGCACGGGCGGGGTGCCGCCGCCGTGCTGCTTGCCCATCTCGCAGCTCACCGAGGCCAGTTGGACGCTGCCGCTGACCTTGAGCACATTCAGCCCGCCGGGGTTGACGGTGACGGTCACCCCGAGCGCGGTGGCCGCCGCGGTCCGCGAGGTCACCTCCTTCTGCGAGAACTCGACGTCGACCACGCCGATGCCGGGCACCGCCACATGGGTCGGGCCGACCGCGGACAGCGAGACCTTGGTGCCCAGGACGGTGACGTCGCCGAGGACGTTCACCGCGGCGCTGGGCCTGCCGTGCGCCGGGCAGTCGGCCGAGGCCTTGACCTCCTGCACTTTCAGCAGGTCGCGCAGTAACAGGCCGGGGAGCTTGACGTCCGCGGTGACCAGGTCGACGGAGGCGCGCGCGCCGTCCTTGTCGACGATCGCCGCGCTGTGCCCGAGCGCGGCGTCGACCAGGGTCTGCGGAGCGGACCCGCCGCCCTTGAGCCCCTGCACGGTGGCAGTGAGCAGGTTCCCGTCCGCGCTCTGCGGGGCGTGCACGGCGTTGAGGCTGACGTCGATCGGGACGTCCACGCTGTTGAGCAGCGTGACGTCCAGGCCGACCCGGGCGGTCACCGCGGAGGCCGTACCGGCCGGCGGGGTGTCCGCGACGGCGGACTGACCGGTGGCGGCGACGAGCGCCACGGCGGCCAGAGCGCCCAGGGCGGCGGCGGAACGACGGAAAACGAGCATGGTGGAACCCCCACGAAAGGCTGGACGTGTGGAGAGAATCGGCACGGGCGCTCACCCCCTGTTACGGAGTGCCCGGACGCGATCTCGGATGCAGCCCATCCTTACGAACCATGCGTCACTTCTGATGCACACAGCGTCAGTTCACTCTAACGAGTGACGCAACCCCAGGGTTCGCTTTCGCCACTCCCAGCTCGGCGCGAACCCCGGTCAACCTACCGCCCACCTGCGCCGCGGTCAGGCCAGCACCAGCAGATCCATCCAACTGACGGCGGGCTCCTCGGGATCCGCGTCCGCCGCGGCCCGCAGCCGGGCCAGCCCCCGGGCATAGGCGTCGTCGTCGAGGGCGCGGAGCTTGGAGTCCGCGTCCCGGCGCAGCCCGTCCGCGAAGGCGCGCAGGGTGGGCGCGCTCTGCTGCGGCAGCGAGTGCAGCCCGACCCGGGCGAAGCCCGCCTCGGCGAAGACCGCGCAGACCTGGTCCACGCCCAGGTAGCCGTCGATCGTCCGCGCGGTCTCGGGGAAGAACCGCACCCGCAGGTCACGGTCGCAGCGGCCGGGGAAGGCGTTGCGGATCAGCACCGGGGCGCCCGGCTTCAGCGCCCGGCGCAGTTCGCGGGCCGCCGCCGCCAGGTCGCCGATGTGGTGCAGGACCGATCCGAGCCAGGCCGCGTCCGCGCAGCCGTCCGGAACGGGAAGGGCCTCGGCGCGGCCGTCGAGGGCGTGGATCGCGGCGGAGGCGGGGATCAGCGCGCGCATCGCCTCGGCCGGCTCCACCGCCAGCACGGTGACGCCGAACCAGGCGTGGAACGCGTCGGCGAAGGCCCCCGTGCCCGCGCCGACGTCCAGCAGGGTCATCCCCGGCGCCAGCGGCACCGCCTCGGCCACGGCGGCACGCCAGGCATCGAGGCCGTCCCTGGGGACCTCCCTGGCCGCGCGGTAGTCCTCGGCCGCCTGCCGGTCGTAACCGGTTCCCGCCATGCTGTGCTCCTTGTCGTCGTTCACTCGCGCGTCGGCTCTCACCGCGGTGTCGATCTGTTCTTACTACGCGTCAGCCGTCACTGCGCGGCCAGCAGTTCGGTGATCTCGCCCAGCTCGGGGTCGGCCTCGCCGAAGACGGCGTAGAACAGCCAGCCTCGGGGCGGGGCCAGCGTGCTCGCCGCCAGCGGCAGGATGCCGTCGCGGCCCCCGGTGGCCAGCCGGTCGGTGCGGTCGAGCCGGTCGACCAGCCGGTCGAAGCAGTCCTCTGCGCCGACCCGGACCGACGCCAGCCGGAGCCGGACGCCCAGCCGCTGGGCGATCAGTCCGGGCGAGAGCCGGGCGTTGACCTCCAGGACCGGGATCAGCTCCCCCGCGGTCGTGGTCATCGAATCGACGCTCAGCGGCCCGCGGTACCCCTCCTCCGCCGCCGCCCGAGCCACGCCCTCCACGCACTCGCGGTAGGACGCGCGGTCCAACTGCCGCAGCAGCCCCGGCTCGGGCGCGGTCGAACCGCGGTAGGCGTGGCCCTCGTTGACGATCTGACGGATGCCGTGCCAGACCACCTCACCGTCCGGTCCGACGGTCAGGTGCGCGGCGAAGTCGGCGGCGGGCTCGAACAGCGGCTGGACCACCAGCTCGATCCGGTCCTCGGGGCAGCGGCCCAGGGCGCGTTCGACCATGGCCAGCCGGGTCGGCGAGTCCACCACGATGTTGCCCTGGCCGGACACTCCGTAGGGGTCCTTGACCACGCACCGGTCGCCCGCCGCCTGCCGCAGCCCGTCCAGCGAGGTGACCACCTGGCCGGAGCCGGGCAGACCCAGCCGGGTCGACCAGGTCTTGGAGTTGACGGTCCGTACCGCTTCCAGCTCCGGCAGGGCGGCGCCCAGCAGCCCCAGCCGTTCGACGGCCGCGGCCGTCCCGGGGAGCACGGCGTACGGTTCGGCCGCCAGCCCCTCCAGGTCCTCCAGCCCCGCCAGCCCCTCCAGACCGCGCGGACCGTCGGCGGCAAGCCGGTCCTCGACCGGGAGTCCGGGGTCTCCGGGGACCACCAGGTGCCGTGCGCCGAAACCCGCGGCCCGCATCATCTCGCCGAAGACGGCGGCCGGTCGGCGGTGGGTGAGCAGCACGTCGTCCGGGCCGCAGAGCACGGCCTGCAGTTCGTCCATCCCGCGCAGCAGCTGCTCGGAGCGCGGGTCGCGCAGGGCGGGCAGCTGCGCCAGCCCGGACGGACGCCAGCGGCGTTCGGCGTCGCAGCTGCCGAATCTGACGGCAGCGGCGGCCGGTGGAGCAGTGGTCACGACCCGGCTCCGGCCGCGGGGGTGAGGAACCGGTGCTCGATGCGCTCCAGGGTGCGGAAGTCGTCCACGCTGACCTCCCCCAGGTCGATCGGCCGTCCCGAGAAGCTCTCCAGCAGGTAGATGAACTCCAGGAAGTCCAGCGAGTCGATGAGGCGGGCCTCGATCAGATCCTCCTGGAGGCCCGGCTCCCGGTCGAGCTCGGGGTTCTTGGTCCGAATCCACTCGGCGATCTGCTTCACGGCTGCTCCAGGGGTGTAGACGGACGGTCAGGGGTGGGACAGGCAGGGGTGTCGGCGGACGCCGAGGTGGACGCCGGGTCGGGGAGCGAACCGCAGCCGACCGCGATGGCCGCGGCCCACTCCCCCTCGTGGGTGATGCTCACCGACCACGACTCGACGCCGCTGGAACGCAGTTGACGCAGGGCGCTGCCCCGGGGGCGGACCAGCGGCGCTCCGCCGGGGCCGCGCAGCACCTCCACGTCTCCGGTCAGCACCAGCGGGCCGGACGGGGCGAGGAGTTTGATGAAGGCCTCCTTCGCGGCCAGGCGGCCGGCCATGGTGGCGTACCCGCCGCCGCGGACGACCGCCAGTTCGGCCCGTTCCCGGGTGGTGAAGTGGTCGGCCAGCCAGCGCGGTCCGTGCTGCTCGGCGAGCCGTCGCACCCGGGGGATGTGGACCAGGTCGAGGCCGACCCGGGGACGGCCCGGGGTGTCGGGGACGGCGTCAGCCAGGCCCTCCAGCGCGGCGCGCAGCCGCGGCCCGCTCATCGCGGCGCCCCGGTGGCGACGGCGTCCGGGCTCGGCGACCCGCAGGCGGCGGCGAACTCGTCACGGAACGCGGCGACCACGGCCGCGGCCGGACGGACCGCGCGCAGTGCGCCGCAGCCCAGTCCCGCGTACTGGGCCATCTGTTCGACCTGGCCCTCCGCCTCCGCGGTGGGCGCGGCGGCGGAACCGCGCGGCACCGGGCGGCGGGCGCCCATCACGCTGGTCCAGGCGATCAGCGTGGCGGGCAGCGGCTGCGGCGCGTCGGTGACCGCGCCGCGCAGCACCCGGTGCGGGCGGCCGGGCCAGCCGATCGAGAAGCGGTCGGTGACGACGGTGTCGCCGCCCTCCGCCCGCACCAGTGCGGCCTTGTAGTCGGGGTGCGCCGAGGACTCGGCGGTGGCGACGAACGGCGTGCCGCAGACGGCCCCGCAGGCGCCGAGCAGCATCGCGTCGAAGAGGTCGGCTCCGCCGGCCACCGCACCCGCGACCAGCAGGGGCGGGGCCGGGGCAGCGCCACACCGGCCGAGCAGCTGACGGGTGGTCAGCTTGCCCAGGTGGTGCCCGCCGGCCTCGACGCCCTGCAGCGCGATCGCGTGAGCGCCCAGCGCCGCGGCGTCGGCCGCCTCAGCGGCGCTGCCGACCTGGATCAGCAGCCGGTGCCCGGCGGCCAGCACCCGCACCGCCTCCCGCTCGGGCAGCATCCCGTAGCTGTTCAGCACCAGTGGACGGTCCGCGGTCACCAGCAGCGCGCCGATCTGGTCGGCGAGCAGCCGTCCGGCGACCTCGGGGATGACGTTGACGCCGAAGCCGCGCCGGGTGCGCGCGGCGGTGTCCGCCACCAGCGCGGCGCTCTGGTCGGAGTCGCTCTTGTAGAGGGCGACGGTGCCGAGCGCTCCGCTGTCGGCGACCGCCGCCGCGAGTTCCGGTCCGGCGACGCCGCCCATGCCCGCCTGCACCAGCGGGAAGTCGACGCCCAGGGCCGCCGCGCCGCGCTCGGCGGCGGCCCGCGCTGCGGCGGCCGGGCCGGACCAGGCCGCCGCAGCGCCCTCCGGCCGGTGCGGTGTCTCAGCCGCGGACATCGCGGACCTGCCGGAGCGCGTCCTGCGCCGTGCCGTGGGCCAGCACCATGGCGTGCACCCAGCGTTCGACGCCGAAGGCCGTGCAGCTGCTGTGCGCGACCGCGCCCTCGCTGGTGATGCCGAGCCGCTCGCCGAAGAAGTTGCGGTGCCGGTTGACCGACGCGATCGCGGTGCCGTCGGTGGCCACGAACTCGTACTTGACCGGGTCGAGGGCCATCAGCTTGGCCCGTGAGCCGCTCTTGTCGAAGAACGGGTCGTTGGCCGGCTGGTAGGACAGCTCCACGCCGAGTCGCGACGCCAAGGTCTCGATGAACTCCTTGGAGCGCGCCAGGTGTTCGCGGGCGCCCTCGGCCGTGCCGAAGTAGACGACCTCGCGCATGTGGAAGCCCCACAGCCGGCGCAGCCCGTCGTAGTGGTCCTCGTTGCGGAAGCAGCGGCCGACGGCGGTCAGCCTCAGTTCCGGACCGACGTCCTGCCCGGCCAGCGAGAGCAGCAGTCCGTAGCAGGTCGCCGAGGGCAGCAGGTAGCCGGTCGGGCTGACCGGCTGCTCCGCCACCGGCCGGCCCGCGGCCAGTGCCTCGACGGCCTGGTCCGGGAAGCGGGCGGCGGCCACGCCGAGGTGCGGGAAGTTGCGGAAGTAGTCCAGCCGGGCCAGCCCCTCGGCCGGCAGCAGCGGCGGGCCGACCACCCCGGGGGCGTCGAGTTCGGCGGCCAGGTCGGTGAACAGGCTGTCGAGTTCCAGCAGCAGTGCGGCCCGCGGCGGGTCGAGGACGACCAGGCCCGGCCCGGGGTCCTGCAGGGTGGGGACGGTGCCGGGCGGGGCGGCGGGGGCGGTGCGCGGTGCCATGGGGTGACCTGGTTCTCTGGGAGGGAGGCGGGAAGCGGACGGGGTCAGGCCCGGAGCTGACCGAAAGTCAGGTCGGGGCTGACGAGAGGTCAGGCCGGGGACTGCTCGAAGACCCCGATCCGGCGGTAGAAGGCGTCGGTGCGGGCGGTCACCGCGTCATGGGCGGCACGCCGGGCCGGGTCGGCCAGGACCCTGCTCCGGAAGCCGAACGGGTCCGGGATGCCGGCGTCGCGGTAGGCGTCGACGCTGTAGAGCTGCTGGATCGAGCTGGCGATGTACTTCCGCACGTACTGGCGGGCCAGGTCCAGCTCCCGTTCGTCGCCGGCCTCGCGCAGCCGCACCCACAGCGCCCGGACCAGTTGCGCGCCGAAGGCGATGTGCCGGGACTCGTCCTGGTGGTGCACCCGGTTGATGGCCCTGATGGTCTCGGGGAGGGCGGCGTCCGCGGCCATCCTGCTGTTGAAGTGGTCGACGATCTGCTCGAAGACCAGGATCCGGCTGAAGACGATGAAGTTGTCCAGCAGCGCGGAGTGGCTCTCCTGCGGGAAGGCCATGGCCCGGTTGGCGAACAGCTTGCCGCCGTAGCGCAGGCAGAACTCGGCGAAGAACCACATGTGCTCGTTCTCCTCGCCCAGGAAGTGGTGGAAGAACGGGGTGGGGATCTCGTATCCGGGCGCGTGGATGCGCTGGACCACCTCCTGCATCAGCTCGCGGATGCCGTGCACGTTGAGGCTGTAGAAGTTGATGCTCTCCCACTTGGACAGGGCGAGGTACTGCTCGCGGTCCAGCTCGGCGGCGGCAGCGGTGCCGTGCACCGTCATCAGGTCCTCGCTCATCCACAGCGCGCCCTCGGGGATGCGCTCGGGCCAGTCGAAGGTCTGGTACGGGTTGTAGTAGTCGTTCTCGGCGGCTGCGGTGAGCCGGGTGACGGCGGTGGCGACTTCGTCGTCCCAGACGGTGGCGGCGGTGGTCATGGTGCGTTCTCCCCAGGGGTGTTCTCGGTGCCCGCGGCGGCCTCGACCAGCAGCGTCTCGAAGGCCCGCAGCAGGCGTTCGATGTCGGCGCGGGCGATCAGCTCGGTGTCGGCCATCAGGTAGAGCAGGCAGGTGTCGGGCGCGTAGGTGGTGTGCACGAAGAAGGCGGCGTCCTGGCGCTCCCAGGCGCCCACGAAGGAGATCTCGGTGCGGCCGGTGAGCGCGCGCAGCGCGTCCGGCTCCCGGCCGGCCGGCAGGTCCTCCCAGCGGTCGTGCATCCGCTTGTCGTTGAAGAAGTAGCCGAGGTCGAGCGTGCCGCCGCTGCGTTCGCGCGCCTCGTCCAGGACCACGTCGACGGCCGACGGGTCGTACTGGGCGTGCCGGTAGGCGTTCATCCCGGCCAGGAAGGCGCGGCGGACGGTCTGTTCGAAGGAGCCGTCCGCGACGTCCAGGGCGAACAGCGCGTTCTCGGCCATGGCCGCGACCAGCCGGCGGCTGCGCTCGTCGTGCCGGTTGACCGCGATCAGCTGCAGCGCGACCGTGCTGTGGCCGGTGTGCGCGCCGAGCACGGCCGCGGTCGCGGCCAGCAGCACGGTGCCGGTGCTGACCTGGCAGCGTTCGGCCAGCACGGTGGCGGCCACGGCGGTGGCCGGGGAGTCCATGCCCAGCCGGACGAAGCGCTCGGGCCGGCCCTGGTCGTCCACCGGACGGAACAGGGAGGCCGGAACCGCCCGCAGGGTGCGCCGCCAGTACTCCACCGAGGCGGCGCCGCGGGCCGCCCCCGGGCCCTCGGTCTCGAAGAGTGCCTGGTCCAACGGCTGCCAGGACGGAGCGGGCGATTCCTTGCCTGCGAACAACTCCCGCAGGTCGCTCTCAAGTTCGCGTACCCCCCAGAAGTCGACCCCCAGATGGGAGAACACCAGCACCAGGTGGGCGGGCCGCCCGTCCTCCAGCACCAGTGCGCAGCGGAAGGGCCATTCCTCGGCGTGGCGGAAGGTCCGGCCCACCAGCTCGCGGGCCAGCCGGTCAGCGGCCTCCGCACCGCCGCCGGGGCCTGCCTCGACCCGGTCGAGGAGCAGCGTGCCCTCGGCCGCGACCTGCTGGGTCCAGCCGTCCTGGGTCTCCAGGAAGCGGGTGCGCAGGGCCTCGTGGCGGCACAGGAGCGCGCTGAGGGCTGCCTCGACCTGCCCGCTGTCCAGATCGGCCGGGACCGGCTCGATCCGGCGGATGTTGAAGTAGTGCGCGTCGTCGCCCAGCCAGCGGATGGACTTCCAGATCGCGCGCTGACCCCACGTCATGGGGGCTGCGGCGGAACGGGATCCCTGGAACGTCAGCGTGCGGGCAGCGAGGTGCTGCATGTGCCGGATTCCTCACGTCAGAGCGGCGCACGGCGGCGACGCGGCGAGCGGACGGATGCACAGGGGCTGCGGCGGCCGGCACGGAAGGGTGCCAGGGCACGCCGCGGAGCAGGAACCGGCAGCGGCATCGGTGCGGTATCGCTGCGCGCCACCCCCGAGAGGCGCGAACGGCGGAATTCGGGCACGGCAGGAATGTTTGTCCGACCCGGCCCGGACCGGAACGTTAGCCACTGCCGACGGGGATTGTCTAGACCAACTCGGTTGGTGGAGCAAATATCCGCCGCATTGTCCAGTCCTAGCGGATGACGGCACGGTGAATCCTTGACGTGCTAACTGGTCTAGGCCACACTCGGGCGGCGAGCCTCCCCGAGGACAGCGGCGTCCCGGGTCGAGCGCGCCACCGCCTGCGACGCACGCACTTCGACGCAACGCCCTCCGGCGCAAAGCACTCTGACGCACTTTCGACGCACGTACTCCGAGGAGACCCAGCTGTGCCATCGACGACGCCCGCCCCGGGCGGCGGCACCCTCCGGCGCCGCGCCGACCGGTGGCTGGCCGCCGGCCGACTGCTCGGACACGCCGACACCGGGCTGGTGGCGCTGACCGTCGCGCTCCAACTCGGCATCGGCCTGCTCCCGGTCGCCTTCATCCTCGCCACCAGCCAGCTCGTCTCGACCATTCCTGACGCCATGTCGTCCCCGGGCCGACACGGGATGACCGGGCCGCTGGGAGTGGCGCTGCTGCTGGCCGCAGCGGCCTTCGTGCTGCAGCAGCTGCTCGCGCCGTTCCAGTCCGTACTGGGCGAACTGGTGGGCCGTCAGGTCGACGGCGGCTGCATCACCCGGCTGATGACCTGCGCCCTGCGCGACCTCCCGGTGGCCCAACTGGAGCGCCAGGAACTGCTGGACGTGCTGTCGGACGCCCGCAGCGGCTTCGAGCGCGTGGTCCCCACCCCCGGCGACGCCGCCGCCGGGACGCTGGCCCTGCTCGCCCGCTACACCCAACTGCTGGGCGCTTCACTCATGGTGACCCTGGTCCTCGGCCCGCTCCCCGGGCTGCTGGTGGCCGCGACGGCCATCGTGATCAGATTCGGGCAGCGCGGCTCGCTCGGCCGCTTCGGCACGGCCCGCGCCGCACTCGCCGCGCCGCGGCGGCGGCTCTCCTACCTGCGCCGCACCGCCACCAGTGCCGCGCTGGCCAAGGAGGCACGGGTGCTGGGCCTGGTCCCCTGGCTGCGCCGACGGCACGGGACCGAGGCCCGCGGCTACCTGGAACCGCTCTGGGCGGTCCGCCGCAGGCTGCTCTTCCGGCCCTTCATCGCCCTGGCCGTACTCGGCCTGGTCGGCGGGGCCACGGCGCTGACCGCACTGGCCGAGCAGGGCGCGCACGGGACCCTGTCCCTGCTCCAACTCTCGGCCGCGCTGCAGGCGGTGCTGATCCCCATGCGCTTCGGGGTGTTCTTTCCCGAGAGCGACATGCAGACCCTGTACGGGCTGGCCGGCTACGACGCACTGCGCCGACTGGAACTGACCGCCGCGGAGCACGGCTCCGCCGACAGCCGCAGCAGCAGTGGCGGCACCGCAGCTGAGCACGGAGCTGACGACGACGCGATCGAACCGGTCGGACCGATCCGCTTCGAGGGGGTCGGCTTCCGCTACCACGAGCACGGGCCCGCCGTGCTCGACGGGCTCGATCTCGAACTCGCGCCGGGCACCTCGACCGCGATCGTCGGCCTCAACGGCGCGGGCAAGACCACCCTGGTCAAACTCCTGGTCAAGCTGCACGAGCCGACCAGCGGCCGGATCATCGCGGGCGGCGCCGACCTCGCCGGGATCGCACCCCGGCGCTGGCACCGCCGGATCGCGGTGATCTTCCAGGACTTCACCCGCTTCCACCTCACCGCCGCCGAGAACATCGGCCTCGGCCGCCCCGAGTTCCTCGGCCGGCGCCCCGAACTGCGCGCCGCCGCGGAGCGCGCGGGCGCGCTGGAGGTGGTCGACGGCCTCCCGCACGGCCTGGACACCGTCCTCAGCGCCCAGTACCAGGGCGGCACCGACCTCTCCGGCGGGCAGTGGCAGCGCATCGCCCTGGCCAGGGCCCTGCTGGCACTGCAGTCCGGCGCCTCGCTGCTGGTCCTCGACGAGCCCACCGCGCAACTCGACGTCCGCGCCGAAGCCGCGTTCTTCGAACGCTTCCTGGAGATGACCCAGGGCGTGACCAGCGTGATCATCGCGCACCGCTTCTCCAGCGTGCGGCGTGCCGACCGGATCGTCGTCCTCGCCGACGGCAGGGTGGCCGAGGCCGGAACTCACGAGCAGCTGATGGCCCGCGACGGGCGCTACGCCGAACTCTTCCGCATCCAGGCCGAACGCTTCACCCACGACCGGACCGGCGCCGAGCCGAGCACCGGAGCAGCCCGGCCGAGCGTCCAGGGAGCAGCCCGATGACCACCACGATCCTGGCCGTGCGGCACCTGCTCCGGCTGGCCCTGCGCAGCGACCCGGCCCGCCTGGCGCGGGCCGCGGCGATGATCGCCGCGGGCTTCCTGTCCACCCCGCTCATCGCGCTCTGCCTCAAGTCGCTGACCACCGCCGCGATCCAGCACCAGCTGGGCGCCGCCGTCCGGCTGGCCCTGGCGACCGCGGCGCTGCTGGTCTTCGAGCTGATGATGAACCACTTCGCCCATCTTTCCTACTTCGAGCTGGGCGACCTCTGCGAGGTGGAGCTCCAGAACGACCTGATCTCGCTCACCCACGGCGCGGGCAGCCTGGAACAGCTGGACACCCCCGGCTACGCCGACACCCTGGCCCTGGTCCGCGAGGAGCTGCCGCGCACCCGGGCCTCGCTCGAAGCGGTGCTGCAGACCGGCGGCCTGGCCCTGCAGATGGGTCTGACCACGGTGCTGCTCGGCGCCCTCAACCCGTGGCTGCTGCTGCTCCCCCTGGTCGGAGCCGTCCCGGTGCTGGCCGGCAACCGCGCCCAGCGCCTGGTGGACCGCGCCAGGGAGGAGGCCGCCCCGCGGATCCGGCTGGGGCGCCATCTGCTGGAGACCGCCACGACACAGGCCTCGGTCAAGGAGATCCGGCTCTCCGGCGCCGAAGCCGTGCTGATCGACCGGCACCGGTCCGACTGGGCCGCCACCAGCCGCGCCCTGGGCCGGGCCCAGGGCCGCGCCGCGCTGCTGCGGGCGGCCGGGCAGTTCGCCTTCGCCGCGGCCTACGGCGGCGCGATCTACCTGGTCGTGCAACAGGCCCTGCACGGCGGCGCGGGGCTGGGCGACGTCATCCTGGTGATCGCCCTGGCCGCCCAGGTTTCGCTCCAAGTAGCCACGGCACTGGGGCTGCTGACGATCCTTCAGGACGCCGGTCACACCATGCGGCGCATCCGCACCCTGCGCACCCTGGCCGCCACGGGCACCGGCCCGGCCTCCACCGGGACCGACCCCGGGCCGTCCGACCTGCCCGTGGTCCTGACCCAGGGCATCCGCCTGGAGCACGTCAGCTTCAGCTACCCGGACAGCGACCGCCGCATCCTCGACGACGTCACCCTGGACATCCCCGCGGGCACCGCGCTCGCCGTGGTCGGCGAGAACGGCGCGGGGAAGAGCACCCTGCTGAAGCTGCTGTGCGGGCTGTACCGGCCGACCTCGGGACGCATCCTGGTGGACGGCGCCGACCTCGCCGCGGCCACGCCCGCCGACTGGCAGCGCAGGGTCTCCACCCTGTTCCAGGACTTCGCCCGGCTGGAACTGCGGCTGCGGGACAACACCGGCATCGGCGACCTCGACCGGATCGACGACGACCGGGCCCTGCACCAGGCCCTGGAGGCCGCCGAGGCGGGTCCGGTCCTGGACAGGGTCAGCGGCGGGCTGGACGGCCTGCTCGGCCGCGGCTACGGCGACGGCGCCGAGCTCTCCGGCGGCCAGTGGCAGAAGCTGGGCCTGGCCCGCACCCTGCTCCGGCGGAGCCCGCTGCTGGTCGCCCTGGACGAACCCGCCTCAGCCCTGGACGCCACCGCCGAACACGCCCTCTTCGAGCGCTTCGCCGACCTCGTCGCCGACGCCCGCACGGAGACCGGCGCGGTCACCGTCCTGGTCTCGCACCGCTTCTCCACCGTGCGGATGGCCGACCTGATCGTGGTGCTGGAACGAGGCCGCGTCTCGGAAGCGGGCACCCACGCACAACTGGCCGCCGCCGACGGCCTCTACGCGGAGCTCTACCGCCTCCAGGCCAAGGTCTACGCCTGACGGCGCTACGGCAGCCGCCAGTCGATCGGTTCGGCGCCCTGCTGGCGCAGGAGGTCGTTGGCCCGGCTGAAGGGGCGAGAGCCGAAGAAGCCGCGGTCTGCCGACATCGGGCTCGGGTGCGCCGACTCCAGGCAGGGGGCGGGTCCCAGCAGCGGGCGGCAGTTCCGGGCGTCCCGGCCCCAGAGGATCGCGACCAGCGCGGGGCCGCGCGCCACCAGGGCCCGGATCGCCTGCTCGGTGACCGCCTCCCAGCCCTTGCCGCGGTGCGCGGCGGGCTGCCTCGGCGCCGTGGTCAGCGCCCGGTTCAGCAGCAGCACCCCCTGCTCCGTCCACGGCGTCAGATCCCCGTTGGACGGCGCGGGCAGGCCCAGATCCTGCTGGTACTCCTGGAAGATGTTCAGCAGGCTCCCCGGCAGCGGCCGCACCTCCGGCGCGACCGAGAAGCTCAGCCCCACCGCGTGACCGGGCGTGGGGTACGGGTCCTGACCGACGATCAGCACCTTCACCTGGTCGAACGGCTGCTGGAACGCCCGCAGCACGTTCGCCCCGGCCGGCAGGTAGGTCCGCCCGGCGGCGACCTCCGCCCGCAGGAAGTCCCCCATGGCGGCGACCTGCCCCGCCACGGGCTCCAGGGCCTTCGCCCAACCGGATTCGACGATCTCACTCAGAGGACGCGCAGCCATGGCGTCACTCTAACGGCCCCGTCCGTCGCACCGTCCGCGACAATCCACCCATAGCGGTACAGAATCGCCCTATGGACGTGTCCTCCGCACCGCCGCCCCCGCGCTCGCGGCTGCTCCGCCTGGCGGCGACCGCCGGGAAGGCGCTGTGGGAGTACGTCCGGAGCGCGCCGGGGACCTTCCTCTGGCTGCTGGCGCTGGCCGTCACCACCCATGTGATCAACCACATGAACCCGGCCTTCCAGGACGAGTTCCTGCGCCAGCGCTCCACCAACCTGCACGAGCTGTCCACCCGGCCGGTCCGGGTCCTGGTCGCCAGCGCCTTCTGGCTGGACGGCGGCGGCTGGCTCGGCTACTTCGTGCTCTACAACCTGTTCCACGCCCCGGCCGAGCGCTGGCTCGGCACCTGGCGCTGGCTCGGCGTGCTGGCGTTCGCGCACGTCGGCGCCACCTACCTGAGCGAGGGCGTGCTCTACTGGGCGATCCGGCACGGCAACGCCCCCGAATCCGCCGTCAACACCCTTGACGTGGGCGTCAGTTACGCGCTGGCCGGGGTCCAGGCAGTGCTGGTCTACCGGTTGGCCGCGCCCTGGCGCTGGATCTACCTGGCGGTGCTGCTGCTCTGGTACGGCTCGGCGCTGTGGCACGGCCGGACCTTCACCGACGTCGGCCACTTCACCGCCGTGCTGCTGGGCCTGCTCTGCTACCCGCTGACCCGGGGCCGCGGCGCTCCGTGGAGCCCGACCGCCTGGCTCCGCTCGCTACGCCACCACCGCACCGCGTAGCAGCACCTGCCGCGGGTCGGCGAGCACCCGGACGTCCGCGCGCGGGTCCTCGGCGTAGACCACCAGGTCGGCCGAGGCGCCCTCGACCAGGCCCGGACGTCCGAGCCACTCCCGCGCCGCCCAGGTCGCCGCCGACAGCGCGACCGGCGCCGGGAGACCGGCCCTGACCAGCTCGGCGACCTCCGCGGCGACCAGGCCGTGCGGCAGCGAGCCGCCCGCGTCGGTGCCGACGAAGACCGGGACGCCCGCCTGGTACGCCGCCGCGACGGTGTCGTAGCGGCGGCGGTGAAGCTCCCTCATGTGCCGGGCGTAGTCCGGGAACTTGGCCTCGCCCCCGGCCGCGATCGAGGGGAAGGTGGCGATGTTGACCAGGGTCGGCACGATCGCCACCCCGCGCGCAGCGAACAGCGGGACGGTCTCCTCGGTGAGCCCGGTGGCGTGCTCGACGCAGTCGATCCCGGCCTCGACCAGGTCCGCCAGCGACTCCTCGCCGAAGACGTGCGCGGTGACCCGCGCGCCCTCGGCGTGCGCGGCGGCCATCGCCTCGTCCAGCGCCCAGCGCGGCCAGCAGGGGCCGAGGTCGCCGGTGTCCCGGTCGATCCAGTCGCCCACCAGCTTCACCCAGCCGTCGCCGCGGCGGGCCTCCTGCCGGACGTGGGCGGCGAGGTCGCCGGGCTCGATCTCATGGGCGTAGTTGCGGATGTAGCGGCGGGTGCGGGCGATGTGCCGTCCGGCCCTGATGATCCGGGGCAGGTCGTCCCGGTCGTCCACCCAGCGGGTGTCGGACGGCGAGCCCGCGTCGCGGAGCAGCAGGGCGCCCGCGTCGCGGTCGGCCAGCGCCTGCTTCTCGCTGGCCGCGGCGTCCACCGGGCCGTGCGCGTCCAGCCCGACGTGGCAGTGCGCGTCCACCAGGCCGGGGAGCGCCCATCCGGTCACGGTCCGCACCTCGGCCGGGCCGACCGGCCGGTCGAACGTCACCCGCCCGCCGACCACCCACAGCTCGTCCCGCACCTCCTCCGGCCCGACCAGCACCCGCCCCCGCACATGCAGCACCTCCGTACCGGACCCCCCGCTCACGCCGCCCACCGCCCGACGCGCGGCCCGACGACTCCCCCGGCCCCGGTAGCGACCCGCGCCACCGCGTTCACGCGGCGCCCGCCGCGCGCGCGGCGACCGCGCGGCGCAGGTCGTCCAGGCGGTCGGCCAGGGCGCGGCGCAGCGCCGGGGTCAGGTCGGTCCTGGCCAGGCACTGCTCCGCGGCCCGCACGGTCGCCTCGGTGGCGTCGTGGGCCGGGAAGCCGTGCAGGCCCAACAGCCGGCCGACGGCCGGCCCGCGCCGCTCCGCCGCCGCGACCACCGCGGCGAAGTAGCGCTGCGGACGGTCGCCCAGCAGCTCGGCCTGCTCCGGCTGCCAGAAGCCCTGGGCGGTGGCCGCGATCAGGTAGTTGGAGAGGTCGCTCTCGAACAGCGCGGCCCAGGCCGCGTCCTTGGCCGCCTGGTCCGGCAGCGCGGCGCCGCACCGGGCCGCGCCCTCCTGGCCGACCGCGCTGGGGTCGCGCTCCAGCTCGGCGGCGATCTGGTCCGCCCCGGCCGCGCCGAGCACGCACAGCCGCAGCAGCAGCGCCCAGCTCAGCTCCTGGTCCAGCTGCGGGCCGCCGGGGACGCCGCCCTCCTCGCGCCAGGACTGCAGCACCGCGATCTCCGCCGGGGTGGACGACGCGGCGATCAGCGCGCGCACCGCGACCAGCCGCAGCCCGCTCTCGTCCGGGCCGCCCTCGGTCCGCCGGACCAGGTCCCTGGCGACCCCGGCCAGCAGCGCGAGACCGGCCGGCCGCTGATCCGGCGTCAGGTACTCGTCCGCCACCACGCTCCGGGCGAAGCCGAGCACCGCCTGCACCAGGTGCACCGAGCCCTCGCCGGGCAGGTGCACGGCGACCAGGTCCAGGTACTCGACCGGGCTCAGCTCGCCGTCCCTGACCAGGTCCCTGGCCGCGTTCCAGACCACCGCCCTGGCCTGCTCGTCCGGGATCGCGCCGAGCGACTCCCGGACGGTCTGCCAGGAGCGCTCATCGAAGCCGATCTTGACGAAGCCCAGGTCGGTGTCATTGAGCAGCAGCAGGTCGGAGTCGCCCCCGCCGGGCTGCTCGAACGGGTGCTCGCCGGTCGCGGTGAGGTCGAACGGACGCCGCCCGCGCAGCAGCAGCTGCCCCTGCGGCGAGCGCTCGTACGCCGCGGCGGTGATCAGGTGGGGGCGCAGCTCGCCGTCGGCCGAGGTCTGCCGGATCAGCTCGCCGTCGACCCGCAGGGTGTCCATGCCGGTGGTGCGCAGCCAGCGCTCGGCCCAGCTGTGCACGTCCCGGCCGCTGGCCGCGGCCAGCGCCTCCAGCAGGTCGGCCAGGGTGGCGTTGCCGTGCGCGTGCTTCTGGAAGTGGGCGTTGACGCCCTTGTAGAAGGCCTCCTCGCCGAGCCAGGCGACCAGCTGGCGCAGCGCCGAGGCGCCCTTGGAGTAGCTGATGCCGTCGAAGTTCTGCAGCGCCTGCGCGGTGTCCTCGACCGACTCCGGGGCGACCGGGTGGGTGGACGGGCGCTGGTCGGCCTCGCAGCCCCAGGGCTTGCGCCCGGCGGTGTAGCCGGTCCAGGCGCCGCTGAACCGGGTGGACTCGGAGACCACCTGGTAGGCGAGGTACTCGGCGAAGGACTCGTTCAGCCACAGGTCGTCCCACCAGCGCATGGTGACCAGGTCGCCGAACCACATGTGCGCCATCTCGTGGGCGACCACGATCGCCCGCACCTCGCGCTCGGTGCTGGCCACCGCCGACCGGAACACGAACTCCTCGCGGAAGGTGACGCAGCCGGGGTTCTCCATCGCCCCGGCGTTGAACTCGGGGACGAAGCACTGGTCGTAGGAGTCGAACGGGAAGCGCTGCTCGAACACCCGGTGGTAGTGGTCGAAGCTGCGCCGGGTGATCTCCAGGATCTCCTCGGCGTCGGCGTCCAGGTGCGGGCCGAGCGAGCGGCGGCAGTGCAGCCCGAGCGGGATGCCGTCGTGCTCGGAGACCACGCTGTGCAGCGGCCCGGCCACCACCGCGACCAGGTAGCTGCTGATCGGCGGCGTCGGCGCGAACTCCCAGCGCCCGCCCTCCTGACGGACCGGCAGGCCGTTGCCGACCACGGTCCACTCCTCCGGCGCGGTCACCCCGACCTCGAACGCGGCCTTGAGGTCGGGCTGGTCGAAGCTCGCGAAGATGCGCGGGCCGTCGTCCAGGAAGGCCTGCGAGTAGACGTAGGCCTCGCCGTCGACCGGGTCGGTGAAGCGGTGCATCCCCTCGCCGGTGCGGGAGTAGGCCATCTCGGCCTCGACCAGCAGCTCGTTCTCGGCGGCCAGGCCGTCCAGCGGCAGCCGCCCGTCGGCGAGCGCGGCCGGGTCCAGCTCGCGGCCGTTCAGCACCGCGCGGAGCAGGGTGCGCGGCTTGACGTCGACGAAGCTGTCGGCCCCGGGGGCGGTGCAGGCGAAGCGGATCACCGTGACCGAGCCGAACACCTCGTCCCCGCGGGTGAGGTCCAGGTCCACGGTGCTGCTGCGGACGTCCAGCAGGCGGCGGCGTTCGACGGCTTCGGCGCGAGTCAGTGCGGGCATGGGGATCATGCTGCCACTGACACGCGCCGTCCGTCACCTGACCGCCACCACCGACCGGGGTTGCTTTCCGTCCTTCCGGCGGCCCTTCGGTGGCACGGGCGGTCCTGGCTACCGCTCCAGTACGCCGTCCACCCGCCGGGGCACGCCCGCGGCACCGTCCCGCAGCTCCGCCGGGAGCAGTTCCTGCGGGACGCCCTGGTAGGCGACCGGGCGCAGCCAGCGTTCGATCGCGGCGCCGCCGACGGAGGTGCCGGTGCTGGTGGTGGCCGGGTAGGGGCCGCCGTGCTGCATCGCCGGGGCGACCGCGACGCCGGTCGGCCAGCCGCCGAAGAGGACCCGCCCGGCCAGCGGGGTGAGCCGGGCCAGCAGCTCGGCCGCGGCGGGCTCGCCGGGCTCGGCGTGCAGGGTGGCGGTCAGGTTGCCGGGGAGCCGGGCGAGCACCGCCTCGGCCTCGGCCGGGTCGGCGTAGCGGACCACCACGGTGACCGGCCCGAAGCACTCGTCGAGCAGCTCCCGGTACGCGTCGTCGGCCAGCAGCCCGGCCGGGACGCTGACATAGCCGGGGCGCACCGCGTGGCCGTCCTCGCCCGCCCGCACCGGCGCGCTGACGCCGGGCAGTGCGGCGCGGGCGGCGAACCCGGCCAGGAAGCCGTCCCGCATCCGGGTGTCCAGCAGCGCGCCGGAGGCGGCGGCGTCCGCCCCGGCCGCGAGCGCCTTCTCCAGCCGGTCCCCGGCCTCGCCCGCGGGCACCAGGACCAGGCCCGGCTTGGTGCAGAACTGACCCATGCCCAGGGTGAACGAACCGGCCAGACCGGCGCCGATCTCCTCGGCCCGCGCCGCGGCGGCGGCCTCGGTCACCAGGACCGGGTTGAGGCTGCCCAGCTCGCCGTGGAACGGGATCGGGGCGGGACGGGCGGCGGCCAGGTCGTACAGGGCCCGGCCGCCCGCGACGGAGCCGGTAAACCCGGCCGCGCTGACCAGCGGGTGCTGGACCAGGTCCACCCCGGCCCGGCGCCCGTGCACCAGCCGGACCACGTCCGCGGGCAGGCCGGCCGCCTCGGCGCCCTCGCGCAGCGCGGTCGCGGCCAGCTCGCTGGTGGCCGGGTGGTCCGGGTGGGCCTTGACCACGACCGCGCAGCCGGCCGCCAGCGCGCTGGCGGTGTCGCCGCCGGGGACGCTGAACGCGAACGGGAAGTTGCTGGCCGCGAACACCGCGACCACGCCCACCGGCACCTTCCAGCGGCGCAGGTCGGGGCGCGGGGCAGGGGCGGCGGCCGGGTCCGCGTGGTCGACCACCACGTCCAGGAACGCGCCCTCGGCCACCACCTCGGCGAAGGCGCGCAGCTGGTAGCTGGTGCGGGCCAGCTCGCCGGTGAGCCGTCCGGTGCCGAGCGCGGTCTCCGCGTCGGCGGTGGCGATCAGCTCGTCGCCGCGGGCTTCGAGCCGGTCGGCGGCGGCACGGAGGAAGGCGGCCCGCCGGGTGCGGTCGGCCAGGGCGGGGTGCGCGGCGTGCGCGGCGCGTACGGCATCATCGACACCTCCCGTGGTGGATTCGACCGTGACCTGGGCCGTCCTGGCTCCGGTACGGGCATCGACGCTCCACACTGGGGTGGTGTTCATCCGGGGTGGCCTCCATGACCGCGGGCTTCCGCAGAAGCATTCCGTATGCTGAACGCTGTCCAATATACTGAACTTCTTCGACCATACGTCTCCCACAGAAAAGGGGTCAACCCGATGGCCCAGAGCTCGCCCCTCCCCCGCCCCGGCGCGGCCGACGCCGGCGGCGCCCAGGTCAAGTCCGCGGTCCGCACCGTGGAGCTGCTGGAGTACTTCGCCGGACGCCCCGGCATGCACAGCCTGGCCGAGGTGCAGGAGGCCGTGGGCTACCCCAAGAGCAGCCTCTACATGCTGCTGCGCACCCTGGTGGAGCTGGGCTGGGTCGAGACCGAGTCCACCGGCACCCGCTACGGCATCGGCGTGCGCGCGCTGCTGGTCGGCACCTCCTACATCGACGGCGACGAGGTGGTGGCCGCCGCCAAGGCCACCCTGGACCGGCTCGCCGACGACACCACCGAGACCATCCACCTGGCCCGGCTCGACGGCGCCGACGTGATCTACCTGGCCACCCGGCAGTCGCAGCACTACCTGCGGCCGTTCACCCGGGTCGGCCGCAGGCTCCCCGCGCACTCCACCTCGCTGGGCAAGGCGCTGCTCGCCACCTACACCGACGAGGAGGTGCGCAAGCTGCTCCCGGCCCGGCTGGAACCGCTGACCGAGCACAGCCACACCGACGTCGAGGCGCTGATCGAGGACCTGCACGCGATCCGCGAGCGCGGCTACTCGGTCGACGCCGAGGAGAACACGGTGGGCCTGCGCTGCTTCGGCATCGCCATCCCGTACCGGAACCCGGCCCGGGACGCGGTCAGCTGCTCGGTGCCGGTGGCCCGGCTGACCCCGGGCCGGGAGCAGATGATCCGCGACGCCCTCTTCGACGCCCGCGACCGGCTCACCCTGGCCACCCGGCACCTGTAGCCCCCGGCCGGGCCCGGAACACCTCAGCGCAGTCGGGCCCGGAGCACCGCCAGGTCCGCGTCCGAGGCCAGGCCCGCGTGGTAGAGCCGCAGCTCGTCGGCCCCGGCCGGGACCGGGGCGGACGGGTCGCCGCCCATGCCGGTGACCGCGGTGAGATTCGCCGCCAGGGTGCGGCCGGGGACCCGCGGGGCGGCGTCCAGCGCGGCGGTGGAGCCGGTGCAGGGCAGCACCAGGCCGTCCGCGCCGCCGCCGTCCGCGGCCAGCAGCCAGTCCGCCTCGACGCCGACGTTGGCGCCGACCCGGTGCGAGGCCGGGTCGGCGTGCAGCAACACCCGGAAGCCCGGGTCCGCCGCCGCGCGCACCGCCTCGACGCAGGCCCGCTGCAGCACCCGGGCCCGCTGCTGACGGTAAGTCAGGGTCAGCGCGGCGGCGTCCTTCCCGAACAGCGCCTCCACCCCGGCCCACTCGCCCCCGGCCCGCTCGCCCCCGCTCCGCCCGGCGGTCCCTGCGGTCCCGGCCCAGACCGGCGCCAGCGCCGCCCGTACCGCCGCCGCCAGCTCCGGCCCCGGCACCCCCGCCGCCGCGTACCCCGCGGCGCAGACGTCGCAGAAGCAGAGCGACATCAGGTACTGCGCCGCGCCGTCCAGCGGCACCCCGCCGATCTTGTCGTGGGCGTGCAGGTGCGCCATCCCGTACCAGCCGCAGGACTCCAGCTCGGCGCCGACCGCCCCGGGCCGCGCGCCCGCCTCGGCCGCCAGCGCGGCGCAGTACGCCACCACCTCGGGGCGGGCGGCGCACAGCGCCCAGGGGTAGCGGTCGCCGTAGGCGTTGCGCACCGTGCTGTCCGGGTTCTCGCCGCCCAGGCGGGAGTTGTGGGTGAGCACGACCCAGCTGGCGACGTCGAGCCCGGCCGCGCGCAGCTGCTCCGCCGCCTCGCCCCAGGGGTCGGCGGAGTCCAGCCAGCGCTGCGGGTGCGGGCGCAGCGCCTGCCCGGCCCAGTGCGCGTCGGCGGCCGGGTAGTAGACCGCGGCGTACGGCGCGGTGACGATCCGGGTGCGCGGGTGACGCGGCGTCAGCGCGCGGGTGCTGTGGTAGGCGGAGGCGAGGGTGACGCCGTCCAGGCCCAGGTCGGCCAGCCGGGCGGGCGCGTCCGGGTCGCCCAGGACGTCCCAGGGGTAGAGGAAGGCACTGCTTCGCACCGGGATCACCGCTCTCACTTCTCCGCGGCCCGGTCGGCGAGCAGTGCCCGCCCGCGGGCGATCAGCTCGGCCAGTTCCTTGATGTGCCGCGGCGCGGGCTCGGACAGCGGCGGGCGGACCCCGCCGACCTCCAGCCCCTCCAGCCGCACCCCCGCCTTGACCAGCGAGACCGCGTACCCGCGGCCCTGGTTGCGCAGCTCCACCAGCGGCCGGTAGAAGCCGTCGAGCAGCGCGTTCACCACCGCGTCGTCGCCGCTCAGCAGCGCCCGGTGGAAGGCCAGCGCGATGTCCGGCGCGAAGCAGTAGACCGCAGAGGAGTAGAGGGTGACCCCGATCCCCCGGTAGGCCGGGCCGGTCAGCTCGGCCGTGGGCAGGCCGTTGAAGTAGAGGAAGCGGCGGCCCGGGGCCTCGGTGCGCATCGCGCTGATGATCCGCTGCATCAGGTCGAGGTCGCCGCAGCCGTCCTTGATCCCGATCACCTGCTTCAGCTGCGACAGCCTGACCACGGACGCCGGGGTGAGCACGGCGTTGTCGCGCTGGTAGACGATCAGGTCCAGGTCGGTGGAGGCCGCGAGCGCGGCGAAGTGCCGGAGCAGCCCGTCCTGGTCGGCGGTGACCAGGTACGGCGGCAGCACCAGCAGCCCGTCCGCGCCGGCCCGTCCGGCCCGCTGGGCGAACTGCTTGGCCAGTGCCGTGCCGTGGCCGACCCCGGCGACCACCGGGACCCGCCCGGCCGCGGTCTCCACCGCGGCGGCGACCACCGCCTCGTACTCGTCCAGGTCGAGGGCGTGGTACTCGCCGGTGCCGCAGGCGGCGAAGACCGCGCCCGCGCCGCCCTCGACCCCGGTCCGGACGTGGGTGCGCAGGGCGTCCAGGTCGAGCGAGCCGTCCGGCCGGAACGGGGTGACCGGGAAGAAGAGGAGGCCGTTCAGCCGGTCGGCGAGGGGCGGGGCGGCGCGGTCCGGCATGTGTCGTTCTCCCTGGTGGGCTGCTGAGGTTGTTGACTGCATGATGCAGCGACTCCTAGGCTAGCCATATATGTGAATACGATCCACATTCTTGTTCAATCTTCTTCCCTGCACGCCGGAAGCCCGGAGGCGCCCCGATGACCACCCCGAAGCACGTGCTCCTGACCGGCGCCGCCGGAGGGGTCGGCAGCTTCCTCCGGCAGAGCCTGCCCGGATACGGTTACACCCTGCGCCTCAGCGACCTGGTCCCGGTCCCCGACGCGCCCGACGCGCTCGCGGTGGACCTGGCCGACCGGGCCGCCGTCCGCGAGGCGGTCCGCGGCGTCGACGCGGTGGTCCACCTCGGCGGGCTCTCGCTGGAGAACACCTTCGACAACATCCTCGCCGCCAACATCGAGGGCGCGTACCACCTCTACGAGGCGGTCCGGGCCGAGGGCGTCCGCCGGGTGGTGTTCGCCAGCAGCAACCACGCGGTCGGCTTCGCCGCCCGGCCGGAGCAGCCGCGGCCGGACGGAGAGCTGCTGCCGGTCCTGACCCCCTACCGCCCGGACACCTTCTACGGCGTGTCCAAGTGCTTCGGCGAGGCACTGGCCTCGCTCTACGCCGACAAGTACGGGGTGGAGACGGTCTCGGTCCGGATCGGCTCCTGCTTCGCCCGGCCGAAGAACACCCGGATGCTGGAGACCTGGCTCAGCCCCGCCGACTGCGCCCGGCTGGTGCACGCCGCGCTCACCGCCCCCGGGGTGGGCCACACCGTGGTCTACGGCACCTCGGCCAACACCCGCGGCTGGTGGGACCTGGCCTCCGCCCGCGCCCTCGGCTACCAGCCGCAGGACGACTCCGAGGCGTACGCGGCCGAGGTCCTCGCCGAGCACGGCGAGCTGGTCCCGGGCAGCCCCGAGCACGCCTACGTGGGCGGCGCCTTCACCACCGTCCAGCCGGAGTCCTTCTGACAACCGGGCCCTTCCGCGGGCCGCTGCGGATACGGTGGGGGCACAGGCGTCCGGGTGCAGATCCGGCCATCGTCCGCTCTTGGGAGATCGACCGTGACCGCAGTCCTCACGCCCGGCGGCAACACCCCGCTGACCAGCGCCCGCGTCAGCGTCGCGGTGGCCGCAGCCAAGCAGCTCGACGTGTCCGCGCTGCTGCTCACCGCGGCCGGGAAGGTCCGCTCGGACAACGACCTGATCTTCTTCAACGCGCCCAGCGGGCCCGGCGTCAGCTACAGCCCGGCCGGGATCACGGTCGACACCGGCGGGGTGCCCGGCGACATCGAGAAGGTCGTGATCACGGCCAGCCTCGACGACCGCCGCGCCACCTTCGCCGGGGCCGAGCCCACCGCGACCGTCACCGACGCCGCCACCGGCGCCGTGCTGGCCACCTTCACCCCGCCCCGGCTCACCAGCGAGACCGCGCTGATCGTGGTCGAGCTGTACCGCAGGGCCGGGGCCTGGAAGCTGCGCGCTGTCGGCCAAGGCTACGCCAACGGGCTCGCGGGCATCGCCATCGACTTCGGCATCGACGTCGAGGACGAGCCGGCCCCGGCCCCGGTCCGGACCCCCGCGCCCGCGCCGGTCGCCGCCCCGGCCCAGAGCTACCCGCCGCCCGCGCCGATGCCGTTCACCGCGCAGGAGCCGGAGGACTGGCACCTCGCCTCCCCCGCCCCGCAGGCCCCGCAGCCGGTCCCCGGCTACGCCCCGCCGACGCCGCCCGCCGCACCGTCCGCCGGGGGCCGGGTGACCCTGGACAAGGGCCGGGTCTCGCTCACCAAGGGCGGCTCGGTCTCCCTGGTCAAGGACGGGCGGCCGTTCCTCTCCTCGGTCCGGATGGGCCTCGGCTGGGAGCCCGCCTACGGCGGCCGGGCGGTCGACCTGGACGCCTCGGTGATCGCCTTCGACAGCAACCGCAAGGAGCTGGAGAAGGTCTGGTTCATGCACCTGCAGGCCTTCAACGGCGCGATCCAGCACCACGGCGACAACCTCACCGGCGCCGGCTACGGCGACGACGAGGTCATCAGCGTCCATCTGCAGAGCCTGCCGCCGCAGGTCACCGGCCTGGTCTTCATGGTGAACTCGTTCTCCGGGCAGCGGTTCACCGACGTCGCCAAGGCCTACTGCCGACTGATCGACGACGGCAGCAACGCCGAGCTGGTCCGCTTCGACCTCACCCACGCGGAGGCCCGCACCGGCGTCCTGGTCTGCAAGCTGGTGCGGATGCAGTCCGGCGAGTGGGTGATGACCGCCCTGGAGGAGTACCACGACGCCAAGAGCGCCCGCGGCATGGTCAAACCCGCCGCCAAGTCCCTCTGACCCCGCCGCACCGGGAACCTCCGCGCCCCCGGCGCCAGTTGGACCGTCAGGACGAGGGACGACGGACGAGGGGGCCGGTGATGGCTGCGGGAACGGCGGCGTACGACGGGATCGCGGACTGGTACGAGCAGGAGTTCCTCGCCGCCCCGGTCGGCGACGGGCATCCGCGCGGCCTCAGCGCGCTGCTCGACGACCTGCTCGGCCGTGGCGCGGGCCCCTGCCTGGAGATCGGCTGCGGCACCGGCGTCCACGCCGACCGGGTCCGCGGGCTGGGCTGGGAGCCGGTCGGGATCGACCTCTCCGCGGGCATGCTCCGGCACGCCCGCGGCCGACTGCCGACTGCGCGCGCCGACGCCGCCCGGCTGCCGTTCCGGGACGGCTCCGTACCGGCCGCCATCGCGATGATGGTGCACACCGACCTGCCCGACTACCCGGCGGTGCTCCGCGAGGCGGCCCGGGTGCTGCGCCCCGGCGGGGTCTTCGTGCACTTTCGGGGTGCACCCCTGCTTCTGCGGCGGCTTCGCCGACCGGGCCGATCCGGAGGCCGTGCTGCTCCGCCCCGGCTACCTCGACGGCGTCTGGACCAAGCGGTCCTGGACCAGCCAGGGCGTCCGCGACAAGGTCGGCGCCACCCACCTCCCGCTCCCGGCCCTGCTCAACGCCTTCGGCGCGGCCGGGCTGGCCCTGGACCGGTTCACCGAGCAGGGCGCGCCGACCCCGATCGTCCTCGCCGCCAGAGCCCGCAAGCTGTGACGGCCCGTCAGTTCCTGGTGGCCAGGGCGCGGAGGAAGAACGCCAGGTTGGCCGGGCGTTCTGCCAGGCGGCGCATGAAGTAGCCGTACCACTCGGCCCCGTACGGGAGGTAGACCCGCAGGGTGGCGCCGGTGTCGACCAGCCGCTGCTGCTCCTCCGGGCGGATGCCGTAGAGCATCTGGTACTCGAAGCTCTCCGGCTTGCGGCCGGTCCACTCCGCGAGCTGGCCGGCGATCCGGATCAGCCGCGGGTCGTGCGAGGCGACCATCGGGTAGCCGTCGCCCCGCATCAGCGTCCGCAGGCAGCGGGCGTAGGCGCGGTCCACCTCCGCCTTGGCCTGGTACGCCACCGAGGCGGGCTCCTGGTAGGCGCCCTTGCACAGCCGGACCCGGGAGCCGGCCGTGGCCAGGTCCGCGCAGTCGGCCTCGGTGCGGTGCAGATAGGCCTGCAGCACCACGCCGAGCCAGGGGAAGTCGGCGCGCAGCTCGCGGGCGACGGCCAGGGTGGAGTCGGTGGTGGTGTGGTCCTCCATGTCCAGGGTCACCGTGGTGCCCGCCGCCGCCGCGGCCTCGCAGATCCGGCGGGCGTTGTCCAGGGCGACCTTCTCCCCGTCCCTGGCCAGCGACTGGCCGACCGCGGAGAGCTTGACCGAGACCTCGGCGGATCCGGCGAGACCGGTCTCCGCCAGCGCGCCGAGCAGTTCCTCGTACGCGGCGGCGGTCGCCGCGGCCTGGGCCGCGTCGACGGTGTCCTCGCCGAGGTGGTCCAGCGAGATCCGGCGGCCCGAACCGACCAGCTCGGCGGTGACCGAGACGGCCTGGTCCAGGTAGTCCCCGGCGACGAAGCGCCGCACCATGGCGCGGGTGGGCGGGAACTGCTCGACGAGAGTGCGGGCCCGCGGCGAACGGGCCGCCGCGAGCAGGGGGGTGCGGAGCATGCCGACTCCTGGCGGGGAAGAAGGGGAGGAGGTGGGGTGAGCGGGCGTCAGCCCATGTGCGGGTAGCGGTAGTCGGTCGGCGGGGCGAAGGTCTCCTTGACCGAGCGGGTCGAGGTCCAGCGCAGCAGGTTCTGCGCGGCCCCGGCCTTGTCGTTGGTGCCGGAGGCACGCCCGCCGCCGAACGGCTGCTGGCCGACCACGGCGCCGGTCGGCTTGTCGTTGACGTAGAAGTTCCCGGCCGCGAAGCGCAGCTTCTCCATGGTCAGCGCGATGGCGGCGCGGTCGCGGGCGATCACGGCGCCGGTCAGCGCGTAGGAGGAGACCGCGTCCAGCTGCTCCAGCACCTGCTCGTAGCGCTCGTCCTCGAAGACGTGCACCGCGAGCACCGGGCCGAAGTACTCGTCCCGGAAGAACTCCGACTCCGGGTCCTCGCAGACCAGCACGGTGGGCCGGACGAAGTAGCCGACCGAGTCGTCGTACGTGCCCCCGGCCAGCACCTCGACCTTCGGGTCGGCCGCGGCCCGGTCGATCGCGCCCTTGTTCTTGGCGAAGGAGCGGGCGTCGATGACCGCGCCCATGAAGTTGCCCAGGTCGGTGACGTCGCCCATGGTCAGCCACTGCACCTCGTCCCGGAAGCCCTCCCGGATCTCGGCCCAGAGCGAGGCCGGGACGTAGGCGCGGGACAGCGCCGAGCACTTCTGCCCCTGGTACTCGAACGCGCCGCGGGTCATCGCGGTCCGCAGCACCGCCGGGTCGGCCGACGGGTGCGCGACCAGGAAGTCCTTGCCGCCGGTCTCGCCGACCAGCCGCGGGTAGGTCCGGTAGCCGCCGATGTTGGCGCCGACCTGCTGCCACAGGTGCTGGAAGGTCGGGGTGGAGCCGGTGAAGTGGATCCCGGCCAGGTCGCGGTGCGGCAGGACCACCTCGGAGACGGCCAGGCCGTCGCCGGTGACCATGTTGATCACCCCGGCCGGCAGCCCGGCCTGCTCCAGCAGCTCCATCAGCAGGTGCGCCGAGAACTGCTGGGTCGGCGACGGCTTCCAGACCACGGTGTTGCCCATCAGCGCCGGCGCGGTCGGCAGGTTTCCGGCGATGGCGGTGAAGTTGAACGGGGTGACCGCGTAGACGAAGCCCTCCAGCGGCCGGTGGTCGCTGCGGTTCCAGACACCGGGCGAGGACTGCGGCTGCTCGGCCAGGATCTCCCGGGCGAAGTGGACGTTGAAGCGCCAGAAGTCGACCAGCTCGCAGGGGCTGTCGATCTCGGCCTGCTGGGCGGTCTTGGACTGGCCCAGCATGGTCGCCGCGGCGATGGTCTCCCGCCACGGACCGGCCAGCAGGTCGGCGGCCTTGAGGAAGATCGCGGCCCGGTCGTCGAAGGAGAGCGCGCGCCAGGCGGGACCGGCGGCCAGGGCCGCGTCCACGGCCTCCTGCGCGTCCTCGCGGGTGGCGTTGCGCAGGGTGCCGAGCACGGCGGCGTGCCGGTGCGGCTGGACCACGTCGACCGGAGCGCCGCGGCCGAGTCGGCGGACCCCGCCGACAGCCATGGTCAGCTCGACCGGGCCCTGCTCGCCGAGCCGCTTCAGCTCGGCCTCCAGCCGGGCGCGCTCGGCGCTGCCGGGCGCGTAGCTGTGCACCGGCTCGTTGACCGGCGCGGGAATCCGGGTCACGGCGTCCAACACGGGGGCACTCCTCCGAAGTAGCTGACGGGCGCGGTCGCCGCCCTGGCGAGCACGCTAAGCCCGCGCGGACCTCCGTCGATGTAGACATACGGATAGGATCTCCATCGGAGTATTGGCTGATCGGACAAACCCGGAGCAGCGTATGGAACCCGCCGACGGCATCTCGCTGCGCCAGCTGCTGATGTCCCTCGGCGAGCCGCTGGCCGAGCTGCGGCACGCCCCCGACCTGGACGCCACGGTGCTCGGCATCACCCTGCTCGACCCCGAGGACCCGCCCGCGGCCCGGCCCGGCGACCTGGTGCTGGCGCTGGGCGTGCGCGGCCGGGCCGCGCTGCCGGTGCTGCGCGCGGCCGGACGGGACCGGGCCGCCGCGGTCGCGCTGAAGCTGGAACCCGCCGCCGACCCGGAGGTGCTGCGCTCGGCCGCCGAGGAGGCCGGGGTGGCGCTGCTGTCGGTGCGCCAGGACGTCCCCTGGGGGCATCTGGACGCACTGGTCCGGGCCGCGCTCGCGGCCGGTCGCCCGGCCAGGCCCGACCCCGAGTCGGAGGGCGGCGACCTGTTCGGCCTGGCCCAGACCACCGCGGTGCTGACCGGAGGCATCGTCAGCATCGAGGATGCTGCCAACCGGATCCTGGCCTACTCCCGCTCGGCCGACTCGGACGAGGCGGACGACCTGCGCCGGCTGACCATCCTCGGCTGGCAGGGGCCGGAGCCGTACCTGTCCAAGCTGCGCGCGTGGGGGGTGTTCCAGCGGCTCCGCGAGGCGGACGCGGTGGTCGCCATCGACGCCCATCCGGAGCTGGGGCTGCGCCGTCGGCTGGTGGTGGCGATCCGCTCCGGCGAACGGCAGTTGGGCACCATCTGGGTGCAGGAGGGGTCGGCGCCGCTGGCCGACCGGGCCGACCGGGTGCTGCTCGGCGCGGCCCGGGTGGCCGCGCTGCACCTGGTCCGGCGGCGCAGCGAGCTGAGCGCCGACCTGCGGCTCACCCGCACCCTGCTGGCCGGGCTGCTGGACGGCGCGACCGGGCCGCAGCCGCTGGCCGGGCACCTGGCCCTGGACGTCCGCCGCCCGGCCGCGGTGCTGGGCTTCGCGCTGCCCGGCGGCACCGGGCTGACCGGCCCGGACACCCTCAATGTGATCTCGGTGCACGCCGCCGCCCGGCACCACCGGGCCCTGGTCGCCCCGGTCGGCGACCGGGTCTACGTGCTGCTGCCGGAGCTGCCGCGCGGGATCACCCCGGACACCCTGCGCGGCTGGGCCCAGGAGGTCTCCGACGCGGCCCGGGTCCACCTGGACGCCCCGCTGCGCGGCGCGGTGGGACGGATCGTGCCGACCCTGGCCGCCGCGCCGGCCTCCCGCGCGGAGGCCGACCGGGTGCTGGAGGCGATGGCCTCGGGCCGGATCGCCGCGGCCGTCGCCGCACTGCCGGACGTGCGGGCCGAGGTGCTGCTCGGCGAGCTGCTGGCGCTGCTGACGGCGCATCCGCAGGTGCGCGACCCCCGGCTGACCGCGCTGACCGGCCATGACGCGGCCCACGGCGGGCGGCTGGCAGCCTCGGTGCTGGCCTGGCTGGACCACCTCGGCGACGTCCGGGACGCGGCGGCCGAGCTGCACGTCCACCCCAACACCCTGCGCTACCGGATCCGCAGGGCGGAGCAGCTGACCGGCCTGGACCTGCGCAGCCCGGAGCAGCGGCTGCTGGCGATGCTGCAACTGCGGCTGCCGACGCAGGGGCCGCCGGAGGAGTGACGTTACGTCAAACGGACGTCACGTCAACTGCCGGCGGCGGCACGCTCGATCAGCCAGCTCTGCCACTGCTCCAGCCAGGAGGCGGTCATCCGCTCCCGGGCCGCCACCGCCTGCAGCCGGGCCTCGGCGTCGTCGAGCGTGCGCTGCTCGCGGCGGATCCAGTCCTCGCGCCAGGCGCGCTGCGCGGCCACGCTGGGCACCTCGCTGTCGAAGACGGTGTAGCGGATGCTCTCCTCCACGGCGGCCCGGCCGTCCGCCGTGCCCGGGAACCAGGCGGCGTTCTCGGCCAGCCGGACCATCTGGTTGACCAGCGCCGTCACCGCCTCGTTGGCGGCCTCGCGGTCCTCCCCGGCCAGCCGCATCTGCTGCCGGACCGCGCTCTCCCACAGCCCGCCCCGGTCGCCGCGGCTGCCGCGCGGATCGCGCGGGAGGTGCCCGGCCCGCAGCGCGGCCTCGACCCGGATCGCGTTCTGCACCGAGAACTCCACCAGCCGCCGGTGCGCGTCCAGCCCGACCGGCTCGGGCGCCGGGTCGGACGGGAGGTCGGCCCGCGCCGCCTCCCGCCGTTCGGCCAGCTCGGCCAGCCGCTGCTGGCGGCCCTCGGCGTACGGCTGGAGGTCCTCGACGGTGCGCAGCGCCACCCGGTCCGGGCCGATCCCGCGCCCGGTGACGGTGACCGTCACCGGATCGCCGCCCCGGCCCCGCAGCGGGCTCTCCGGACCGCCGACCTGGAACCGGGCCGCCCAGAGCACCCCTTCGCCGCGCAACGCGGCCCGGATCGGGATGCCGTCCACGGCGATCCAAGGCTCGGACTCGACCGCCAGGTCGGGGCCCTCGCCCTCGTCGATCCCGGCGTGCTCGAACAGCCGGTCCCGCTCGTCCTCGATCACGTCCTGGAGCGTGCGGGTGCGGTGTCCGGCGCCGATCACCCGGGTCTGCACCTGGACGAAGGGGCCCAGCGGGTCGAACAGGCTGCCGTGGCTGAGCACCACCGTGACCAGCCGGTCCCGGTGGAGCTCCCAACTGGACAGGGTGGGCGCGTCCAGCAGCGGTGCGGCCGGGCCGTAGACCCGGAAGCCGCGGCGGCCCAGGGTGCGCAGATCGGCCTCGGCCAACTGCCGCCAGACGTCGCGGGACCTCTCAGGACCGCCCGAGCCGCTGCCCCTGAACTGCACGCCGAGCCCCCTTCGGTCCGTCAGCGCCCATGGTACCGACAGTGATGGCGCGATCACACCTCATCGTTCCGGCCGGGGACTGTTCACCCGCAGGCCTTCCGCCGGTGGCCCCGCGTTGCGGCGGGTGCCGCAGCCTTACCGCAGTCTTACCGCCGACGCACCCCACCAGCCGAAAGGCCGTCATATGCGCTCCAGCGCCGCACTCGCCTGCACCGCCGCCGCCGCACTCGCCCTCGGAGTGCCCCTGCTCACCGGTCAGGCGTCCGCGTCCTCGTACGGAACGCCCAGCATCGCGCTCTCGGACGCCTACCTGTCCGGCGCGGTCGGCAGCACCGGTGACCCGACGGTCACCGTGACGATCAGTCAGAGCGGTGCGGACGCCTCGGCGCTGACCGTCGCGGCGAGCAAGAGCAGCAAGACCTCGGTGGCCGGGCTGACCGACGTCGCGGTCACCGGCACCGGCGGCACCCGTACCGTCGCGGTGACCGCGCACGCGCAGGGCTACACCGACCTGACCCTCAAGGTCACCGGCCTCGGCGGCAAGACCGCGACCAAGACGCTGCACTACGCGGCCTCCCCCGCGGTGCAGTTCGCGGCCACCACCCGCTACCTGACCGGCGCGGCCGACGGCTCGGCCGCGGTGGACCTGGGCGGCGGCTACATGGCCGTCGCGGACGACGAGAGCAACACCATCCGGATGTACGACCGCGCCAACGGCGGCGCTCCGGTCAAGAGCTGGGACTTCAGCTCGGCGCTCGGCCTGGACGACAGCGACGAGATCGACATCGAGGCGGCGGCCAGGGTCGGCAACACGATCTACTGGACCGGCTCGATGGGCAACAACAAGGACGGCAAGATCAAGGCCGAGCGCTCCACCCTGTTCACCACCACGGTCACCGGCTCCGGCGCGTCCACCGTGCTCAGCGCCGCGGGCGAGTACTCCGGCCTGCGCGCGGACCTGGTCGCCTGGGACAAGGCCAACGGCAACAGGTACGGCTTCGCCGCCGCCACCGCCTCCGGCCAGATCCCCAAGGAGATCAACGGCTTCAACGTCGAGGGCCTGGAGTTCGCCCCGAACAGCACCACCACCGCCTACATCGGGTTCCGCGCCCCGCTGGTGCCCCCGGCGAACGGCGGCAAGGCGCTGCTGGTGCCGGTCACCAACATGGACAAGATCACCTCGGGTCTGCCCAACACCAAGACCCACGCGACCTTCGGCACCCCGATCGAGCTGGACCTCGGCGGCCTGAACGTCCGCGACATCCGCAAGAACGCGCAGAACCAGTACCTGATCGTGGCCGGGTCGTGGAGCGGCGACAACACCCTGCCGTTCGCCCTCTACCGGTGGGACGGCGTGGCCGCGGACGCCCCGGTCAAGCTGATCGACCTGCCGACCAGCAACCAGGGCGGCTGGGAGGGCGTGGTGGACGTCCCGGACCTGACCGCCTCCGGCGCCACCGCCCAGCTGATCGCCGACAACGGCTCCGCCGACCTCTACGGCGACGGCACCGAGGCCAAGGACCTGGACCAGCCCGAGTGGGAGAAGTCCCGCAGCACGGTCTTCACCATCACCGGCTGACCCGGCGTCAGTGGGCGGGGGCGGCACCGCGACCCGGTGCCGCCCCCGCCCGCGTCGGGGCCCGGCGCGGCCGGGCGGTCTAGGGGGTGTCTGACGGATCTCCGTGGTAGCGGAGCTACCAGGGCGGTTCGGCAACGCGGCGAGCGGGCGTGCCGGGCGTCGCGACGCCGCGGAGATCCGTCAGACACCCCCCTAGCGCGTCTGCGGCGAGCCGGTTCGGGAGCGGGCCTTGTGGGCGGCCTTGCGGGCCTCCTTGGCGGTCGGCTTGTCCGGGTGCCGCTCGCCGATCGCGTCCAGCACCGCGGTGGTGTAGGGGTGCTCCACCCGCCACAGCTCGGCGAAGAACTGCTCCGGCGACTCCTGGTCCACCACCCGCTCCAGCGACTCCTGGAACAGCGGGTCCTCCGGCCCCAGGTCGATCAGCTGCGCGGACAGCGTGTCCACCGTGGTCCACAGCAGCACCGGACGCTCCGGCGGGTCGATCCCGGCCGCCCCCTGCTCCGCCAGCCAGGCCGTGGCCAGACCGGCCAGGTGCGGATCGCCCAGCACCTCGCGGACCGCGGGCCCGGCCTCCGCGCCCAGCCGGTCCAGCGCCGCCCGGCAGAACAGCCGGCGGATCGGGCCGACCAGGTCGTTGCCGCGCGAGGCCGCGAGCAGCTCGGCCGCCGCGGGCAGCGGCTCCCGGCCGACCAGCCACTCGGCGATCTCCTCCTCCGGCAGCACATTGGCCGACCCGGCGATGCCCTCCAGCAGTTCCGCCGCGGTGCCCCGGGCGTGGTCGCCGATCAGCGGGGCGTCGTAGCCGTCCTCCAGCAGCCACTGCCGGACCTGGTGCACGCCCAGCGCGGTCAGCCGGGCCAGGCCGAAGCGGGCGGCCTCGGACTCGTCCACCGGCAGGTCGGGGTCGAACGGCTCGGTGGGCAGGCCCAGCGCGGCCCCGGAGCCGGTGCCGGAGCCGGCCTCGGCTCCGGTCCCCGCTCCGGCCGCCGCCTCGGACTCGTCGAAGAGGGTGGGGTCGATCGGGCTGTAGTCGAGGATGCCGATGTCGGCGAGATCCTGCAGCATCGGGTCCAGCGCGACCATCACCGAGGTGATGTCGCCGAGCATCTCCTCGGTCGGGTCCTCGCCGTCCGGGACCACCAGCAGCGCCGAGAGCACGCCGAGCGGGATGGTCTCCTCGGCCTCGGTGGTGGCGAAGGCACGCGCCTCGTAGAGCACCTGGAGCGCCTCGTCGAGCAGCCCCTGGGCCTGCTCCCGGGCCTCCTCCAGCTGCGCGTACTCCTCCTCGGTCTCCTCCGCCGGGGCCGCGCCGGGCTCACCGGCGGCACCCAGGTCGCCGAGGTCCAGCTCGGCCTCGACCGTGGTCCCGGCGACGATGGAGGCCGCGGTCTCCCACGCCTCCAGCACCGCCTCCGGGTCGCCGGACTCCAGCGCGGCCAGGCCCTCGCCGATGGCGGCCACCTCGGCCGCGCCGTCGTCCCCCTCGCCGTCACCGACCGTGATCAGCTCCAGGTCGACCGCGAGCGACCAGGTCCTGGCCACCTCGCCGAGGCCGTCGTCGCCCTCGCCGAACTCCAGCTCGGTGGCCGCCTGCTGCTCCAACTCCGCGCCCAGCTCGCCCCATTCGTCCACCGGGCGCTGCTCGCCGACCCAGCGGGCCAGCCGGACCGCCCGGTCGAACAGCGGCACCACCAGCGCCGCGGCGGCCAGCTCGTCCCGGTCCAGCAGCCGGACCGGCGGGACCAGGTTCCGGTCTCCCGGGTCGAGCGCGTCGGCGTCGAACTCGTCGTCGGCGTTCGGGTCGGCCAGGGACTCGGCACCCGACGCCCCGTAGAGCGTCCCCAGGTCGACGTCGGCGGGGAGCGGCACGACGGCCTCCTCCTGCTCGGCCGGCGTCTTGCCATTCTTCCTACGGCTCGGACCCGCCATGATCGGACGCTCACTCTCCACTGGATGGGGGCGTGCCGGACCGCCCGTCACTGCCCCCGCTGACACTATCCGCAGCGACCGCACGAACGCGGATATACGACCGCCGCGCGGCCCGTTCCCCCAAAGGGGTGAACGGGCCG
>NZ_JBHFAB010000021.1:0-155174 GCF_042510955.1 Streptacidiphilus cavernicola
GAACAAGCGACCGAGGACCCCCACCGAGAAGATCAGCCAGCAGTCCGCAGCCTGACTGCGGCGGCCCCAGGGGTTGGAGAATTACGCCGACACCACCCCTGGGGAAAACCGCCGTCGTTCACACTCTGCGCTTCGTGCGCGGTGTCCTGCGCAGTAAGCGCGGTGTCCTGCGCTTGTGAAGCGCGGTGTTCCGCGCTTGGTTGCGCGGTGCTCCGCGCTTCCTGCGCGGTGTCCTGCGCTTCTTCGCGCGGTGTTCCGCGCTTCCTCTCCTGGGCGGCCCGCGCCAAACGGACGCGGTCGTCGACCGCCTTCTTCGTCACCTTGACCAGTCCGACGGGGTTCAGCAGCTGGTAGCGGCCGAAGCCGAGTGAGACCCAGTTCCCGGACGGAAGCACCCCGGGCACGGCGAGCAGGTAGACGGCTCGGGAGTTCTCGCCGCCGCCGCGTCGACCCGCCTTGAGGACGGTGAGCCAGCCGTTCAGCACCAGCCAGTCGATGTGGCTCTTGGCGGTATTCGGCGCCACCTGGAGCAGGGTGCCCAGCTCCCGATGCGAGATCGCCACCTGGCGTCCGCCGGGGTGGTGGGGTACAGACCAGCGAGCCAGCTCGTAGGCCACGCCGCGGGTCGCCGGCGGAACCCAGGGGCACAGGCCCAGGGTGTCTCGGAACTCGTCCAGCTTGGCTGCTTCGCTGGTGGCCGGAGTGTCGGCCTGCGGTGACTCCTCGGTCATCCGCGCGCCCCGGCCGACGTGCGGCTCGCTGTGTCCGGGCTCCTTCTGAGCGCGTCAGGGGGTGGCGGATCGGCGTACTCGGCGCGACTGCTGAGCACCTCTGGACTGGGGAGCATGCGAGAGACCATACAGGGATCGAAACCCCTCAGGGGTACAGAAGGTCAGGAGGGAGACCCCTGTCCGGCATCGACTTCTGCGTGTAGGATTTTCGCCATGACGACCATCACCAGGACGATCGCGCCCAGCTCACCCGAGCGCTTCTCGCGGTCGATCGTGGCCGCCCTGACGAAGTGCGGCATCCAGCATGGGGAATTCGCAGAGGCGCTGGGCTGGTCGAAGACGTCGTTTTCCAAGCGAATGCGGCTGGAGGTCGACTGGCGACTGGGAGAAGCCGATTCCGTCGCGCGCCTCTTCGGCATGGAGCAGTGGGACATGTGCCAGGGCCCCGGCGACTGGGTCGATCAGCTCGACGTCGCGGGCGTTCGGCAACTTATCGCCACGCTGAGGTCTCGAACGCCGTGTCCGAATGGCCCGGAAGGACTCTCGGAGCCCTTGGGCGTCGGACCTGCATCGTCACTCTCCGGTGATATTACGCCACCGTAGGTTGGATCGCGACCGCTGGCAAGGACCGTCGTCACAGGTGAGAAAGGCTTGAGAAAAACCGGCTCAGCCGGCCGGAATGCGCACCCGCATCACCAGGCCGCCGTCCGGCCTGGCGGAGGCCTCGATGGCCCCTCCGTGCGCCCGGGTGACCGAGCGGACGATGGACAGGCCGAGGCCGACCCCCTTGTCGCTCCTGGTCCGCTCCTTGCCCTTGCCGCGCCGGAACGGCTCGAAGATGTGCTCCAGCTCGTATCCGGGCACTACCGGGCCGGTATTGGTCACCACCAGCTCCCCGGCACCGTCCACCGGTCGGACCGAGACCTCCACCGAGCCGCCCCGCGCCAGGTTGTAGCGCACCGCGTTCTGGACCAGGTTGAGCGCGATCCGTTCCAGCAGCACCCCGTTGCCGGAGACCACGGCCGACTCCAGCGCGGCGGTCAGCCGGACCCCGCACCCGGTGGCCTCGGCCCTGGTCTGCTCCACCGCCTGCCCGGCGATCTCGGCCAGGTCCACCGGGCGGCGGTCGGTCAGCTCGTTCTCGCTGCGGGCCAGCAGCAGCAGGCCCTCGACCAGCTGCTCGCTGCGCTTGTTGGTGGCCAGCAGGGTCTTCCCCAGCTGCTGCAGCTCCTCGGACGCATCCGGGTCCGCCAGCTGGACCTCCAGTACGGTGCGGTTGATCGCCAGCGGGGTGCGCAGCTCGTGCGAGGCGTTGGAGACGAAGGTGCGCTGTGACTCGAACGAGCGGTCGAGCCGTTCCAGCATCTCGTCGAAGGTGTCGGCCAGCTCCTTCAGCTCGTCGTCGGGGCCGTCCAGCTTGATCCTGCGGTGCATGTCGGAGCTGACCACCTGGCGGGCGGTGCGGGTGATCCGGCCGAGCGGGCTGAGCACCCGTCCGGCCATCGCGTAGCCGAAGGCGACGGCCAGGATGAGCAGGGCTATCAGCGCACTGGTCGACTTCAGCACCAGGGTGTGCAGCGCGGCGCTGGTGTGCTGGTGCTGGTAGTAGGAGATGTACTGGGCCAGCTCGTCGCCGGTCAGCTGGCGGTCGCCGAGCTGGATCCGGACGTCGGGGCCGACGTTGATCTTCGGGAACTGGGTGGCCATGCTGAACGCCTGGTCCACCCACACGTACATCACCAGCACCAGCACCAGCCCGGCGAGCAGGAACATCCCGCCGTAGAACATGGTCAGCCGGATCCGCAGGGTCGGCCGGAACGGCAGCAGCGAGGTGTGCCGCCAGTCGCCGGGCCCGCCGCGGGACGGAGGATCGGCGTCGCGGTCGGGGTCGGCGCCGGAGTCGGTGGGCAGGTCGGAGTCGGGGTCGGCCACGGTCTCAGATCCGGTAGCCGGAGCCGGGCACGGTGATGATCACCGGCGGCTCGCCGAGCTTGCGGCGCAGGGTCATCACGGTGACCCGGACCACGTTGGTGAACGGGTCGGTGTGCTCGTCCCAGGCCTTCTCCAGCAGTTGCTCGGCCGAGACCACTGCGCCGTTGGAGCGCATCAGCACCTCCAGCACCGCGAACTCCTTGGGCGCCAGGGCGACCGGCTTGCCGTCCCTGAGCACCTCGCGGCGGCCCGGGTCCAGGCTGATCCCGGCCCGCTCCAGCACCGGCGGCAGCGGGGTGGTGGCCCGGCGGCCGAGCGCGCGGACCCGGGCCACCAGTTCGCTGAAGGCGAACGGCTTGGGCAGGTAGTCGTCCGCGCCCAGCTCCAGCCCCTCCACCCGGTCGCTGATGTCGCCGGAGGCGGTCAGCATCAGCACCCGGGTCGGCAGGCCCTCCTCCACGATCTTCCGGCACACGTCGTCGCCGTGGACCAGCGGCAGGTCGCGGTCCAGCACGACCACGTCGTAGTCGTTCACCGCCACCCGGTCCAGGGCCGCCTGGCCGTCGTAGACCACGTCCACGGCCATGGCCTCGCGCCGGAGGCCGGTGGCGACGGCATCGGCGAGCAGCTGCTCGTCCTCGACCACAAGAACCCGCACCGTGGTGGTCCCTTCACAAAGCTTTCTCAACCTTCCGGCAACCCTCGTGGGAAGCCGCACCCATCGCCCCATCCTGCCTCGTCGGACGGTAAAGCAGCGGTAAGCAGGCCTCCGCCGCCCGGGTGGGCGGGGCCCCGGGCGGCTCCGGAAAATCTCGGGAGCGACGAGGTTTCCGCTGGAGCGGGGGTGGGGAGGACGCCTTGTACACCCGCGATCACGCTTGCGCCGCAACGCAAGTTCGCACCCGCCCGTTCCGTGCGACCGTCCGCACCGGGCTACGCCCGGGGTCGCCCGAAACAAGAGCAAGGGGGTCTTGCCTCATGGACGCCTTCACCGCCGGCATCCTTCAGCGCATAAGGAACGCCGAACTGGACCTGCACCGCGCCCAGGAGTCGGGGGACGACTTCCTGGCCGAGGTGGAGCAGTCCGAACTGGACGACCTGCACCGTCTTGCCTCCGAGCACGGCATCACGGTCTCCTCGGTGTCACAGCCGGAAGCCCACGCCGCCTGAGCCCTCACCGGCCGGCGCCCCACCCACCCTCCGCCGACTCCTGACCACCCCGCCCACGAACAGCGCGATGCCCCGGACAGCAGCACCCGTCCGGGGCGTCCTGGTGTCCGGGCCCTGCGCCCGGGGCCCGTCGCTCAGTCGTGCCAGGCCCCGAGCTGCTCCAGGGCCTGTTGCAGCGGCTCGAACAGACCGGGCTTGGCGGCGACGGTCAGCTCGCCGGAGGCGGGTTCGCCGGGACGGCCGCCGGTGAGCGCCCCGGCCTCGGTGGCGATCAGCACCCCGGCCGCGTGGTCCCAGGGGTGCAGGCCGCGCTCGTAGTAGCCGTCCAGCCGGCCCAGCGCGACGTCGCAGAGGTCGATCGCGCCGGAGCCGGCCCGGCGGATGTCGCGGAACCGCGGGATCAGCGCGGCGGCCACGGCGGCCTGCTGCACCCGGCGCTCGCGCAGGTAGCCGAAGCCGGTGCCGACCAGCGCCTGGCCGGTCTCCGGGGCCGCCCCGCACTGGAACTGACGTCCGTTCAGGAACGCCCCGGCGCCGCGGACCGCGTGCAGGGTCTCACCGCGCGGCGCGGCCTCGACCACGCCGACCACGGTCTCGCCGTGCAGCTCGGCGGCGATGCTGACGCACCAGGTGGGCAGGCCGTAGAGGTAGTTGACGGTCCCGTCGAGCGGGTCGATCACCCAGCGCACGCCGCTGCTGCCGGCGCTGTCCGCGCCCTCCTCGCCGAGCACGCCGTCGTCCGGGCGGCGGGCGGTGATCAGCTCGGTGATCAGCTTCTCGGCGGCCAGGTCCATCTCGGTGACCACGTCCACCGGGCTGGACTTGGTCGCGGCGACGCCCAGGTCGGCCGGACGGCCGTCGCGGAGCAGGGCGCCGGCCCGGCGGGCGGCCTCCAGGGCGAGGTCGAGCAGTTCGGCGGTGAGGTCGTGCGGCTCGGGCGACGCGCCCATGGCTAGTCCTTCCAGTCGGCCCCGGCGGCGGCCGGGGGCGGGTTGCCGGCAGAGGTGGCCGCGGAGCCCCGCGGAACGGGGCCGCGGCCGGGCGGTGCGAGCGCCGGGCAGCAGTCGGCCGGGCACAGGTCGTGGCTGGGGCCCAGCGCGCCCAGCGCGCAGCGCGCCGGGCGCTCGCCGCGCGCGCTCCCGGCGCGTTCGAGCACCAGGTCGCGCACGGCCGCGGCGAAGCGCGGGTCCGCGCCGACCGTCCCGGCCCGGGAGACCGGCAGGCCCAGCTCCTCGGCCGCCGCCCTGGCCTGGGTGTCGAGGTCGTAGACGACCTCCATGTGGTCGGAGACGAAGCCGATCGGCACCATCACCACCGCCGCGGCCCCGTCCGCGTGCACCGCGGCCAGGTGGTCGCAGATGTCGGGCTCCAGCCACGGCGTGTGCGGGGAGCCGCTGCGGCTCTGGTACACCAGCTCCCAGGGCCGTCCGGCGATCCCGGTGGCCTCGGCCACCGCCTCGGCCACCAGCCGCGCGGTCTCCCGGTGCTGGGCCACGTACGCGCCGCCGGGGGCGCCCCGGGCCGGGTCGTCGGGCGCGCCGGAGCTGTCGGCCAGCGCGTTCGGGATCGAGTGGGTGGTGAACGCCAGCCGCGCGCCGTCCCGTACCGGCTCGGGGAGTTCGGCCAGGGCGGCCAGGGTGTGGTCGACCATCGGCCGGACGAAGCCTGGGTGGTTGTAGAAGTGCCGCAGCTTGTCCAGCCGCAGCTCGGCCGCGCCGGGCGCGCCCTCCTCGCGGAGCTGTCCCAGCGCGGCGGCCAGGTTTTCCCGGTACTGCCGGCAGCCGGAGTAGTTGGCGTAGGCGCTGGTGGCCAGCACCAGCACCCGGCGGTGGCCGTCCGCGGCCAGCTCGCGCAGGGCGTCCACCAGGTAGGGGGCCCAGTTGCGGTTGCCCCAGTAGACCGGGAGGTCGAGCCCGTGCGCGGCGAAGTCCTTCCGCAGCGCGTCCAGCAGCTCGCGGTTCTGCGCGTTGATCGGGCTGACCCCGCCGAACAGGAAGTAGTGCTGCCCGACCTCGGCCAGCCGCTCACGCGGGATACCGCGGCCCCGGGTGACGTTCTCCAGGAACGGCACCACGTCCTCCGGGCCTTCGGGGCCGCCGAAGGAGAGCAGCAGCAGGGCGTCGTACGGGCGGGCGGGCGCGGCAGCGGCGGCGGCGCTGGGGGTGCGAGCGTCGGACATGCGACCGATCCTGCCATCACGGGGCCGGGCGCAATCCGATTGACCTCCCCCGTAAGCTGTGAAAGTCCTTCATAATCCTTACGGAGCGCGCCGTGCTGTCCACCTACCGCCGGATCTTCGCCGCACCGGGAAGCCTGGCGTTCTCAGCCGCGGGCCTGGTCTCCCGGATGCCGCTGTCGATGACCGGCATCGGCATCGTCACCATGCTGTCCACCCTGCGCGGCGACTACGGCCTGGCCGGGGCCGTCTCGGCGACCCTGGCGCTGTCCGCCGCCGGGCTCGGCCCGCAGGTGTCCCGGATGGTGGACCGGTTCGGCCAGGCCCGGGTGATCCTGCCGGCCACCGGGATCACCGTCGCCGCGATGGGCGTGCTGCTGCTCTGCGCCCGCTTCGACGCCCCCGCCTGGACCCTGTTCGCGGCGGCCTCGGTGGCCGGCTGCATGCCGAGCATGGGCTCGCTGGTCCGGGCCCGCTGGGCGCTGATCTACCGGGGCTCGCCGCTGCTGCACACCGCCTACTCGTTCGAGTCGGTGGTGGACGAGATCGTCTTCATCATCGGCCCGATCCTCTCGGTCGGGCTCTGCACCGCGGCCTTCCCCGAGGCCGGACCGCTGGTCGCGGCGCTGCTGCTGGCGACCGGGGTGCTGCTGTTCGCCGCCCAGCGCGGGACCGAACCGCCGCTGCACGAGCAGGCCCAGCAGGCCTCCGCCTCGGCGCTGCGCACCCCTGGGCTGTGGGTGCTGGTGCTGACCTTCGTCGGCGTGGGCGCCATCTTCGGCTCGGTGGACGTGGTGACCGTGGCCTTCGCCGACCACCTGCACCACAAGGCGCTGTCCAGCGTGGTGCTCGCGGTCTACGCGCTCGGCTCCTGCGTGGCCGGGCTGGTCTTCGGGACGCTGAAGCTGCACGGTCCGCTGTCCAGGAGGTTCCTGCTGGGCATCGTGACCATGGCGGTGAGTATGCTGCCCCTCCTATTCGTGAAGAACCTCGTGGCCCTGGCGGCGGCACTGTTCGTCGCCGGGCTGTCCATCTCCCCCACCATGGTCACCACCATGGGGCTGGTGGAACGGATCGTCCCCGCCTCCAAGCTCACCGAGGGGATGACCTGGACCACCACGGGCCTCGCCATCGGGGTGGCCCTCGGCTCCTCGGTGGCGGGCTGGGTGGTGGACGGTGCGGGGGCAGCCTCCGGCTACTGGGTCACAGTGGGCGCCGGCTGCTTCTCCGCGGTCACGGCGTTCCTCGGGTCACGTCGGCTCAGGTCGGCACCGGAACAGCAGGAGCACGCACATGTCGACGACCAGTGGCAGCACCAACCCGGCTAGCCCCGGCCGCTCCGGCGCCCAGGACGGCGGCTGGAGCAACTGGGCGGGCAACCAGACCGCCCGGCCCCGGCGCACCGTCGCCCCGGCGAACGTCGGCGAGCTGGCCGAGGCCATACGCGGCGCGGCCGAGGACGGCCTGCCGGTGAAGGCGGTGGGCAGCGGCCACTCCTTCACCGCGATCGCCGCCACCGACGGGGTGCTGGTCCGGCCGGACCGGCTGACCGCGGTCCGCGAGATCGACCACAAGGGCGGCACCGTCACCGTCGAGTCCGGCCTGCCGCTGGAGAAGCTCAATGTGCTGCTGGAGCACGCCGGGCTGGCGCTGACCAACATGGGCGACATCATGGTGCAGACCGTCGCGGGCGCGACCAGCACCGGCACCCACGGGACCGGCCGGACCTCAGGATCGACCGCGGCGCAGATCAAGGCATTGGAGATCGTCCTCGCCGACGGCACGGTGACGACGTGCTCGCCGACCGAGAACGCCGAGCTGTTCGCCGGGGCCCGGCTCGGCCTGGGCGCGCTGGGCGTGGTCAGCGCGATCACCTTCGGGGTGGAGCCGGCCTTCCGGCTGACCGCGCACGAGCAGCCGATGTCCTTCGACCATGTGGTTGGCCGGTTCGACGAGCTGGCCACCGAGAACGAGCACTTCGAGTTCTACTGGTTCCCGCACACCGAGGGCTGCAGCACCAAGCGCAACAACCGCAGCGAGGGACCGGCCGCCCCGCTGCCGCCGTTCCGGAAGTGGCTGGACGACGAGTTCCTCTCCAACACGGTCTGGGAGGGCGCCTGCCGGATCGGGCGGCGGCTCCCCGGGGCCATCCCCGGCATCGCGAAGATCGCCAGCAAGGCCTGGTCCGAGCGGACCTACACCGACGTCTCCTACAAGGTCTTCACCAGCCCGCGCCGGGTGCGCTTCGTCGAGATGGAGTACGCGGTGCCGCGCGAGGCCGCGACGACGGTGCTGCGCGAGCTGAAGGCGCTGGTGGAGCGCTCCGACTGGAAGATCAGCTTCCCGGTGGAGGTGCGGGTCGCCCCGGCCGACGACGTGTGGCTGTCCACCGCGAGCGAGCGGGACACCGCGTACATCGCGGTGCACCTCTTCCGGGGGACCGCGAACCAGGGGTACTTCACCGAGGTCGAGAAGATCATGACGGCGCATCAGGGCCGCCCGCACTGGGGCAAGCTGCACACCCGCGACGCCGAGTACCTGGCCGGGGTGTACCCGCACCTCGGCGAGTTCACCGCGCTGCGGGACAAGGTCGACCCCGAACGCCGCTTCGGCAACGACTACCTGCGGCGGGTGCTCGGGAGCTGACCGGCGCGCCGCACCGGGCCGGGCGCCCCATGCGATCCGCGCCTTACGGGGTCGCGCCTCGCGGGGTCGGCGTCGCGCTCGGGGTCGTCGGGGCGGAGCTGACCGGCGGGGTGGGGGTCGCGGTGGGCTCCGGCGCGGTGGTGGCGCTCGACGGAGCGGACGGAGGCACAGTGGTCGCCGGGTCCGCCCCCGCGCCCGCCCCCGGCGTGCTGCTCGGATCGGGTACGGACGAGCCGCCCTGGCCGCTGCCCGCGCCGCCGGACCGGGCCGGATCCGGCGTCCGGGCAGGCCTCGGGTCGGCCTTCCCCGCGGAGCCGCCCCAGGAGGTGCCGCTGCCTGGCTCGTTCCTGACCACGGCGGCCAGTGGTTTGCCCGCGACCAGTTCGACCGCCGTCACTGTGCCCATGGCCAGGACGAACACCAGTCCGGTCAGCAGCGCGTAGGTCTTCCAGCCGCGCGGGGCGAGCCTGCGTCCGGCCCGGTAGGTGCCGACCGACTCGCCGGGCTGCGCCGCCGCCCCCGACATCCCCAGCGCCCCCGGCGCCCCCGCGGGCTCGGGTACGGCGCCGGGTGCGGCCGGGACCCGGCTGCGGATTCCCTCGCCGGTGCGTCGGAACAGGTGCTGGAAGACCGCGCCGCCGGTGGTGGCGACGATGCTGACCACGGCGGCCCCGGCGATCGTCCCGTAGACCCCGAGTTCGGACGCCAGGATCGCGGCCACCACGGTGGCCAGAGCGCTCGCGGCGACCTGAACCAGACTCAGATCGAGGGCCCTGCGGTCAGGCGTTCGGTTCCTGTGGTCCGGATCATCCATCAATGCCCTCTATCCATGCCTTTCTTCACCTTGCACCAGGTACGACCGTTCGAGCGAACGAGAGGTTCCAGCCAGGCAGAAGGTGTGAAGATGATCACCGTCCACCACTCGGTGGTCCGCCATCGGAGTGGCGACCCTTGAGAATCCACTGATTCGCGGGAGACTTGAGCCGCGAGCCGCACCACCCGGGTCCCACGAATGGAGTAGTGTTCGTGAGGCCCGACTGCGGGCCATCTCGGCGTGCCGTTCTTACGATCGGCGCAGCGCAAAGAAAAATGATTACCGTGCCAAAAAGGTGAGTCGCGGATAGGGGCCGACCCACCGGGTAACTCTGCAATGTCGTGGTCCGCCGCCCATCGGCGGGTCACACTCGTTACGGGAGCAGCGACGCAGGTGACGTCGGCAGGCACCACCCGGGAGGTAACCGTGCCCGAACTGCGTGTCGTGGCCGTCAGCAATGACGGCTCACGACTGGTGCTCAAGGCCGCCGACTCGACGGAATACTTTCTTCCGATTGATGAGCGGCTGCGCGCCGCCGTGCGCGGCGACCGCCCCAGACTGGGGCAGATCGACGTCGAGAGCCACCTCCGTCCGCGCGACATCCAGGCCAGGATCAGGTCCGGCGCCAGCGCCGAGGAGGTCGCCCAGCTGGCCGGGATCTCGGTGGAGCGGGTCCGCCGCTTCGAGGGCCCGGTGCTGGCCGAGCGCGCGTTCATGGCCGAGCGCGCCCGGAAGACCTCGGTGCGCCGCCAGGGCGAGAGCACCGGACCGCAGCTCGGCGACGCCGTGGCCGAGCGGCTGCTGCTGCGCGGCGCCGAGAAGGACAGCGACAGCTGGGACTCCTGGCGGCGCGAGGACAACACCTGGGAGATCGTGCTGGCCTTCCGGGTCAGCGGGCAGGCCCAGCAGGCCCGTTGGACCTACGACCCGCCGCGGCGGCTGGTGCAGCCGCTGGACGACGAGGCCCGCTCGCTGATCGGCGAGAGCCCACAGCGGGTCGAGGAAGAGCCCACCTTCCCGTTCGTGCCGCGGATCGCCCGGCTCCCCGGAGCCGACCGCGGGATGGGCATGCGCCCGATGGCCCCCGAGCGCCCGCCGACCCGTCCGGCCGTCCCCGGGGCGGACCGGATGGCGCCGGACCGGCTCAGCCCGGACCGGATGTCCCCGGATCGGATGGCGTCCCCCGACCGGATGGTCCCGGACCGGCTCGCGCCGGACCGGGACCGGGCGGTGCCCGAACGCCCGAGCGAGCCTCCGGCGGTTCCGGCGGCCGAGGCGGCCCGCGAGTCGCTGGCCGGGCTGCTGGAGGTGCCCGCCGTACCGTCGGCCCCGCCCGCGGAGACCCCGGACCTGGCCGCGGAGCAGGCCGAGCCGCCGGCCGCGGCGGTCGGCGCGGGGTCCGCTTACGCGGACATCCTGATGCCGCGGGCGACCGCACCGCACCGGGACCGGCTGATCGGCAGTACCGACCGCCAGGCCGAGGCCGACGGCGTCCGCCCCGGCCGCCGCGCGGCGGTGCCGAGCTGGGACGAAATCGTCTTCGGCACCCGCCGCAAGAAGCAGGAGTAGGGCAGGCCGCCCCGGCCCCGCCGCCGACCGGAGCCGTGGTGGCGCGGGCCGGGCGGGTGCTGGTCGCGCACATCCGCCGGTGAACCGGGACTCCTGACGCAGCGAAGCCACGGTGGGCGCCGGCCGGGATTCTTGGCGCCGGGTCATGTCGCCTGCGGCGGAACCGTGGTGGCGTGCGGGGCCGTGGTGGCGTGCGGGGCTGGGGTGTCAGGGGCCGCCCGGGTTGTGGTGGGCGGCCCCTGAGGGGGTGTCAGCCTCGGTCGGGGCCGGTGGCGACGGGGCGGTCGGGTTGTGCCGACCACTCGCTCCAGGAGCCCGGGTAGAGCGCGACCCCTTCGATGCCTGCCAAGTGCATGGCCAGCAGCTCATGTGCGGCGGTAACGCCCGAGCCGCAGTAGACGCCGACCCCGCCCACCGCCTCCCCGGCCTCCGAGTCGCCCGCCGGGCCCCCCGGCTTCGCGCCGAGGGCGGCAAAGCGGTCCGCCAGCTCGCCCGCAGGGCGGAAGCGGCCGTCCGGCCGGAGGTTGTCCATGGTCGGGGCGCTGACCGCGCCCGGGATGTGACCGGCCCTGGAGTCGATCGGCTCGACCTCGCCGCGGTAGCGCTCCCCCGCCCGCGCGTCCAGCAGCAGTCCGGTCCTGGCCAGCGCGGCGGCCTCGTCGGCGTCCAGGACGGGCAGCGCGCCGGGCACCGGGACGAAGTCCCCCTCCTCCTCGGCCGGGGCCTCCCGCTCCAGCGGGAGCCCGGCCGCGGTCCAGGCGGCCAGCCCGCCGTCCAGCACCCGGACCCGCCGGTGGCCGGCCCAGCGCAGCAGCCACCAGGCGCGGGCTGCCGCGGCCGAGGTCGCGGCGTCGAGGACGACCACCTCGCGGTCCGCGCCGACCCCGGCCCGGCGCAGCGCCGCGCCGAACACCGCGACCTCCGGCAGCGGGTGACGGCCGCCCGTCGCCCGACCACCGCCCCCGCCCGAAGCGCTACGCGCTGCCCCTGCTGTCGGACCCGCCGGGGCGGCCAGGTCGGCGTTCATGTCGATGAAGTGCGAACCGGGGATGTGGCCCGCGGCATACTCCTCCGCGCCGGGCGGGCCGCCCAGTTGCCAGCGGACGTCGAGCACGGCCGGGGGGCGGTCGCCGGCCAGCGCGGCGGCGAGCTGCCCCGCGGTGATCAGGGTGCTGCCAGGGGCAGTCGAGGTGTCCAGAGGGCTGTCCATGGATGACATTCTGTCGCCCCTGCGGGTGGACTCAAGCCGCAAGCGGTGCGTTGCGTAGGAGTTGGTGGCAACATCGACGGGCGGCGCGGTCGCGCGCCCGTACCGTGCACTCCGCTCCCGAGGAGGACCCGTGCCCGCCACCGGACTTCGGCATGCGCAGGGGACCCCCTGCTGGGTGAGCCTGACGGCTCATGACCTCACTGCCGCCGAACACTTCTACGGGGCGCTGCTCGGCTGGGAGTTCGGCTCCGACGGAGTCGACCTCGGGCCGTACCGGCGGGCCCTGGTGAACGGGCTGCCGGTGGCCGGTCTCGGCGAGATGCCGCCGGGGACCGGGATGCCGGTCGACTGGATCACCTACTTCGCCGCCGACAACGCCGACGAGGTGGCGCACCGGGTGCGCTGCAGCGGCGGCACGGTGGCGCTGGGTCCGCTGGACTCGGAGACCGGCGCCGGGCGGCGGGCGGTCGCGGCCGACCCGGACGGCGCGGTGTTCGGCATCTGGGAGACGCAGCTGTACGGCGGCTGGGGGCTGCAGCACCAGCCGGGCGCGGCGGCCTGGAGCGAGCTGGAGACCACCGGGGCCCGGCGGGCCGGGACCTTCTACCAGGGGGTGTTCGGCTCCTCGGCGGTCCGCTCCGAGGCGGCCGGCGTGCGGCGGGAGCAGGATCTGGTGGTGCTCACCGTGGCCGGGCGGCGGGTGGCCGGAATCCGCCAGGTGCCGCGGCTGCGGGACCGCCCGCACTGGCGGATCCTGTTCACGGTCGACTCGGTGGACGAGGTGGCCGCGAACGCCGCCGCCCTCGGCGGCACCGTGGAGCAGCCCCCCGCGGACACCCCGTTCGGACGGATGGCGCTGCTCCGCGACCCGCAGGGAGCGCCGTTCGGGGTGGTGGCCGCGGACTGACGCCCGCTCAGCGCGCCTGCTGCGGCTGCTGCTCCTGCGGCTGCTGGTCCTGGGACTGCCGCTGCTGGGACTCGAACGGCAGGACGTCCGGGGAGAGGGTACCGGAGCCGGAGGTCGCCGCGGTCATCCGCCGCTGGTAGTGCCGCCGGCAGAGCACCTCGTAGCCGACCGTGTCGTTCCGCGCCGCCACGTCGCCGACCACCACCTGCGCGCCCTCGACCACCATCACGCCGTCGATGGTGCGGGCGTTGTGGGTGGCCCGCGCGCCGCACCAGCAGAGCGCCTCGACCTGCAGCACCTCGACCCGGTCCGCGAGTTCGACCAGCCGCTGCGAGCCGGGGAAGAGCCGGGTGCGGAAGTCGGTGGTGATCCCGAAGGTGAAGACGTCCACGCCGAGGTCGTCCACCACCCGGGCCAGCTGGTCCACCTGCTCGACCGTGAAGAACTGGGCCTCGTCGCAGATCAGGTAGTCGCAGCGGCCCCCGGCCGAGAGCTCGGCCACCACATGGGCGTGGAAGTCCAGTCCGTCCCTGACCTCGACCGCCTGGGTGGCCAGGCCGAGCCGGGAGGAGAGGGTGCCGGTCCCGGCCCGGTCGTTGCGGGTGAAGATCAGGCCCTGCCGGCCGCGCGCGCTGTGGTTGTGGTCCATCTGCAGGGCCAGGGTGGACTTTCCGCAGTCCATCGTGCCGGAGAAGAACACCAGTTCAGCCACGGCGCACCTCCAGCAGCGGCACCAGCTGCTCGACCGGGGTCATCGAGCCGTGCAGCCCGACCATCGCCGACTCGCCCGGCTCGCGCCGGGTGGCGATCACCGCCATGTCCTCCTTCGCCGCCGCCACCACGTCGCCGATCCGCTGGTACACCCGCTCGTCGACGGTGGGGCCGAACCAGCCGGCCGCGATGGCCTGGTCCCGGGTGGCGACCCACATCTGCTCGCCGAGCACCTCGCTCCACACCGTGAAGACGTCGTCGGCCGCACCGTCCACCGCGTAGACGTGCCGGGCCCGGCCCTCGCCGCCGAGCAGCAGGACCCCGGACCTCAGCTCGGCGTCCTCGTCGAAGTCGACCCGCTGCTCCGGGGCGATGTCGATCATGCCGTGGTCGGCGGTGACGTAGAGCGCCGACCGCGGCGGCAGCTGCTCGGCCAGCCGCTGGGCCAGCCGGTCCACCATCATCAGCTGGCCGCGCCAGGCGTCCGAGTCCACGCCGTAGCGGTGGCCCATGCCGTCCAACTCGCTGTAGTACGTGTAGACCAGGCTGCGGTCGGCGCTCGCCAGCCGGTCGGCGGCGAGGTCCATCCGCTCCTCGCCGGGCAGCCGTCCGAGGAAGGTGCCGCCGGCCAGGGCGACCTCGGTCAGCGGGGTGAACTCGAACTTCGGCGAGGACACCTGGTAGGCGGCCACCCCGGCCCGCTCGGCCAGCCGGAACACGGTGGGATAGGGCTGCCAGCTGCGCGGGTTGACGTGCGGCTGCCAGCGGAGCTGGTTCATCAGCCGGCGCTCGCCCGGTATCCGCACCATGTACCCGGCCAGGCCGTGCTGACCCGGCGGCAGCCCGGTGCCGACGGACGCGAGGCTGGTCGCCGTCGTCGCCGGGAAGCCCGCGGTGATCGGCCGGCCGCTGCCGCCCAGCGAACTGCCCAGCAGCGAGTGCAGGAACGGTGCTTCGGCCGGGTGCGCGCGCAGCAGCTCCCAGCCCAGGCCGTCCACCAGGAAGACGCAGACCCGGTCCGCGGGCGGCAGCGCGAGCCCGGTCCCGGGCAGGTCGGGCCAGTCCGCGGTGGTCATCCCGAGGCCGTGCGCCACGGCGGGCAGCAGGTCGCAGAGAGCGGCGGAGCCGTACGCCGGGGCGGGCGCGGCGGCAGGGTCGAGCACGATGGGGAGTGTCATCTGGTCTTCACTGGAGGCGGGCTGCACCGGAGGCGGGTCCTCGCGGGAGGGTGGCTGAGGCGGGTCGGGGCTCGGCGGCGGTCAGGCCCCGGCGGCCACCGTGGCCTCGGACAGGGCGTGCGCGAAGGTCAGCGCCTGGGCGACGGTCTCCGGACCGTCCCCGGCCTCGCTGACCCGCAGCGACAGGTCGTCCGCGGTCGCGGAGCCGGTGTAGCCGTGGTCGGCCTCGCAGTTGGGGTCGCCGCAGGCGGCGGGCTCCAGGTCGATCCGGGACACCGCGCCCCAGCCGATGGTCAGCACCACCTCGCGCGGCAGCCGGCCCCGGGTGTACGTCTCCGGGTTGGCGACCACCCGGCTGACCACGACCGAGGAGATCCGGTCGATCCGCACGCTCTCGGTGGAGGTGGTCGCGTACGGCACCGGGGAGCTGTCGTCGGCGCCCTGCTCGTCGGTGTGGCTGACGATGAACCGGCCCTCGGTCAGCACCAGCACGGTGACGTGCCGACGCACCTCGTTGGCGTCGAAGGTGGTCTCCTGGTGGACCAGGTAGGCGGAGACCGGCTCGGCCCCGACGGCGGACTCGACCGCCTCGATGACGAGGGTCGGGTAGTAGCCGCTGCGCTCGATCGCGGAGCGCAGCCCCTGGGTGGTGGTCGTTCCGGTCTTCGCCATGACTCCATCCTGGCACGTACTGCCGACGGCGCGCGCCACCGTTCCCGGTGTGGCCGCGCCCGCTGCTTCCGGTGCGCCGGACTACCCGAGGGCCCGCGGCCCGAGGTCGGTGCGGGCCGGGAGACGGGCCAGCCGGACGGTCGCGCCGAGCACGGCGAGGCCGTGCGGGGCGACCACCACCGGCTCCAGCGTCAGCGCGGCCACCTCCGGGAGGTCGTCCACCAGCTGCGACACCCGGAGCAGCAGTTCCTCCAGGGCGGCGGTGTCGACCGGCTCCGCGCCGCGCCAACCGAACAGCAGCGGCGCGGCCTTGATCTCCCGGACCAGCCCGGCCGCGTCCCGGTCGGTGGCCGGGACCAGCCGGTGCGCCAAGTCGCCGAGCAGCTCGGACGCGGCCCCGGCCAGGCCGAAGGAGAGGATCGCGCCGACCGCCGGGTCGACGGTCGCGGAGACGGTGGTGTCGACGCCGCGCGGCGCCATCCGCTGCACCACCAACCGGGCGTCCGGACCCAGCAGCGCGGTGGTCTCCTGGTGGGCGCGTTGCAGTTCGGCCTTGCTGGTGAGGTCGAGCCGGACCGACCCGAGGTCGGGCCGGTGCCGCAGGGCCGGGCTGGTGGCCTTGAGCGCGACCGGGTAGCCGAGGCTGCGCGCGGCCTGGACCGCGCTCCGCTCGTCCGCCGCGGGCAGGGTGCGGAGCAGGTCGATGCCGTAGTGGGCGAGCAGGGTGGCGACGGCGGCCTCGTCCAGCTCGACCTCGGGCGCGTCCGCCAGCGCCGCGGCGACCTGGCGCCGGGCCGGGCCCTCGGCCACCCGTTCGAGGTCGGGAATCCGTCCGGTCTCGGCGTGGTCGCGGCGCCAGGCCGCGTGCCGGGTGGCCAGGGCCAGTGCCCGCACCGCGCGTTCCGGGCGGGGGTAGCTGGGCAGCCGCCCCCGCAGCTGCTCGGCCAGGGCCGGCAGCGCCAGGTGGATCAGCAGCAGCGGCTTGCCCGCGGCGGCGGCGCGGTCGGCGGCTGCTGACAGCGCGTCAGCGAAGGGGGCGGACTCCCGGGCGTCGGCGGCGGCGTCCTCGGCCCGGACCGCCCCGGCCGACTCCAGCAGGCCCGAGCCGGGGAAGTACGGCAGCGCGCCGACGCCGATCGGCGGGATCACCACGGCCACCACCACGTCGCTGTCGGGGCGGTCGATCGCGGCGTCGAGTCCGGCGGTGAAGTCCTCGGGGGTGGCGCTGGTGGTGAGGTCGTGCGGCAGCAGCGGACGCAGCCCGGCGCTGAGCGCGGCGTCGTGGGTGAGCAGTCCGAGCGAGTCGGAGTTGCCGACCACCGCGATCCGGTCGCCGGGCGGCAGCGGCTGGTGCACCAGCAGGTCGGCCGCGTCGTACAGCTCGGTGATGGTGTCCACCCGGAGCACGCCCGCCTGTTGGAACAGGGTGTCCACGCTGCGGTCGTCGATCCGGGTGAGCGCGGCGGCGTGGCCGGCCGGGATGCTGCCGGTGTGCCGTCCGCCCTTGATCACCACGATCGGCTTGGCAGCGGCCACCCGGCGAGCGATCCGGCTGAACTTGCGCGGGTTGCCGAAGGACTCCAGGTAGAGCAGCAGCACCCGGGTGGCCGGGTCCTCCTCCCAGTACTGCAGCAGGTCGTTGCCGGAGACGTCGGCGCGGTTGCCCGCGGAGGCGAAGCTGGACAGGCCGAGCCCGCGCCGGTGCGCGGCCTCCAGCAGGGCCGCGCCGATCGCGCCGGACTGGCTGAAGATCCCGAGCCCGCCCGCCTCGGGCAGCTGCGGCGAGAGCGAGGCGTTCAGCCGCACCGCGGGGTCGGTGTTGACCAGGCCGAAGGCGTTGGGGCCGATCACCCGCATCCCGGCGGCACGGGCCTGCCGGACCAGGTCGCGCTGCCGCTCCCGCCCCGCGGCCCCGGTCTCGGCGTACCCGGCGGTGACCACCACCAGGCCCTGGACGCCGTGCGCGCCGCACTCGGCGACCACCGCGGGCACCTGGTCGGCCGGGACCGCGACCACGGCCAGGTCGACCGGGTACGGCAGTTCGGCCAGCGTGGCGCGGAGCGGGACGCCGGGGACGCCGTCCAGCTCGGTCCGCCCGCCCGCGTTGCGGTTGACCGCCTGGAGCCGCCCGGCGAACCCGGCGGCGAGGAGGTTGGTGAGCACGCTGCGGCCGACGCCGCGCGGGTCGCGTCCGGCGCCGACCACCGCGACTGAGCCGGGGGCCAGCAGCCGCTGGGTGGACCGGGCCTCGGCGCGGTGCTCGCGCGAGCGCATCACCGCGAGCGACTCCTCGGTGGGCTCCAGGTCCAGCTCGAAGTGCATCACCCCTTCGGCGAAGCTGCGGTGCTGGGTGTAGCCGGCGTCGGTGAAGACCTTGCCCATGGTCCGGTTGTCCGGCAGCACCTCGGCGATGAAGCGGCGGATGCCGCGCTCGCGGGCTACCGCGGCGATGTGCTCCAGCAGTGCCGAGGCGACACCGCGGCCCTGGTGCGCGTCCTGGACCAGGAAGGCGACCTCGGCGTCGGTGCTGTCCTCGCTCGGCCTGCCGGTGTCGTCGATCCGGTCGAACCGGACCGTGGCGATGATCTCGTCCCGGACCAGGACCGCGAGACCGACCCGGTTGACGTAGTCGTGGTGGGTGAACCGGTGGACGTCCCGGTCGGACAGCCGGGGGTAGGGGGCGAAGAACCGGTAGTACTTCGACCGGTCCGAGACGTCGGTGTAGAAGGCGACCAGACGGCCCGCGTCGTCCGGGGTGAGCGGCCGGATCCGGGCGGTGCCGCCGTCGCGCAGCACGATGTCCGCCTCCCAGTGGGAGGGGTAGGTCGGACTCTGCTCACTCACGGCCCCACCCTACGACCTGGCAGGCCGCCCGGCCCGGCCCGGCCCGGGACGGGAGGGGCGGGGGTGCGGGCGGTCCAGCGCGCGGGGTGGCCCTGGCGCGCGGACGGCCCGGGTGTCGGGTGGCCCTGGCGTGCGGCGGCCCGGGTGTACGGGTGGCCCGGGTGCGCAGACAGCCCCGGCGTGCGGCCCGACCGACGCGCGACCCCGCCCCGGCGTGCGGGTGGCGGCGCTCCGGGGCAAGGTGGGGTGAACCATCCCATATGCCACCCGAAAGGCATCGCACCATGGCCGAACGCCACGTCACCATCGGCTGGCCCGAGGGCCTGCACGCCCGTCCCGCCTCCGTCTTCGTCCGGGCGGCCACCGCCGTCGGCGTGCCGGTGACCATCAGCAAGCCCGGCGGGAACCCGGTCAACGCCGCCTCGATGCTGGCGCTCCTCGGCTTGGGCGCCGAAGGCGGCGACGAGGTGGTGCTCGCCTCCGACGCCGACGGCGCTGACGCCGCCCTGGACCGCCTGGCCAAACTGGTCGGCGAGGGCCTGGACGAACTGCCCCCGGCGTAGCGCGCCGGACCCGCCACCGCCCCGAAGGCCTTGACCTCCGGGGCGGTCCGCTGCGAGCGTGCGCAGGGACGCAACGTGGCGCCGTTCGAGAGGGAGACCCGCCGTGGTGGACAGCCGTGCCTACGAGGAGTTCAGGACCGCGCGGGACCATCTGCTGGAGCACCGGGGGGACCTCGACGGCGCGCGGGACTTCCCCCGTCCCCGGGCCGAGCGGTTCAACTGGGCGCTGGACTGGTTCGACCGCGAGGCGGCGGGCAACGAGGCGATCGGGCTCCGGGTGGTCGACCTGGACGCCGACGGCGCGACCCTGGCCGAGACCGCGCTGAGCTTCGCCGAGCTGAGCCGCCGTTCGGACCGGGTGGCCGGCTGGCTGGACGGCCTCGGCGTGCGCCGCGGCGACCATGTGCTGCTGCTGCTCGGCAACCAGGTCGAGCTGTGGGAGACCATGCTCGCAGCGATCAAGCTGGGCGCTGTGGTCATCCCGGCCAGCACCCTGCTCTCCCCCGACGACCTGGCCGACCGGGTGGACCGCGGCGCGGTCCGGCACGTGGTGGCGCAGAGCACGCTGGCCGAGCGCTTCGCGGGCATCGGCGGCGACTGGACCAGGATCGCGGTCGGCGCGGCCACCGAGGGCTCGGCGGGCTGGCTGGACTACGCCGACGCGGACCGGCACAGCGGCGCTTTCCGGCCGCGCGGGGAGACCCTGGCCGAGGACCCGATGCTGCTCTACTTCACCTCCGGCACCACCAGCAGCCCCAAGCTGGTCCAGCACACCCACCGCTCCTACCCGGTGGGCCACTTGTCGACCATGTACTGGATCGGGCTGCGCCCCGGCGACGTCCACCTCAACGTCTCCTCACCCGGTTGGGCCAAGCACGCCTGGAGCAACTTCTTCGCGCCGTGGAACGCCGGGGCAGAGATCCTGATCGTCAATCAGCCGCGCTTCGCGGCCAAGCCGCTCCTGGACGCCATGGTCCGCCATGGCGTCACCTCGTTCTGCGCACCGCCCACGGTCTGGCGGATGCTGGTGCTGGAGGACCTGGCCCAGTGGAAGGTCCCGCTGCGCGAGCTGGTCGGGGCCGGGGAGCCGCTGAACCCGGAAGTGATCGAGCGGGTCAGGGACGCCTGGGGAATCCTGCTCAGGGACGGCTTCGGCCAGACCGAGACCACCGCGCAGATCGGCAACCCGCCGGGACTGCGGGTGAAGCCGGGCTCCATGGGGCTGCCGCTGCCGGGCTACCGGATCGCCCTGGTGGACCCGCTGACCGGGGCCGAGGTCACCGGCTCGGGCGCGGAGGGCGAGCTGTGCCTGCCGCTGGACAGCGAGCCGCTGGGCCTGATGACGGGCTATCAGGACGACCCGGCCCGACAGGCCGAGGCCACCGCCGGCGGTTTCTACCACACCGGCGACGTCGCCTTCCGCGACGACGACGGCTACATCACCTACGTCGGACGGACCGACGACGTGTTCAAGTCCTCCGACTACCGGATCTCCCCGTTCGAGTTGGAGAGCGTGCTGGTCGAGCACCCGGCGGTGGCCGAGGCCGCGGTGGTCCCCTCGCCGGATCCGGTGCGGCTGTCGGTGCCCAAGGCGTACCTGGTGCTCGCCCCCGGGCACCGGCCGGACGCGGACACCGCGCGGTCGGTGCTGGCCTTCGCCCGGGAGCGGCTCGCGCCGTACAAGCGGGTCCGCCGGGTCGAGTTCGCGGAGCTGCCGAAGACCGTCTCCGGGAAGATCCGCCGGGTCGAACTGCGCGGCCGGGAGCACGAACTGCACGGCGGGCCGGAGGCTCCGACCCGCGGCCCGGCCGAGTTCTGGGAGCAGGACTTCCCGCGGGAGACGCCCTGACCGGCCCCGATCCTGCTGGTTCGTGTTAACAACGGATGACGTCGGCGAGGATGACGAAACTCCCACTCGCGCAACCACCCCGCGACGTGATCTGATACGCCCACGACCCCCCGATGCCCAGGTCTCCCCGCCCCTGCCGCACGTTAGGTCGCACTCGACCACGGCCACGACACCCGCGACGCCTGCGACCGCAGCGACGCCCGCGGGTGCCGTCGGCCAGTGTCGCCACGAAGCCCTTCCCTGCCCTGCCGGCCTTCGTCCTGGAGACACCGCGTGAACCACCCGCTGCGCATCTGGCTGAACCGCACCTACGCCGAGAACGCCTTCTTCATCGGCCTGTTGAGAGAGAACCGGGACGACGTCGAGCTGGAGATCCACGCCAGCCACGTCGACGCGGACTCGCCGGTGCTGCGGGCCGCCGACGTCTCCTCGCTGGAACCCGACGGCCTCTCCCCCGCGGCGTACGTGGAGTTCGCGCTGGACTACTGCTCGCGGCAGGGCATCACGCTGTTCCTCCCCCGGCTGCACCAGCAGGCCGTCGCTGCCCGCCGCGAGGACTTCGCCGCCGTCGGCACGACCGTGCTGAGCCCGCCCGCCGCCGCGATCGAGCTGTTCAGCGACAAGGCGACGGCCTACCAGCGGCTGGCGGCGGCCGGGCTGCCGGTTCCCCCGTGGTGGCGGGTGCGGAACGCGGCGGAGCTGCTGGACGCGGTCGAGCGGATCGAGGCGGACGGCGGGGCGCCCTGCCTCAAGCCGGTCACCGGCGCGGGCGGCGAGGGTTTCCGGATGCTCTCCCGCAAGCCGTTCTCGCTGGCCCGGCTGGCCGGTGCGCCCACCTGGCAGGTGCCGGTCGACGACGTGGTGACGGCGCTGGAGCGGGACGGGCGCGAACACCCGGTCGACTGGCTGGTGATGCCGCACCTGGCCGGTCCCGAGGTCTCGGTGGACTGCCTGGCCGGACCGGACGGACGGCTGCGCGGCGCGGTCGGCCGCAGCAAGGAGGGACGGCGCCGCGGCTTCACCCTCGACCCGGCCTACCTGGAGCCGACGGTCCAGCTGGTGGAGACGTTCGGCCTGGCCTACCTGACGAACATTCAGTTCCGGCACCACCGGGGCATACCGATGCTGCTGGACATCAACACCCGGCCCTCGGGCGGGCTGCACCAGCTGTCCCGGTGCGGGGTGAACTTCCCCTGGGCGGCGATGCAGTTGGCCCTGGGGCAGGAGCCGACCGGGATCACGGTGCGGACCGTGGGCGAGGACTACACCCTGATCGCGACGCCGTACCCGGCGCTGGCGCCGCAACTGCCGATCCCGATGCCGCGGTTCCCGGCCGAGGCGGCGGTGACCGGAACCGTGCTGTGAGCAGTTCGAGTCAGGGCCCGAGTCCAGGTCAGAGTCCAGGTCAGAGTCCGGGTCCGGGTCCGGGCCAGAGTCCGACCCGGCGGGTGCTGACGGTTGATCAGGTCGGTGAGCTGGTCCGGCCCGCGCTGGCTCCCTCGGTGCGGGTCACCGGGGCGGCCGAGCTGGGCGGGGGCGGGTTCGCCGCGGTCTGGAAGGTGCTGCTGGACGACGGTTCCGCGGTGGTGCTGAAGACCTCGCCGCCGCCGGACGCCGAGCTGCTCGGCTATGAGCGCGGCCTGCTCGCCGTGGAGGCGGACTACTTCGCCCGGATCGCCCGGGAGCTACCGGACCTGCCGGTCCCCGAGGTGCTGCACCACGGCACCGACCGGTCCCGCTGCGACGGCGACTGGATGGTGATGTCGCTGCTGCCCGGCACCCCGCTGAGCGAGCTGTCCGCCGGACCGCGCGACGCCGGCGTACGGCGGCAGTTGGGCGCGGCGCTGGCGCGGGTGCACGCCCTGGAGGGACCGGAGTTCGGCTACCCGGGCGAGGGCCGGCGGCGGGCGGCGACCTGGCGCGCGGCCTACCTCGGCATCGTCGACGACCTGCTGGCCGACGCGGACCGGCTGGGCTGGACGCTGCCGGTGCCCGCCACGGAGATCGCCCGCACCGTCGCCGCGGCGGCGGACGCACTGGAGCCGGTGACCCGTCCGGCCCTGGTCCACTTCGACCTCTGGGACGGCAACGTCCTGGCCGCCCCGGACGCTTCGGGCGCGGGTTCGGGCTCAGCTGCTGGCACGGGCACGGGCGCTGGCGTGGGCTCAGCCGCAGGCGCCCTGCGGCTGAGCGGTCTGGTCGACGGCGAGCGCTGCCTGTACGGCGATCCGCTGGTGGACCTGGTCTCCCCGGTCCTGTTCGGGGCGATCGAGGACGAGCCCGACCACCCGCTGCTCCGCGGCTACGCCTCCGCGACCGGGGGCAAGCCGCTGGACCACGCCGAGGTGGCCCGGATCCGGCTCTACCGGCTGTGGCTCTACCTGGTGATGAACGTCGAGATACCGACCCGGGGCATGGACGCCCCCGCCCACGCCGCCGGCAACACCCACCGCGCCGAACTGCTCCGCGCGGCGGTGGCCGCGGTGGCCGCGGTCCGCAAGGGCTGAGCGGGCTGAACCGGCCAAGCGGGCTGAACCGGCTGAGCGGGCCGGTTGGTCACTCCCGCCCGGCCAGCGCGTCGCCCACCGCAGCGCGGACGGCGGCGGCGAGGCCCTGCGGGTGGCCGTGCAGCCGGGACGGGGCCGCGGCCGGGTCGGTGCGCAGTTCCTTCACCAGGGCCAGGCACAGCGCCAGCATCACCAGCACGAACGGCAGCGCGACCAGGATGGTCGCCCGTTGCAGCGCCTCAAGCCCTCCGGCGACCAGCAGCACCGCGGCGACCGCGCCCATCAGCACCCCCCAGGTGACGACCAGCCAGGTGCGCGGGTGCAGTGCCCCGCCCTGCGACAGTGAGCCCAGCACCAGCGAGGCCGAGTCGGCGCTGGTGATGAAGTAGGTCATCACCAGGACCACCGCCACCACGCTGGTGATCGACCCCAGCGGCAGCGCCTTGAGCAGTCCGAACAGCGCGGCCTCGGCGCCGCCCGCGCCGGTCGCGGTGTCCACCAGCTTGGCGGCCCCGGTCGCGTCCAGCCGGATCGCGCTGCCGCCCATGACGCAGAACCAGAGCACCGTCCCGCCGCTGGGCACCAGCAGCACGCCCAGCAGGAACTGGCGGACGGTCCGGCCGCGCGAGATACGGGCGATGAAGGTGCCGACGAAGGGCGCCCAGGACAGCCACCAGGCCCAGTAGAAGATGGTCCAGGCGCCGAGCCAGTCCTCGTCGGTGAAGGCGCCGGTGCGGGTGGACATGGTGAGCAGGTCGCTGAGGTAGCCGCCGAGGGTGGCCGGGACCGCGTCCAGCACGTACACGGTGGGGCCGAGGACGAAGACGAAGAGCATGATCACCGCGGCCAGCACCACATTCGCCGTGCTCAGCCATTTGATGCCGCGGTGCACCCCGGAGAAGGCGGAGAGCACGAACGCCGCGGTGAGCGCGCCGATGATGATCAGCTCGACCGGCTTGGAGTCTTTGACACTGGCGATCACCCCGAGCCCCTGGGCCACCTGGAGCGCGCCCAGGCCGAGGCTGGTGGCCGAGCCGAACACGGTGGCGAAGACGGCCAGCAGGTCGATCGCCCGGCCCGGCCAGCCGCGCGCCCCGCGCTCGCCGAGCAGCGGCACGAAGGCAGAGCTGATCCGGTTGCCGCGGCCCTTGCGGAAGGTCGCGTAGGCCAGGGCCAGGCCGCCGACCCCGTAGATCGCCCAGGGCTGCAGGGTCCAGTGGAACAGCGCGTACTGCAGCGCGACCTGCGCGGCGGCGGGGGTCAGCGGCTGGACCCCGGTGCCGGGCGGGGGCGCCGCGTAGTGCTGGAGCGGCTCGCCGACGCCGTAGAACATCAGGCCGATGCCCATGCCCGCGCTGAACATCATGGCGACCCAGGCCAGCGTGGTGAACTCGGGCTCGTCGTCGTCCGCGCCGAGCCGGATCCGGCCGTAGCGGCTGAACGCGAGCAGCACGCAGACCACCAGGAAGACATCGGCGGCGACTACGAACAGCCAGCCGAAGTTGTGCAGCACCCAGCCCAGGCCGGTGGTCGAGGCGCGGTCGAGGGAGCCCTCGGCGAACGCCCCCCAGGCGACCACGGCGAGCACCGCCACCGCGCCGATGCCGAAGACGACCCGGTCCACTGGGAAGTCGTGCGCCGGTGCGTCGTCCTGGTGGTCGCTGCTGGTGGCTGGCATCGGGTTCGCCGCACCTTCCCTGAGCGGAGTATGAGCTGACAAATACCGTCATATCCACTATGCCGAGAAGACCCGGCCGCTCAGGGAAGGCGCGCGCAAGGGCGTGGGACGCGTGGCGCCGGGGGTGCCTGGTGCCGGGTGTCTTGTGCCCGGTGCCCGGTGCCGGGTGCCGGGTGCCGGGTGCCGGGTGCCGGGTGCCGGGTGCCGGGTGCCGGGTGCCTGGTGCCGGGTGCCTGGTGCCGGGTGCCTGGTGTGAGGACGATGCGTGACGCCGGGTCAGTGGCCCCGGGCGATCCACTCGTCCAGGTGCGGGGCCTCGGCCCCGATCGTGGTGGGGTCGCCGTGGCCGGTGCGGACCACCGTCCCCGGCGGGAGCGTGAGCAGCCGGTCCCGGATGGAGTCGATGATGGTCGGGAAGTGCGAGTACGAGCGGCCGGTCGCCCCCGGACCGCCGCAGAAGAGGGTGTCGCCGGAGAACAGCGTGCCCAGCGCGGGCGCGTACAGGCAGACCGCCCCGGGGCTGTGCCCGGGGGTGTGCAGGACGGTGAGCTCGGCGCCGGCCACGGTGAGCCGCTGACCGTCCGTCAGCGGCTGGTCCGGGTCCCGGTCGGGATGGGTCTGCTTCCACAGTGGGAGGTCGTCCGGGTGCAGCAGCACCGGCGCGCCGGTCCGCTCGGCCAGGGCGGGGGCCGCGTCGATGTGGTCGTTGTGGGCGTGCGTGCAGACGATGGCGACCAGGCGGCGGGCGCCGACCGCGGCGGCGATGGCGTCGGCGTCGTGCGCGGCGTCGATCACCAGAACCTCGCTGTCGTCGCCGACCAGCCAGACGTTGTTGTCGACCTGCCAGCTGCCGCCGTCCAGGTCGAAACTGCCGGAGGTGACCAGGTGCTCGATGCGCGGGACGAGGGGGTTCGGCATCAGAACAGCACCACCGAACGGAGCACCTCGCCGCGCTGCATCCGGGCGAACGCCGCCTCGACGTCGTCGAGCCCGATCGTCTCCGAGACGAAGGCGTCCAGGTCGAGGCGGCCCTGCAGATAGAGGTCGATCAGCATCGGGAAGTCCCGCGACGGCAGGCAGTCGCCGTACCAGGAGGACTTCAGCGAGCCGCCGCGCCCGAACACGTCCAGCAGCGGCAGCTCCAGGGTCATCTCCGGCGTCGGCACCCCGACCAGGACCACGGTCCCGGCCAGGTCACGGGCGTAGAAGGCCTGCCGGTAGGTCTCCGGGCGGCCGACCGCCTCGATCACCACGTCCGCGCCGTTGCCGCCGGTCAGCTCGCGGACCGCCTCGACCGGGTCGCCGCCGGAGCGGGAGTTGACGGTGTGCGTCGCGCCGAGGCGCAGCGCGGTGGCGAGCTTGCTGTCGTCGATGTCGACGGCGATGATCCGCGAGGCCCCGGCCAGCCGGGCGCCCATGATCGCGGCGTTGCCGACCCCGCCGCAGCCGATGACGGCCACCGTGTCTCCGCGCGAGACACCGCCGGTGTTGACCGCGGCGCCCAGGCCCGCCATCACCCCGCAGCCGAGCAGCCCGGCCGCGGCCGGGGAGGCGGCCGGATCGACCTTGGTGCACTGCCCGGCCGCGACCAGGGTCTTCTCGGCGAACGCGCCGATGCCGAGGGCGGGCGACAGCTCGGTCCCGTCCTCCAGGGCCATCTTCTGCCGGGCGTTGTGGGTGTTGAAGCAGTACTGCGGCCGACCGCGCAGGCAGGCCCGGCACTGTCCGCAGACCGCGCGCCAGTTGAGGATCACGAAGTCGCCGGGGGCGACCTCGGTCACCCCGTCGCCCACCGTCTCCACGATCCCGGCGGCCTCGTGCCCGAGCAGGAACGGGAAGTCGTCGTTGATCCCGCCCTCGCGGTAGTGCAGGTCGGTGTGGCAGACGCCGCAGGCCTGCACCTGCACCACGGCCTCCCCGGGGCCCGGGTCGGGGACCACGACCGTCTCGATCCGGACCGGCTCGCCCTTGCCGGGGGCGATCACTCCGCGTACGCGCTGGGGCATGGCCGCGTTCTCCCTCACTCGTGCTGGAATCAGGTGCTGGAACAGGTGCTGGTAAGGGAACCTTAGAGCCCGACCGGCCGGTAGCACCGGCGGCGGGACCTCGGCCTCGTAGGATGCGATCAGGGCGGCGGGCCCCGGACGAGGGTGTGAGAGGGATGCGCGGATGCGGGCACGGCGAGGAGCCAGGACGTACGCGCGCGCGGGCATCCGCGGGGCGATCGCCGCGGCCGTGCTGCTGCTGGCCTGCGGCTGCGGAGGCGGCACGGGCGGCGGGGGCGCCGACGGCAGCGCCACCCTGCTGCCGACCTCGACCCTGACCCCGCCGGCCGACCCGGCCGGGGGCCGGTACAACCCGCCAACCCGGTTCGCGGCCCACGGCGTCCGACTCCCGACCGGGGACGGGAACGGGAACGCCGGAGGCACCGGAGTCCCCGGGACAACCGGGGCCCCCGGTCACAGCGGCACCAGCACCGCCGTCGGCACCGCCGCCTCCCCGCTGCCCATCGCGCTGCACGGCGCCGACGCCTACATCGCCGGGACCGCCTCCCTGGAGGTCGTGGACACCGGCACCGGCAAGACCCTGGACACCATCCGCCCGCAGGGCCGACCGCTGGCCGACGCGAACAGTGCCACCGGCGCGACGGCCGCCGGGCCGGTGTCCGCCCCCCTGGTCGCCGTGATCGGCGACAGCACGTTGTCGCTGGCGCTGGTCCCGTTCCTGGTGACCGCCGCCGCCCAGGGCAGCACCCCGGCCGGGACCGGGGTGGAACTCGACGCGGTGGACACCTCCACCCGGCAGACCGTCTGGACCGCGACCGTGGGCGGGCTCCCGGCCTGGGCCTCCGACGGCACGACCGCCGACCTGGGCGCGACCGTCGTCGGCGTCACCGGGAACGTGGCCGTGGTCCGGGTGTCCGGTACCGGTGTGATCGGCACGACCCTCGGCATCGACCTGATGAAGCACCAGATCCTGTGGCACCAGGACGGCTTCGCCGCCGAGGCGGTCACCGGCGGAATGGCGGTCGGCCGGATCGCCGCGCACACCGGGGACCCGATCGGCAAGGAGAGCGCGGTCGCCGCGCTGGACGCCACCGACGGCACCCGGGTCTGGAAGGAACTGGACGCCGACACGGTCGGCATCGGCCCGGCCGCCCCGGGCAAGGTCGTGGTGACCGGCACCGACTACGGCGACGGCAGCGCCTTCGCCTACCTGGTCGACACCGCCGACGGGAAGAAGGCCGCCCTCCCCCGGGCCGGGACGGACCCGTCCGCCTGCACCTACGACGGCGCCTCGATGCTGCTGTGCACCGGCCATGACTCCACCGGGCTGGGCGGCTCCGGCGACCGCCTCTTCGGCCTCGACGCCGCCAGCGGCAAGCTGGTCTGGCAACTCCCCACCGCACCGGGCCGCGCCGTCCCCACCGTCACCGCCGCCTGGCACGGCGCGGTGTACGGCTCGACCGCGGCGGGCCCGGTGGTCCTCAACGCCCGAACCGGCGCCGACCGCGGCTCCACCCCGGGCATCGCCCCGTCCCTCCTCGACGGCGACGTAGGCCTGACCGCCCCCACCACGAGCGGCGCCCCGGTCACGGCCTACCCAGCCATCGGCTGAGCCGGCCGGTACCGCCCTGGCCGGACCTGTACGGCCCCACTCGCCCGAACCGTCTCCGACGCTTCCACGTCCCCGCTTACGCCTCGACGCCCGCGGTCCCCGCCTCCCCCACTTCCACGTCCCCGTGGGCGACTTCCGCTTCCCCGCCGGAGGCGTCCCCCGCGTCCTCCGCCCGCACCGCGTATCCGGGGACGGACGGCCAACGCACCGTCAGCACCACCGACTCCTCCTCCGCGAACCAGGAGTGGTCCACACCCTTCCCCCACACCACATAGTCCCCCTGCTCGGCGAGCAGCACGTCCCGCCCCGGCACCCGCACCCGGAACCGCCCGCTGATCAGCACCAACAGCGCCGTCCGCGCCTCACCGGTCACCCACAGCGCCCGCTCGTCGCCCTTCGGGTGAACCCCCCACTTGATCTCGACATCCGTGCTGTGCCGCGGATCCCCGACCTCCCGGAAATGCCCGAGCAGCCATCCCCGGTCCAACCCCGCATCCCGCCCCGCGTTCCCCGCGTAAACGCTCTCACCCATGCCCCCGGACGCTACCAGCCACCCCCGGCGCGGACCCGCAGGCGTGCTTGCTCCCCAGACCCTGGACGATCACATCCTCAGCCGACCCACGCCCTACCCATCCGCGGAGGCGGCGGGTTCGGGAGCGTGGCGCAGAATGATGTCCATGGCCACCGAGTCCCACGATCCCCGCGCAGTGATCGACCGTCTCCACAGCGAGCTCGACCCACTCGCCCACCCCGCCCGGATGCGCGCGCTCGCCGCCTGGACGCAGGATCAACTCAAGAGCCCCGAAGGCCGTGGCGCAGCGCGGCTGCGGACGCTGCTCGACGAGTTGGAAGCCCGTGGGCCGCACGGGCGCCGACTCGCGGTCATGGTCGCGGCGATCGGCCAGGACACCGCCTTCCTGGAGGCCCGCCTCGCCGACCCCGACGCCGTCGTCCGCAGCCAGGCGCTGAAGTCCTCCCTGCGGCTGCCCGTCAGCGACGCCGCCCTGGAACGGGCGATGGACGACGCCCCGCAGGCGGTGCGCCGGCAACTCGCCACCATCGTCGTCGCCGGTGGGCGGACCGCCCTCGCCGAGCGTCTGATCCGCTCCGTCAGAGAGCTGTGGGGCAACGAGGAGGCCGCACGGCTGCTGCCGGGGTGCGGGCCCGAGGCAGTGGAGCAACTCCTGCCCGGACTCTTCCTGGCCGTGGTCCGCTGGCAGCCCCTCGGCCGCCTCCACCCCGACCTGGTACTGGACCAAGTGGCCCGCCAACTCGCCGATCTGCCCGAGCAGTTGCGCGTGCCGTGGTGGCAGCGCAACGCGGACGTCTTCACCGCTACCGCGGCGGGCCGCCCGCTGCGCGTACTGGAACTGCTGGAACGCCACTGCCCGGCCCAGCTGCCCGCCCCCGTCCGGGCTTGCCTGGGCGAACTGCTCAAGGCCGCGCCGGGACGCACGATCCGGCTGCTCACGGCACCGGAACGGCTCGCGGGCCCACCCCAGCGCGGGCTGGTGTCCCGAACCGCTCTGAGCCGCCTGGCCCGGCTCGGGCTCCCGGAACTACTGGACCTCGGCCGAGCCTGGAGCGCATCCCAGGAGTCCCTCGCACTGCTGCTGCGCGCGCTGCCGCCGTCACAGCGCGAGGCCTTCTACGATGCCGCGACCGCCGACAAGGACCTCAGCACCAGCAGTCTGAGCGACACTCTGCTGAACGCGCTGCCCCGTCAGCGGGCCCAGGCCGAAGCGCGACGGATGGCCGCGCAGGCCGCCGAGCGCGGTGCGCCCTGGGAGACCGTGCTGGCCGCTGTCGCCCATCTACCGGTCCCCGAGGCCCGGCCCGACTTGCTTGCCGCCACCCGACGTCCTGCCCCGGAGGACCGGGCGCTGGCATACCCGCTGCTGGTCCGCAACGCGGCCCGGTCCGACGATCCCTCAGCGATCACCGAACTGCTGGAGGACCTGCGACGACTGCGCAACGAGCAGGAGCCGGTCCGCTCCCCCGCCCTGCTCGCCCTCGCCGACGTCCCGCCCCGACTCTTCACCGGCCCGGACGCCGATGCGTTGGAGCGCATCGTCACCGACGCCGTCGAGGCGCGCGACAACTCGGCGCGCACCCGCTGGGCCCTGGCCAAACTGGCGGTCGGGCTACTGCGCGAACACGCGGTGAGCGGCGAACGCCTGCTGGTGGGTTGGGCACTGACCACCCTGACCCGGCTCTCCGGTCACACCGGCGGCGCCGACCTCGGCCGCCTCGACCGAACCCTCCGCCGGGGGCAGGAGGCCCAGGTCTTCGAGGCGCTCCGGCCATGGCTGGAAGCCGCCGCGGACAAGGTCGATCACCGGCTGACCTTCGCCCTGGCCCGCGCCCTCGGCCGGCGTGCCCGTCATCTCCCCGAACTGCAGGAACTCCTCTGGCAGGCCATCCAGTTCGGAGACCTGACGACCGTGCGCCAAGCGGTGGGCCTGTGGCTCGACGAACCCACGACCCGGGGCGAACGGGTCGCCCGGGTACTGGAACTCGAACCGTCGGCCGCCGTGCTCCAGCCGGTGCTGGAGGTGCTGACGCAGCGTCGCACGGATCTGTTGGACGCCGTGCTCGCCGACACGCCCCCGTACGGGCGCTTCCTGGCCGCCGGCACCAGGTGGGTGCCACCGGTCGACCGCGTCGGCGCCTGGCTGCCTCGCCAGCGGGCCGCCGCCGCCCGACTGCTCACCCGGGCCGCAGACGACCCCTCGCGGCCCATGCACGTCCGGGCTGGACATATCCACGCCGCCGTCAGCATTCCCGACCTGGGCTTCCAGATCGCCCTCCGCTACCTCGACTCCCCCGACACCGTCCTCGCCGAGGCCGCCCTCGGTGCTCTGGTGTGGACGGACCGCCCTGCTTCCGCACTCCCGCTGCTGCTCGCCCATGCCGGGGACGACCGGGCCAGGGTCGCGCTCTACGCGGCCGCACGAGCCACCAGGTTCGTCGCCCCGTCCCTCCTGGCGGAGGTGCTGCGCGGTGCGCTGCTCCCCGCGGAGGACGGCGTCACCCCCGCGGCCAAGGTGACCAGCCGCAAAGAACTCGTCCGCCTTGTCGTCTCCCAACTGCCCTCGCGCACCGCCGCCGAGATCCTCGCCGAGGTGTTCGCCCTGCCCGGACAGCACCGCGACGTGCAGGCGGCCTGCGTGCCCATGGCCGTCGAGCTGCTGCGCTCGCCGACCGCCTGGGCCCTGCTGGAAAGCGCCGCAGACGGCCTGCCCGTCGTCCAGGCCACTGTGCTGCGCACCCAGCCCCAGCAGCTCCAGGAAGACGATCGGCCCCGCTACGCACGACTGGTGGGGAAGGTAGCGGCCAGCAGCGACAGGGAGACCGCCGACGCCGCGACAGCTCTGCTGGCCCGGTGGTCGCCGTGGTACCCGCAGGCCCGGCAACTGCTGCTGACGGCCGCCGTCGACCTGGACAACCGCTCCTCCTGGCGTGCGGCAGCGGACGGCCTGGTGGCACTCGCCGCGTCCACGGACGGCGCGGGCCCGCTCCTGGAGGCACTGGCACGACTGGTCGCCGCCGAAGCCTACGCCCCCGAACACCACCTGGACGCGGAGAGCGAACGCGACCGCCCCGCCCGTCGGCGGGTCACCCACCTGGTCACCTGCCTGTCGACGTCGGTCACGATGAGGCACACGCAGGCGATCCGGACCGCCGCCCTGCGCGCGTCCGAACTCCTCCGCACAGCCGCCGACTTCGAGTCGTACGGCACCCACCTGTTCGCCACGGCCCTCGACCTCGACGCGGAACCAGAGCACCTGCTCGCGGCGCTGACGCGCCTGGAGGCCCTCCATGCCGGGCGCCCCGCCCTGGCCGCCCGCACCGCGGGGACCCTCCGCGACCGGCTCAACGCCGCCCGCCACCCCGGCGACCCGCTCGTCCTGCTGCGCGCGGCCGAACGGCTCACGGCCGACGCCGGCTACACCGGCGGCCTGTTCGCCGTCGCCCTCACCGGCGCGCTCGGCTCCCGCACCAACTGGACGCCCGCCTGGCGCCACCAGCTCCGCGCCCTGCGCCGACACCCCCACCCCGACGTCCGAGAGGCAGCCCTGACCCTCACCACAGCGGTGGAGTAGCCCTACTCACCCACCGCGCCGCTCTCGCCGATTCGGAGGGCGAGCAGAGTGCCACGGGTGACCACCAGGAGGACTTCGGGATCTTCGACCGGACCTGCCCTGTGCAGAGCGGTGATGCGACGGCTCACCGAGCTGCGCCGGACGATGCGCCCGGCGTGGTCCAGGCGCAGCAGGGTGCCCTGGTCGCCGCCGATGAGGTACTCGGTCCCGGTGGCGACGACGCCCGGGGCAAGTCGCTGCCCGATGGAGACCCGGAACCGGAGCGACCCGTCGGTGGAGTCGTATGCCGCACAGCCCGCGGCGTCCCAGAGCCACAGCAGTCCGCCGACGTGCCGGGCGCGTGTCAGGAACATCCGCGACGGCCTGACCCACTTCGAGGACTGGTCACGCGGGCAGGGGAAATTCGGGCCCCAGCGCGCCGCCCGCCGGGCCGGAAGCAAGCCGCGGGAGGTCGCACGGGACTTCTGGAGTTTCGGTTATAACCCCGGCGACGACACCGTGACCCTGGGCCCGTACACCATCTCGGTGGCAGCAGCCGTGCCGGCCACGCACGCCCTGGGCGACGCGATCATCTCGGCGGCGCGGGCCGTCGACCAGTACAAGATGGTCCAACTGCGGGCCACGACTGTGCAGGTCTTGGTCCGGGCCCAGATCGGCTGCCAAGCACCGAGCGGACCAGTACTCGTTTCATTGGGCAACGATTTGCGGATCTGGGTGTCGTTCAACCTGGGCACTGTCTCGGAGAACGATCGCTCAGACCTGGCCGAGGGCGTCGTCAAGGCCTTGGTTGACGCCGGGCTAAGGCTTTCCTCGCAGATGTACCCACAGGCCGAGGACATGGCCGAGCGCCTGACCCTCGGCGAGATGCTGGTCACCAGGTTCGGCACCTAGACCGTCAAGGGGAGCGGCCTAGCTTGTCGGGTGAGTTGTGTAATCGGTGTAGCAGGGCAGGCCGAATCAGCAACTTTATTCATGCTCGATGGCTTCGAAAATATCCGCGTTGGTCTCTCGCTGCCAGTCTGGCTGGTCGGCCCAATCGGCAACGTAGCTCGGCTTCGGGTCCTCGAAATGCTTGTAGATCTGAGCAATCCAGCACAGAGACACGAATCGCCCCTTTTGCTCGCGGCTCAGCTTGCCGGCCCTGCCCGAGCTGACGTCGAGGAGCCCTCGAACCTGCCCGTGGACAGTCGCCGCGGCCTCCTGCTCCCACGCCGACATCTCCGCCCAAGGAGAGATGTAGCCCGGCTTCGGCTCTCCGGGGAAGTGCTTCTGCACCCCGGCGATCCAAGCTTCCCGAAACTTGCGTCCGTCCTTCTCCGTCATGTCGGCAGCTCCTCAGCTCACGTTCAAGGCGACGATTTCAGAGTCCAGTTCAGCGATTCGTGCGTCACTGACCACTGGGGCCAACTCCGCTCGTAGTGACTGGAGTCTACGGGCGATGTACCCCGACCCTGAGCGCCGCGCGAGGTCCACAGCCTCGTATGCGTGCGTCAGGGTTTCTTCGATATCCCGGCGCTTGGCCCCGACGATAGCCAGGTCCGCGAGCACCGCTCCGCGCCTGCGATATGACAGCCCCTTGGCCAACGTGGACTGCTTGAGGGCAGCGGTGAGCGCCTGCTCTGCCAGGTCCAGCCGTCCCAACTCCACGTACCGTGCGCCGCGCTCCTCCGCCAGCCGGGAGCCGTCGAAGCGGAGCCAACCGTCATTGGAGGAACCTGCGGGAAGCTCCATCACCTGTTCAGCACGTTCCAAGGCACGCTCACAGTCGTCCATGGCCCCCAGACCGGCGAATGCTTGTGCCTGGACCGAGGCAACCCAATGGCGGGTGGACAGACTGCTGTCCCCTTGGAGGGCAACACGCTCAGCTACGGTCAGCATCTCCGACGCCTCACCGTGTCGGCGCTCATAGAGACCCACGTAGGCATGTCGGGTCAGTGCGCAAGCCCACAAGTCGTAGGCGCCGGCCTCCCGGCTGGCGGACATCGCCAGCATGTAGCACTGTGCCGCGTCGGTGTACCGATCCCCGTCGAAGAAGGCCTCACCAGCAAGTTGGAACAGATCCGCGGAGAGCACACACAGTCGTTTGGACCCGCGGCCGGCGCTGAAGGCACCGGAGAGGACGCTCAGCTGATCCCGGACTAGTGGGAGAACCGCACTCTTCGAACGGGCGAGCTGGTAGACCTGCCACAGATGCCCGTTCATGGCCTCGAAGTCCTCGAAGCGCTCCTCAGGTAGCTGTGGGTCGACGGGCAGCATCGCCATGGAGCCGGTCAGGGCCAGGAGGCGTAGGAAGTCACGACGGATCATGTCGTCAGGATCACCCGAATCTACGGCCACAGCGAGGGGAGGGGACTCTGCTGCTTGTTCAGGCGATAACAGCCGATCCAGCTCATCGGCGTCAACTTGCAGGATGCGCATGAGCTTTGGGCGATGAATGGGCTGTGGAGTGCTCTCTCCCCGCTCCCAGCGACCCACCGTGGCACGGTCGGTCTCCGCCGCATTGGCGAAGTCCTCCTGGCTGAGGCCGAGGGCCTTACGCCGCTTCACCAGTTGGGTTCGCTTGGACATCTTTGCCTTCCTGCTCCCTTCGAGTCTGCCCAGAGGTGGCAGACCGTGAACGGGACTGCACCAAGAGTGCCCCAGGAGTGCCGTGGCTGATATCAACTCGCCGCGATTCCCTTGGAGTACCGACAAGTCGCAGATCAGCGTCACGGAGGAAGCCATGTTCACTTGGTTGAGTACGGCACGAAAGGAGACGTGCCGTGCGTGCGGAGGGCTGGCCATCCTCATGGCCGGAACGCGGCGGTGTTCTCACTGCGAGGCGGACTCCTACGACCGGGAGATGGACCGGTACGAGTGGTGGACTCGGCCTCCCCTGATGGGCCGCGAGCAGGCCCCGGCGGTGGCTGCATGATGACCGACCAGGAACGCCCCCAGCACCTGCGGCCGGCGATTGGGTGGTGGACACCCGCGACGACCGAACGGGATTCGTGAAAGCCGTAGTTGATGGCCGCCTACACCTGCGGACGCCAAGCGGCGGCGTCGAATGGCAGGCCATGCCCGCCCAATGTGCGCGCAGCCACCGCCAGCGAAGCTCTGTCGGCCCGTGTCGCCGAGGCGAACGCCGGGAGCAGCGCAAGCATCTGGAGCCTGGGGCAGGGCTGGTGAGCGCTCCCACTAACCCGCGCTGGCAGCGCGCTGAACAGATACGGATGGCCTTCGACGCCTACCGCGCGCACGCCCTGGCCTTACGCCAGCGCCGCGAGTTGGCCGACGCTCCGCCCCTCAGTCTCCCGTCCCCTTCCGGGGCGGGTCTGCGAGAACCGGACAGGCAGTCAGCCTGATCGGGACGGGCCTTCGCGCCGAGGGGGTGCGGAGGCCCATCACCGACCGTCAGAGAGTGACAAGCTGTGACCACGACCATCGAACCCGCACAGACCCAGAAGGCGACGACGCGATTCCTCGCCTTGGACATCACTCGAATGTGCCAAGCCCATTGCGGGCACTGCTACAACGAGTCCGGCCCGAGCGGCACGGCGGGCGACATGACCCGAGAGGACTGGTTGGCCGTTCTCGACCAGGCCGCCGCCATGGGAGTCGGTCAGATCCAGTTCATCGGCGGTGAGGCGACGCTCCACCCCGACCTTCCCGAACTGGTGAACCGCGCGCTCGACCTGGGCATGGTCGTGGAGGTGTTCAGCAACCTGATCCACGTCCGGCCGGAGCTGTGGCCGGTGCTGCGTCAGCGCGGCGTGGTCCTGGCCACCAGCTACTACAGCGACCAGGCCGACGAGCACGAGGCCATCACCAAGCACCGCGGGTCGCACAAGAGGACGAAGGCCAACATCATCAAGGCCGTCGGTCACGGCATCCCGGTACGGGCCGCGCTGGTGGACATCCGGGAGGGCCAGCGAGTCGACGAGGCCAAGGCCGAGCTGCGTGCCCTCGGCGTGACCAACATCCGCACGGACCGGCTGCGCGGGATCGGACGCGGAGCCGGGGAGGGCGGCGGGAAGGACACGGCCGAACTCTGCGGCAACTGCACCCACGGCCGGGCGGCCGTCATGCCGAACGGCGACGTGGCCGGCTGCGTCATGTCGGGCGCGATGATGACGGCGGGCAACGTCCACGGCACTCCGCTGGCAGCCATCATCGGCGGCCCGGAGTGGCAGAGCATCGCCGCCCGCATCCCGAGCCCGCGCCCGGACGGTCACGGTGCCTGCGTTCCCGACTCGTGCACCCCCAGGGAGGACTCCTGCCAGCCGTCCCCCGGTGTGGACCCGTGGGAGAACTTCCCAGCCACCGCCTGCAACCCGGACCAGGACGGAAGCGACTGCTCTCCGGCCGAGTCCGACGCCTGCGGCCCGTCGTACTGAGAGGCTGGGAGCATGGGCTTTGACTTGGCTTGGAGAGCACGCTCCGCCGCCTTGGCCGACGAGGTCGTGCACCCGTCGTCACCGTGGCACGGAGCCGTTGCCGCGACCCCCCGTCATCTTCTCGTTCCCCGCTGGTGGCGGTACCTGGCCGACGAGGGCGGTTGGACCCTGCGAGTCGGGGAGGACGACCCGGAACGTTGGCTCAACGCCGCGTACAGCAACCGGACGCTCGTCACCCGTGTGGGTGGCTTGCACGCCGACCACGCCACCAGCGACGACCACCCGACCGGCCTGCCGACGTCATCGTCCACGCTCCCCGGTCTGGTGGTGGCAATGTTTCAGCACGCACTGATCACCAACGCGTCCGACGTGCTGTGCGTGACCGGGAGCGGTTACGGCACCGGGCTGCTGACCGATCGACTCGGCGAGCAGCGGGTCACCAGTGTGGACGTGGACCCGTACCTGGTCCAAGCTGCATCCGCCCGGCTGAAGGCACTCGGCCTGTTCCCCAAGGTGGCGGTCTGCGAAATCACGGGGCAGTTGCCCGGCAGGTTCGACCGCATCGTGTCCACGGTCGGCCTGCCCCACATCCCGGCGGGATGGCTGTCCGCCCTCAACGACGGCGGACGGCTGGTCACGAACATCGCCGGAACCGGCATCGTCATCGCCGCAGACAAGACACCCGACGGTGGAGCCAGGGGACAAGTCACCTGGGAGCGGGCCGGGTTCATGGCCACCAGAACGGGTGGCGACTACCCGCCGACACCCAGCACCCGGCACGCCTGGACCGACGAGGGGGAGGACGTCGGCACCGGCCGGTATCCGGTCGTCCAGGTCGCCGAGACCTGGGAACTCATGTCCGCGTTCGCCCTCGCCGTCCCCGGTGTCCAGCACGGGTACGACGAGGGCGCCGACGGGGTACGAACGGCCGTCATGGTCCACGAAGACGGCTCCTGGGCACGAGCCACCGGCCCCAAGGGCGAACCGCCCATCGTCCACCAGGCAGGCCCCCGGCGACTGTGGGACATCCTGGACGGCATCCGACACGACTGGCTGTCCAACGGGGCGCTACCCGTCTACGGAGCCTCCGTCACCATCACCCCCGAGGGCCAGACCACGCTGTCGCACGGGAGTTGGGCCGTCACCCTCGGATCTCACGTCTGACGGGGAGACCCCGCCCCACGATGCCCGGCTACCTGCGTTCCACGACAGGTACCCAGGCATCGTCATGTCGACGGTGAGATGCCGGTTCGCCGGTCAGCCCTTGACGCAGACGACCTGCTTGAGTTGGGCGACGACCTCGACCAGGTCGGTCTGCTGGGCCATGACCTTCTCGATCGGCTTGTACGCGCCGGGGATCTCGTCCACGACGCCGGAGTCCTTGCGGCACTCGACGCCACGGGTCTGCTCCTCCAGGTCGCGCACGCCGAACTTCCGCTTCGCCGCGCTGCGGCTCATCTTCCGGCCGGCGCCGTGCGAGGCGGAGTTGAAGGCGTGCTCGTTGCCCAGACCCTTGACGATGTACGAACCGGTACCCATCGAGCCGGGGATGATCCCCAGGTCGCCGGAGCCTGCCCGGATCGCGCCCTTCCGGGTGACCAGCAGGTCCTCACCCTCGTAGCGCTCCTCGCTGACGTAGTTGTGATGGCAGCTGATCACCGGTTCGAAGGCGACCTTCGCCTTCGGGAACTCCTTCCGGACCACCTCCTGGAACAGCGCCATCATCACCGCGCGGTTGTTCTTGGCGTACTCCTGCGCCCAGAACAGGTCCTGGCGGTAGGCGCCCATCTGCGGGGTGTCCGCGATGAAGACCGCGAGATCGCGGTCCACCAGGCCCTGGTTGTGCGGCAGTTGCTGGGCGACGCCCATGTGGTGCTCGGCCAGCTCCTTGCCGATGTTGCGGGAGCCGGAGTGCAGCATCAGCCAGACCGCGCCGGTCGTGTCGGTGCAGACCTCGACGAAGTGGTTGCCCGAGCCGAGGCTGCCCATCTGCGACATCGCCCGCTCCCGGCGCCACTTCACCGCGTCCGCGATGCCGTCGAAGCGGGACCAGAAGTCGTCCCACCCGGCGGTCGGGAAGCCGTACAGCTTGCGCGGGTCCACGGCCTCGGCGTGGGCGCCGCGGCCGACCGGGATGACCTGCTCGATCTTCGAGCGCAGCCGGCTGAGGTCGTCCGGGAGGTCCCGGGCGGTGAGCGAGGTCTTCACCGCGCTCATCCCGCAGCCGATGTCCACGCCGACCGCGGCCGGGCAGACCGCGCCCTTCATGGCGATGACGGAACCGACGGTCGCGCCCTTGCCCAGGTGGACGTCCGGCATGACGGCGAGGCCGCTGATCCACGGCAGCGAGGAGATGTTCCGCAGCTGCTGCATGGCCTGGCCTTCGACCGCCGCCGGGTCCGTCCACATCCGGATCGGGACCCGGACTCCGGGGACTTCGGTGTACGACATGGTTGTTCGACCTCCGCGGTCGGATGGTGTGTGAGAACGACGAATGTGCGAGAACGGCGAAACAGCGAAAAGGGGGCCGTAGTGAAGACCGGTGCTGACACTGGCAGCCGTACGGCGCGGTGACGTTCAGCTCGGCTCAGGCCCAGACCCGGGCCCAACGGCCCAGCGGCTCAGCGCTTGGTGCAGGCAGTGGAGGGGCGTCGCCGCAGGGAGGAGCAGGCACTGACATGCCTGCGCATCGACTCGACCCGCATGGTGACCGCCTCCTCTCCACTGCCTCCGGACCGGCCTGTCAGCCGGTCGCAGGACTATCTAGCCACGGCGGCGGGGGCCGCCGCAATGAATTAACGACCGAACGGCCCCGCCTCGGTGTTCGAGACGGGGCCGTCGAGCCTGCCGGGTACTGCCATGTGAGGTTCTGTCAGTTACTGATCAGCGCGTGATCGACGTGATCAGTACGATCAGTAACCGACCCGCGCGGTCAGTGCGCGATCACCGGGATGGAGGCCTCGCCGACCTCCTCGCCGGCGCCGCCGGTGGGCGGGGCGACGGCGTCGCGGCCGGCGTTGACCAGGCTGAAGGTGAGGCCGGCGGCGACCACCAGGATGCCGACCGCCACCCAGATCGCGGCCACGTAGCCGTGCACCTGGGCCTGTGCCAGCAGAGCCGGGGTACCGACGCCGTGGGTCTTGGCGAAGCTGGTGGTGGCGTTGACGGCGATGGTGCTGAGCAGGGCGGTGCCGATGGAGCCACCGATCTGCTGCGAGGTGTTGATCATGGCGGAGGCGACACCCGCGTCCCGCGGCTGCACCTTGTAGGTGGCCAGGCTCATGGCGGGCATGAACGCGGTACCCATACCGAGGCCCAGCAGCAGGAAGCCGGGCAGCAGCACCGCGGCGTAGGAGCTGTCGACCTTGAGCTGGGTCAGGATCAGCATGCCGACGGCCGCGACCAGGAAGCCGGGGCCCATCAGCAGACGGGCCGGGACCCGGGTCATCAGCCGGGCGCCGATCTGAGTGGAGCCGACGATCATGCCGCCGATCATCGGCAGGAAGGCCAGACCGGTCTTGGTCGGGGTGTAGCCGTGGACCTGCTGGAGGTAGTAGGTCAGGAAGAGGAACAGGCCGAACATGCCGATGATGGCGAGACCCAGCGACAGGTAGACCCCGCCGCGGTTGCGGTTGGCGATGACCCGGAGCGGCAGCAGCGGCGCCTTGACCTTGCTCTCGACCAGGACGAACGCGGCCAGCAGCACGGCGGAGGCGACGAACATGCCGATGGTGATCGGCGCGCCCCAGCCGTCGCCGGGGGTGGAGGCCTTGGTGAAGCCGTAGACCAGGGCGACCAGGCCGGTGGTGGCGAGCAGCACGCCGGGGATGTCGAGACGGTCCCGGTTGCGGCCGTCCTCGCGCTCGTGGATGAAGAGGACCGCACCGGCGGCGGCGACGATCGCGAAGAGGATGTTCACGAACAGGGCCCAGCGCCAGTTGGCGTACTGGGTGAGCACACCGCCGAGGATCAGGCCGACCGCGCCGCCGGCGCCGGCGATGGCGCCGAAGATGCCGAACGCCGCGGCGCGCTCCTTGGCCTCGGTGAAGGTGACCGCGAGCAGGGACAGCGCGGCCGGTGCGAGCAGGGCGCCGAAGACGCCCTGCAGGGCGCGGGCGCCGAGCAGCATGCCCTCGTTGACGGCGGCGCCGCCGAGGGCCGAGGCCAGCGCGAAGCCGACCAGGCCGACTATGAAGGCGCGCTTGCGTCCCCACAGGTCGGAGACGCGTCCGCCGAAGAGGAGCAGGCCGCCGAAGGCGAGGCTGTAGGCGGTGATGACCCACTGCCGGTTGGCGTCGGAGATGTGCAGGTCGTGCTGGGCGTGCGGAAGCGCGATGTTCACGACGGTGGCGTCGAGGACGACCATCAGCTGGGCGATGGCGATGAAGACGAGCGCTTTCCAGCGCTGCGGATCCGGTTCGAGCTGAACCGGCTTGGCTGACGTACTGAGGTTGGACATGACTGTTCCCATGGCTGTCTAGGCAGGGCTGAACGTGGACCGGCGTGCGCTCGATTGCGCGCCGGAAGGTGCTGTGCGGACGGTGCCGCGTCAGCAGTGCCCGGGACGGGAGCCGGCGCAGCCTGCGCGCAGGTCCTCAAGGGTCGCCGGACGCCCCGGAAGGGTCGAGCGCTGGGGAGCGCGCAGCCCGTCGAGGACAAGTTGGAGGTGCCGGTGCACGAAGTAGTCGTGGTCGACAGTGGTGGCGCCCGGCAGCGGCCGGGCGATCTGAGAGGCAAGGATCATGATGTCGCCGGGGCCGATGTCGCTGCGCAGCGATCCCTCGGTCTGGGCGTGCTCGATGACGCTCCCGACGACGATGTCGAGACGGTCACGCGCGGCCAGGATGTCAGGCTCGGCCACGTCCATCCACTCGGAGAGCAGCGGACACAGGGCCCCCACCTTCCACTCGACGGCGCCGTGCACGAAGCCCTCCAGCGCTGTGAAGGCGTCGGGGGCGTCGTCCATGATCGCCTTGGCCTCCTCGGCCATGGTGGCGAGCACCGAGAGGACGACACTGCGGACGAGCTCGCGGCGGTCGGCGAAATGCCGGTAGAGCGTGGCGTTGCCGATGCCGGCTCGTCGGGCGATCTCGTCCAGCGGGACGTCCGCGCCGAACTCTATGAATGCCTCCTGCGCCGCGGCGACGATACGCTCACGGTTGCGGGTGGCGTCGGCGCGCAGCCGGGGGGCGGCACCGCGGACGGTGGTTTGCGCGACCATGGGGACCTCCTTCTGCTGGTACGCCGGTTCACAGGCCCGGGTTGGATTCCGACTGTGGACTCGACTACGGATACGGGGATCGTCTCCCCGTTTCACTAAGTCAACCAGCTAAACGGGGAGAGGGTCCCCAGAAATTGCCCAGCCAGGCGTGAGCTACGCCACATTCTGCTGCGGTGCAGCTCAGGGCCGGTAACGTCCGCGTGCGACCAGGGGAGGTCTAGACCATGACTGCGGAACCAGCCACCGAGCCGACCGCGGACACCATCGCGGCGGCCCGCCGCGAAGGGGTCGCCGGTGCGCTCGCGCGCATCGGCGGGACGCTGCAGCGGCGCGACTTCCGCTGGTGGTTCGGCAGCCAGATCCTGTCCGCGTCCGGCAACGCCACCCAGGTGGTCGCGCTGTCCTGGGTGGTGCTGCAGAGCACCGGGAACGCCTTCTGGCTCAGCGTGCTGACCGTCTGCAGCTGGGGCCCGATGCTGCTGCTCGGCCCGTGGGCCGGAGCCCGGGTGGACCGGCACGACCGCCGCCGGATCCTGCTGCTGACCCAGTTCCTGCTGATGCTGGCCGGTCTGGTGCTGAGCCTGCTCGACGCCGTCGGGGCGCTGTCGCTGTGGATCATCCTGGCGGTCTCCCTGTGCACCGGGGCGGTCGCCGCCCTGGACTCCCCGGCCCGGCAGGTCTTCATCGTCGACCTGGTCGGCCGGGACGGCCTGGCCGGCGCGGTCGGCCTCTGGGAGGTGGTGGTCAACGCCTCCCGGGTGCTCGGCCCGGCCCTGGGCGGCGTGCTGCTGGCCACGGTCGGCCCCGGCGCCTGCTTCCTGGTCAACGCCGTCGCGCTGCTCGGACCGCTGTACGTGCTGTGGCGGCTGGTGCCGCAGGCCGACCCGGCCTCCGCCCGTCCGCCCAAGGAGCGCGGCGCGATCCGGTCCGGACTGCGCTACGCCTGGCACAACCCGACCGTACGGGCCTGTCTGCCGATGGCCGCCGCCGGCGGGATGCTGTTCACCATGGGCATCGCCCTGCCGGTGCTCGCCACCCGCACCTTCCACCTCGGCGGCGGCGGGTACGGCGCGCTGCTCTCCGCCTTCGGCCTGGGCGCGCTCCCCGGCGCCCTGCTGGCCTCGGCCACCCGCGCGCCGACCGGACCCAGGGTCCGCGTGCTCGCCGCGGCCACCGGCGGCTCGGTGCTGCTGGTCGCCTACTCCCCGTTCCTGTTCCTGGCGTTCGCGGCGATGGCGCTGGCCGGCTTCACCTCGATCTGGTTCATCGCCACCGCGAACACCCTGGTCCAGCTGCGCTCGGCGGCGGAGATGCGCGGCCGGGTGATGGGCCTGTGGAGCATGGCCCTGCCGGGAACCGTCCCGATCACCGGCTTCCTGGTCTCCGGCGTGATCGAGACCCTCGGCGCCCGGGCCGGCTTCGCCTGCTCCGGCGTGGCACTGCTGCTCGCCGCCGGGCTCGGCTGGAAAGCGCTGGCCGACCGCGACTGAGACCCCGTAGGGTCTTCCCATGCACCTCCCCTCCGGACCGCACTAGACGGACCCGCAGCTCCGCCCCGCCCGCGCAGGCTCAGCCGCGCGGCCAGGCGGCGGCGACGCTCCGTCATGTCCGCGTCCAGTGTCCGGAGAATCCCCATGCCACGCCCCGCCGGGGGCGGCGCCTGCTATCGCGCCGTCCTCTCCCTCCCGCATGCCCGCGGCCTCTTCGCCGCCGCGATGCTCGCCCGGCTGTCCTACGGACTGCTCAGCCTGCCGCTGCTGCTGACCCTTCGTCAGAGCACTGGCTCCTATGCCGTCGCCGGGGCTGCCGCCGGTCTGTTCGGCCTGGTCAGCGCACTGCTCGGACCGGCCAGGGCGCGGCTGGTCGAGCGCCGTCCCGGCAGTCTGATGCTGCTGGCCGCGGTCTACGCCGGGCTGCTCGCCGTGATCGCGCTGACCGGCCGCACCGGCGCGGCGCCCTGGTCCGCCATCGCCCTGGCCGGGGTGACCGGGGTGTTCCCGCCCCCGGTCGGGCCGCTGATGCGGGCCCTGTGGGGAGTGCTCGCGCCCGGACCCGAACAGCGGCAGCGGGCGCTCAGCCTGGACACCGTCTCCGAGTCGAGCGTCTTCGCCGCGGGTCCCGCGCTCGGCGGGACGCTGATCGGCGCCTGGTCGGCGCCGTCGGCCCTGGCAGTCTGCGCGGCGCTGGTCCTGCTCGGCTTCTCGGCCCTGGCGGCGGCGCTCCGGCGGGTCCCGGGCGGCGGGCTGCGCCCGGGACCCGCCGACGCGGACGCGAGGTCGGGCCCGGGGCCGCTGCGCAGGCCGGGTTTCGCGCTGATGCTGCTGGTGGTGCTGGGTTCGGGCGGCGCCCTCGCGGTGGCGGAGATCGCCTCGCTCGCCGCGTGGGGCGCAGGTACCGCCGGATCGCTGCTGACCGTCTGCTCGGTGGGCGGCGCCGTCGGCGGGCTGGCCTACGGCCGGGGGTCCTGGCGGGCCCCGCTCGGCCGACGGCTCGCGCTGCTCGGAACCGCGGGCGCGCTGTGCTTCGCCCTGCCCGCGCTGCTGCCGGTGGTCCCGGCCGCCGCGGTCGCCTTCCTGGGGGCCGGGATCAGCATGGACCTGCTGCTGATCACGGCCTATCTGCTGGTGGACGTGCTGGTCCCGGCGGGGGCCAGGGTGGAGGCCGGGGCCTGGGTCAACACCGGCTACAACCTCGGCTCCGCGCTGGGCTCGGCGCTGGCCGGGGCGCTGCTGGACCGGGGCGGGAGCGGTGCGGTGTTCACCGCCGCCGCCGTGCTGGCCGGCCTCGCGGCCGTCGCGGCGACGGTGGCGGGCGGGCGGACGACCGCCCACCCGCCACCGGCCGTTGACACCGGCTCAGGCGGGCACGACGGTGATCTCGCCGAGTCCCAGGTCCTTGAGCGGTCCTGCGATTGACGCCGCGTCACCCACCAGCACGGTGACCAGCCGGTCCGGCGGGAAGGCAGCCACGACCGCCGCCGTGGCCTCGGCCGTGCCGGTCTCCGCGAGCCTGCGGTAGACCTGCGCCTGGTAGTCGTCCGGAAGCGCCTGCTCCACCTGGTCGGCGAGGGTGGAGCAGACCGCCGACGCCGTCTCGTAGCGCAGCGGCGCCACCCCTACGAGGTTCTGCACCGCGATGTCCCGCTCCTCGTCGGTCAGGCCCTCGGCGGCCAGCGTACGCAGGATGGCCCAGGTGTCGGTCAGCGCCGGCACGGTGGACTCGGTGTCCACCGAGCCGGAGATCGCCAGCAGCGCCCGGCCGCTGCCGTCCGCCCCCGAGCGCAGCGGCTGGGCGAAGGCGCGGACCCCGTAGGTGTAGCCCTTCTCCTCGCGCAGCACCTTGTCGAGGCGCGAGGTGAGGGTGCCGCCGAGGCAGTAGGTGCCGAGGATCTGCGCCGCCCAGGACGGGTCGTGCCGGTCGGGGCCGATCCGGCCGATCAGGACCTGGGTCTGCACCGACCCGGGCCGGTCGACGATGACGACCCGCCCGGTGTCGTCGCCGACCACCGGGGCCGGGACGGACGCGGGGGCCGGGGTCCCGGTCCAGTCGCCCAGGGTGGAGCCGAGCACCGCGTCGAAGTCGACCGAGGAGAAGTCCCCGACGATGACCGCCGTCGCGGTGGCCGGGCGGACGTGCGCGGCGTAGAACGCGGCCACCGCCGCGCGGTCGATCCCCTTGACCGTGTCCGCGGTCCCGGCCCGGGGGCGGGAGATCCGGTCGGCGGCGGCGAAGAGGTCGCCGTAGAGCGCGAACGCGGCCCGGCGGCTGGGGTTGGCCAGCTCGTGCACGATCTCGTCCAGCCGGTTGGCGACCACCCGCTCGATCTCGGCCTCGGGCAGCGCGGGTCCGCGGACGGCGTCGGCGAGCAGGGTCAGGCCGCGCTCCAGCCGCGAGGCGGGGACCTCCAGGGACAGCCGCAGCGCGGTGTGGTCGGCGTGCGCGTCCAGGTTGGCCCCGGCGCGCTCCAGCTCGCCCGCGAACTCCTCGGCGGTGAGCTGCTGGGTCCCCTCCGAGAAGGCGCGGGCCAGGACGGTGGCGACGCCGTCGAGACCGGCCGGCTCGGCCGCGAGCGGGGCGTCCAGCAGCAGTTCGACCGCCACCAGCTTCTGTCCGGGACGGTCGCAGCGCAGCACGGTCAGCCCGTTGGGCAGGGTGCTGCGGGTCGGCGCGGGGAACGCCCAGGGGGTGGCCTCGCCCGGCTCGGGGCGGGGGTGGAAGGTCATCGTGGAGGCGATGGTCATCGGTTCACGTCCTGGTCGGAGTCGGCGGCGGAGTCAGCGGAGGCGGCGTCGGCGGAAGCGCCGGAGTCGGCGTCGTCGCCCTGCGGCGGCGCCGGCTCGTAGGTCAGCACGGCGCGGTTCTCCGGCGTCAGATACCGCGCGGCCACCGCCTTGACCTCCTCCGCGGTGACGTCGAGCACCTTCGCCAGGGCGCCGTCCATCAGCTTGGGGTCGCCGAACAGCACCGCGTAGCGGCACAGCTCGTCGGCGCGGCCGTTCACCGTGTCCAGCCGGTCCAGCCACTCCCGCTCGATCTGCGCCTGCGCCCGCTCCAGTTCCTCGGGCGTGGGGCCCTCGGCGGCGAAGCGGGCGAGCTCCTCGTCCACCGCCGCCTCGACCGTCCCGATCCCGGCCTCGCCCGAGGTCTTGGCGTCCAGCCAGCCCAGGGACGGCGCCCCGGCCAGCCGCAGCAGCCCGAACCCGGCGGTGACCGCGGTGCGGTCGCGGCGGACCAGCCGGTTGTAGAGGCGGCTGGACTCGCCGGAGCCGAGGATGGTGAGCGCCAGGTCGGCGGCGTCGGCCTCGCGGGTGCCGTCCTGCGGCAGCAGGTAGGCGGCCATCAAGGCCTGTGAGGGCACCTCCTCGACCAGGTGCTGGCGCAGCGGCGCCACGCCGTCGCGGACCACCGTGCCGCCGTCCCGCGGCGGGCGCTTGCCGTCGTGCGAGGGGATGCTGCCGAAGTACTTCTCGATCCACATCAGGGTCTGCTCCGGGTCGATGTCGCCGACCACCGAGAGCACCGCGTTGTTGGGCGCGTAGTAGGTGCGGAAGAAGTCCTGGGCGTCGGCCAGGGTCGCCGCGTCCAGGTCCGCCATCGAGCCGATCGGGGTGTGGTGGTAGGGGTGGCCGTCCGGGAAGGCCATCGCGACCAGGCGCTCGAACGCGGTTCCGTACGGGACGTTGTCGTAGCGCTGGCGGCGCTCGTTCTTCACCACCGCGCGCTGGTTGTCCAGGCCGGTCAGGTCGAGGGCGGAGAGCAGCGAGCCCATCCGGTCCGCCTCCAGCCACAGCGCCAGCTCGACCTGGTGGGCCGGCATGGTCTCGAAGTAGTTGGTGCGCTCGAAGCTGGTGGTCCCGTTGAGCGAGCCGCCCGCGCCCTGGACCAGCTCGAAGTGCCCGTTGCCGGGGACCGAGGCGGAGCCCTGGAACATCAGGTGCTCGAAGAGGTGGGCCAGGCCGGTGCGGCCCTTGACCTCGTGCCGGGAGCCGACGTCGTACCAGAGGCACACGGCCGCGACCGGGGTGAGGTGGTCCTCGGAGAGCACTACCCGCAGCCCGTTGGCCAGGGTGTGCTCGATGATGACGGTTCCTTCGGTGGTGCTGGGGGCCGGGTGGGCCATCCGCTCGTCGTCCTTCCGGTCGGTTGCTGCTGCCTGCCGAATACTGAACTTGCCCTCATTGTGGTGCAACGAAGCGGCGCTCCGGATTGTGCTCCTGTTCGCTGCCGGCGTTCTTCCCGGCAGGTCCGCGGCGGCCCGCGGCACGGCCCTGTCACAGGAGTGTCGGCGCGAGGGGTCACAATGGGGGCGCCCGTACCGATTCGCCAGTGCCTGTCCATGAGCGCAAGGGAGCCCCGCCGCGATGGCCCGCCGCAGTTCGCAGACCCCGCCGCCCGAGGATTTCGAGGAGCGGATCCTCGACATCGACGTCGTGGACGAGATGCAGAACTCCTATCTGGAGTACGCCTACTCGGTCATCTACTCCCGCGCGCTCCCGGACGCACGGGACGGACTGAAGCCCGTCCACCGCAGGGTGCTCTACCAGGCCAACGAGATGGGGCTGCGCCCCGACCGCGGGTATGTGAAGAGCGCCCGCGTGGTCGGCGAGGTGATGGGGCGGCTGCACCCGCACGGTGACGCGTCGATCTACGACACCCTGGTCCGGATGGCGCAGCCGTTCTCGATGCGGCTGCCGCTGATCGACGGCCACGGCAACTTCGGCTCGCTGGGCAACGACGACCCGCCGGCCGCGATGCGCTACACCGAGGCCCGGCTCGCCGCCGCGTCGATGGCGATGGTGGAGTCGATCGACGAGGACACCGTCGACTTCGCGCCCAACTACGACGGCAGCGAGCAGGAGCCCGGCGTCCTGCCCTCGGCTTTTCCGAACCTGCTGGTCAACGGCACGTCCGGGATCGCGGTCGGGATGGCCACCAATATGCCGCCGCACAACCTGGGCGAGGTGGTCGCGGCGGCCCGGCACCTGATCCGGCACCCGGGCGCGGACCTGGACGCGCTGATGCGCTTCATCCCCGGCCCGGACCTGCCGACCGGCGGCCGGATCGTCGGCCTGAGCGGGATCAGGGACGCCTACGAGAGCGGCCGGGGCACCTTCAAGATCCGCGCCAAGGTCACCGTCGAGGACGTCACCCCGCGCCGCAAGGGCCTGGTGGTGACCGAGCTGCCGTACACGGTGGGCCCGGAGAAGGTCATCTCCAAGATCAAGGACCTGGTCAACGCCAAGAAGCTGCAGGGCATCTCGGACATCAAGGACCTGACCGACCGTTCGCACGGCCTGCGCCTGGTGATCGAGGTCAAGAACGGCTTCGTGCCGGAGGCCCTGCTCGAACAGCTCTACAAGCTGACGCCGCTGGAGGAGTCCTTCGGCATCAACAACATCGCCCTGGTCGACGGCCAGCCGCTGACGCTGGGTCTGAAGGAGCTGCTGGAGGTCTACGTCGACCACCGCTTCGAGGTGGTCCGGCGGCGCTCCGAGTTCCGGCGCCGCAAGCGCCAGGACCGGCTGCACCTGGTCGAGGGCCTGCTGGTGGCCCTGATCGACATCGACGAGGTGATCCGGATCATCCGCGGCAGCGACAACACCGCGATGGCCAAGGAAGGGCTGATGCAGCGCTTCGGGCTCTCCGAGACGCAGACGCTCTACATCCTGGAGACCCCGCTCCGCCGGCTCACCCGGTTCGACCAGGTCGAACTGGAGGCCGAGCAGGACAAGCTGCACACCGAGATCCAGGGCCTGACCGAGATCCTGGAGTCGGACACCCTGCTGCGCAAGGTCGTCTCCGACGAGCTGGCCGCGGTGGTCAAGCAGTTCGGCACCGAGCGGCGCACGGTGCTGCTGGAGGCCGGCGCGGTGGCCACCGCGGCGGTGCCGCTGGAGGTCGCGGACGACCCCTGCCGGGTGCTGCTGTCCTCGACCGGACTGCTGGCCAGGACCAGTGAGCTGGAGCCGGCCGCGGCCACCGAGGGCGGCGGACGCTCCCGGCACGACGTGGTGGTCTCCGCGGTCGCGGCCACCGCCCGCGCCGACATCGGCGTGGTGACCACGGCCGGACGGGTGCTGCGGATGCCGGTGATCGACCTGCCGTCGCTGCCGCCGAGCGCGGGCGCGCCGGTGCTCTCCGGCGGCGCGCCGGTCGCCGAGTTCCTGAAGCTGGACGCGGGCGAGCGGGTGCTCGCGCTGACCACGCTGGACGAGTCCTCCCCGGGCCTGGCCCTGGGCACCGAGCAGGGCGTGGTGAAGCGGGTGGTCCCGGACTGGCCGGAGAACAAGGACGAGTTCGAGGTGATCGGCCTCAAGGACGGCGACCGGGTCGTCGGCGCGGTCGAACTGCACACCGGCGAGGAGGAGTTGGTCTTCATCAGCTCCGACGCGCAGCTGCTCAGGTTCCAGGCGTCCCAGGTCCGGCCGCAGGGCCGTCCGGCCGGGGGCATGGCCGGGATCAAGCTCGCCGACGGAGCGAAGGTGCTCTCCTTCACCGCGGTGGACGGCGCGGTGGACGCGCTGGTGGTGACCGTCGCGGGCGCCGCCGACGCACTGGACGGCCTCGGCCTCGGCACCGCGAAGGCAACGCCGTTCGACCAGTACCCGCGCAAGGGGCGGGCCACCGGCGGGGTGCGCTGCCAGCGCTTCCTGAAGGGCGAGGACCGGCTGGTGCTGGCCTGGGCCGGGCCCACCCCGGCCCGCGCGGCCACCGCCAACGGCTCCCCCGCCGAGCTCCCCGGCCGCGACCCGCGCCGGGACGGCTCGGGCGTCCCGCTGGCCAAGGAGATCGCGGCGGTCGCCGGGCCGGTGTGACGGAGACCTGAACCGCGGAGCGGCGGTTGGGTGCGCCCGGGAAGTCCCCGGGCGCACCTGCCCCGCGACCGTCCCGCCCCGGGTCCAGCGCGACGCCGCCCCGCCTGACGACCCCGCGGTGCGGGCTGCCCCCGCCGGACGGCGGTCAGCCTCGAAGCGGGTTCGCCAGCGGCGTGTACGCCGAGTCCCCGCCGTCCGCGCCGGTCCAGCGCAGCAGCAGGTTGGTCTTGGCCGGCACCGTCGCCGCCGCCAGCAGGTCGGCGACCTCCCGGTGGTCGGCGCAGGCCGCGAACACCGCGCGGGCCGCAGGCCAGAGCGCGGACGCGACGGCGGGGCGCCGTTCGGCCACCGCCCCGGCGATCTCCAGCAGATGGTTCGTCACCAGGCAGTAGACCAGCCGCTTCCAGCCGTCCGCCGCCGCCAGCCCGGGGGTCGGCAGATCCGGGCCCAGGCTGGCCAGCAGGTCGCCGTGACGCTCCGTCAGCAGCTTGACCCCCTCGTGGTCGCGGAACACCGCCCGGTCCGGGAAGCCCTCGGCGTCCATCCCGACCAGGACGTTCTGCAGATGGCACTCCAGCACCACGCCGTGCCGCAGATACGCGTGCAGCACCGGGGGGACCACCTGCTCGACGTAGCGGCGCCACCAGGTCAGGGCAGCCTCGTCGGCGCCGCCGCGGTCCGACAGGCGGTCCAGCGGGCTGCCGGGGAAACCCTCGGCAAGCCCGGCGGCGAGCAACGGGCGGCTGCTCCCGGACAGCGGCCCGAAACCGTCCCTGACCAGCACCGCGAGCGCCTCGTAGGCGTCCTCGTCGGCCGACCCCGCCGACCCCGCCACCCCCACACCCGCTGCCCCCGCCGCCCCGCCGAGCGCGGCGGTGCGGTAGCCGTGGTCGGCGAGCATGGACGCCCCGGCCGGTGCGTCGCCGAAGGCCTTGGCCACCGCCTCGTCCACCGGGACCAGCCAGCGCAGGTCGCGCAGCCAGAGCCGGCGGATGTCATTGGTGATCCGCACGTCCAGGCTGAACTTGAGGAACAGGTCGGCGTCCGGCAGGTACACGGTGCGGACCGAGGAGGTGGCCCAGGCCCGCTCCGGGGTCGGCCCGAGGACCCGCAGCCGTCCGTCGGCGAACGCCGCGGCCGTCGCCGGGCTGCCCTCGATCAACCGCAGCTGCCAGGGGTGGGCGGGCAGGATCCGGAATCCCGGCGGGGCCAGGCCGCCCCACCGCTGGTCCAGCACGCCGCTGTCGCCGTCCCCCGCGAGCAGGTCCTCGCGCACGCCCAGCAGCGTCAGCGGGAAGCAGGCGTACGCCTCCGGCGCGTACGGCAGCCATCCCCCGACCGGGCCGCCGCCGCGGGTCTTGGCGGCCGGGTGCCTGCGGTGGCCGGCCACCAGCGCCTGCTCCGAGCGCAGGAACAGGTCGGCGGGCGGGGTCCGCCGCTCCCGGGCGGCGAGCAGCGCGGCGATCACGTCCCGGCTGTCCGCGATCTCCGCCGCGAGCGTGCCGTTGTCCACGCCGGTACGGGCCCGCAGCTCGCGTTCGGCGACCTCGACCAGGTCTGCCAGGGCGAGCGGCCGGGGCCCCTGCGGGGTCAGCAGCGCGGGTCGCTCCGGCCACCGGCCGGGCTCGACCCGCAGCCGCTGCCCGCTCGCCGGGAGCAGCAGCAGCTCGCCCTCGGGCACGGCCAGCTCGCCGACCACGCAGTTGAGCAGCGCCGTCAGCGCCAGGGCGTCCGCCCGCTCCCTCTGCCCGCTCATCCGCCGTCCCCCTCCCAGGTGGAATGTTCCGACCCTGGACCAGTCTCCTTCGGTGATCCACCGCAAACGCGGGGTATGACCGATTCATGCCTTCCGATCCGCGACCGCCCGAACACTCGCTGGAGTCCTCCTTCGCCGAGGAGTTGCGGGCGGTCCGCCCCGACCTGGTCCCGGCCTTCCACCGGGCGCTGCCCGGTGCACGGGCCGCGGTGCTGGCCCGGCTCTGGCGCTCGCTCCGGTTCGAACAGCTGCCCGGCGCCGAAGGGCACCGGCTCGATGGCCCCGACCTGCGCGGATACGAGGTCGGCGCGCCCAAGGACGAGTTCACCGTGCAGGCCGACGGCCGGACCTTCACCGACCCGGCCGCGCTGGTCACCGCGCTGGGCCTGGTCGGCGGGGCGGGTTTCGCCGCCGAGGTGGCGCACAGCACCGCCTCGCTCGCCCTCTCCCGCGCGGGCGCGGCAGACGCGTCTGGCAAGGCAGGCCCGGCAGGGACCGCAGACGCCGCGACCCCGCCCCGCGGCACCGGCCTGGTCGGCCAGGAGCAGAGCGTGGTGGACGGCCATCCCTACCACCCCTGCTGCCGCAGCCGTCCCGGGTTCACCGTCGCCGACCAGCTCGCCTACGCGCCGGAGCACCGTCCGGTGGTGCCGCTCGGCCTGGTGCCGCTGCCGCCGTCCGCCTGCGCGGTGGTCGGCGACTGGCCCGAGGCGCTGCGCGACGGCCGCGGCAGGCTGCTGCTGCCGGCCCACCCCTGGCAGCTGCGCGAGGTGCTGCCGGGGCTCGGCTTCCCCGCCGCCGAGGGCTCGCTGACGGCGGATCCGCTGATGGCGCTGCGGACCCTGGCCCCGGTCGACGGCGGCCCGCACCTCAAGACCGCGCTGTCGCTGCGGATGACCTCCTCGGTGCGGGACATCTCCGGCAGCTCGGTGCGCAACAGCGGCGCCCTGTCCGCGCTGCTGACCGCGGTGACCGAGCGGCTCGGCGGGGCCCTGGTGATCACCCGAAACCTGGCCGCGGCCTCCGCGCTGACCGGACCCCGGTGCGGCTCGTTGACCGGCCCCGGGCGGGAGTTCAGCGCGGAACTGGCGGTGCTGGTCCGGGAGTCCCCCGAGGTCCACGCCGGTCCGGGCGAACGGGTACTGCCGCTGGGGGCGATCAGCGCGGTGTCCGGCGACCCGGTGGCCTGGCTCGGCGGCCTGGCCCGGCTGGCCTGGCCGCCGCTGCTGCGACTGCTGTCCTGGGGGGTGGCCCTGGAAGCGCATGGCCAGAACCTGCTGGTGGTCCTGGACCAGCGGGACCGCCCGCTGCGGCTGGTCTACCGGGATCTCGCCGACGTCAGGATCAGCCCGCTGCGGCTGGCCGGAATCGGAGTGCACCCAGGCGGGCTGGCCGGCCATGTGCTGGAGGACGACCCGGCCCGGCTGCGGCGCAAACTGACCGGCTCGCTGCTCGGCGGCGGCTTCAGCAGCCTGGTGTCCCAGCTCGGCCTCGGTTCAAGGGGCTTGGAGGACGAACTGTGGGCCGCGGTCGCCGACGCGGCCCGGTCGGCGGCGGCGGTGCTGACGCCCGAGGACCGGCGGGCGCTGCTGGAGCAGCCGCTCCCGGTCAAGGCACTGAGCCGGATGCGGCTCGAAGGGCAACCCCCGGGCGACCAGTGGACACTGCTGCCCAACCCCCTTGCAGCAGCCCCGGGGGGAAAGTCGAGCCAGTAAGGCTAACCTTGCCTAGGTGAGCACCTGCACCACCCTGTCAAGGGAACTGATCGAGCCAATGAGCGGCACAGCCGCCACCGGCGCCACCTGGCTGCTGCTGGAGCAGCCGGGCCCCTGGGGTGCCAGGGCGCTCACCCACAGCCACCTGGATCCGGCCATCGGCCGCGCGCTGGAGGCCAGGGCCGAGGGCACCGGTCTGCGGATCGCGCTGATCCGCCGCCCCGGCCGGCACGCGGACGCCCCGCCCACCCCCAGCCGTCAGGTCTACCTCGCCCACACCGGCCCCGGCCGCTCCTGGGTCCGCGAGACGGTGCTGGACGACCCGGCCGAGCTGCTGGGGCTGGATTTCACCGGACCGGCCGCAGGCGGCCACGGCGGCCTGTGGCGCGAGTACACCGGCGAGCCGCTGGCCATGGTGTGCACCAACGGGCGGCGCGACCGCTGCTGCGCCCTGCTCGGCCGCCCGCTGGCCGCGGAGCTGGCCGCCAGCGGGCACGCACAGGTCTGGGAGGTCACCCACCTCGGCGGCCACCGCTTCTCCCCCACCATGCTGGTGCTGCCCTACGGCTACGCCTACGGGCGGATGTCCGCGCACACCGCCAAGGAGATCCTGGAGGCCACCAGGGACGGCCGGATGGTCCCCGAGTGGTGCCGAGGCCGCTCCTTCTGGGACCGGCCGGGACAGGCCGCCGAACTCGCCGTACGCGCGGGCATCGGCGAGACCTCGGCTGACGCGCTGACGGTCGACCAGGCCGCCTGCGGCGAGGACGCCTGGTCGGTCACCGTCACCCACACGGACGGCCGCAGCTGGACGGTGGAGGTCCGGCGCAGCGCCGCCGAGCCGGCCCGCTCCGAGAGCTGCCTCAAACTGCCCACCAACCCGGACCGCTACGACGTCCGGACCGACGGGCTCTTTGTTCAGCCGACGAAGTAATCACCGGGCAGAGCGCCGAAGTCCCGACGCGGGAGCCGTCGCACGCGTTACGCTGGAAACGCCTCCGGGCGCGCCTCCCCCGTCGCGCCCGGAGGCCCTGTCGTTCCCGGTGCCGCGGCTCAGACCGCTCCGGCCCCGGTCAGCGAGCGCACCTCCAGCTCCGCGTAGGCGTCCGGGTCGGCCCGCTCGCGTGAGGTGACCGTCCCCAGCCAGCCGAACAGGAAGCCGCAGGGGATCGAGACGATGCCCGGGTTCTGCAGCGGGAACCAGTGGAAGTCCACCCCGGGGAAGATCGCGGCCGGGCTGCCGGAGACCACCGGCGAGAAGACCACCAGCACCAGCGCCGGGACCAGCCCCCCGTAGATCGCCCAGGTCGCGCCGCGGGTGGTGAAGCGCCGCCAGAACAGGTTGAACAGCAGCGCCGGCAGGTTCGCCGAGGCCGCCACCGCGAACGAGATGCCCACCAGGAAGGCCACGTTCAGCTTCTGCGCGTACAGGCTGAGCACGATCGCCAGCGCGCCGATCACCACCGCCGCGATCCGGGCCACCACCACCTCCTGATGCTCCGTCGGCGGCTCCTCCTCCGGGTGGCGGAACGCACGGGCCCACAGGTCGTGGGCGAAGGAGGCGGAGGAGGCCAGGGTGAGCCCGGCGACCACGGCGAGGATGGTGGCGAAGGCCACCGCCGAGGTCAGCGCGAAGAGGATCGTTCCGCCACTGCTGCCCGCGCCGCCGCCCAGCACCTCCGACAGCAGCGGCACCGCGGTGTTGCCTGCCTCGTTGGAGGCCTTCACCGCGGTCGCCCCGACCAGCGCCGCGGCCCCGAGGCCGAGCACGATGGTCATCAGGTAGAACGAGCCGACCAGCCCGATCGCCCACATCGCCGACCGCCGGGCCGCCCGCGCCGTGGGCACGGTGTAGAAGCGGGCCAGGATGTGCGGCAGACCACCGGTGCCGAGCACCAGGGCGATGCCCAGACTGACGAAGTCCAGCCGGTTCACGGCGCTGCCGCCGTACTTCCGGCCCGGTTCGAGGTAGCTGTGGCCGTAGCCGCTGCCGTTCGCCGCCGAGCGGGCCAGCGTCCCCAGGTCGCCGTGGAAGCGGACCAGCACCAGGACGCAGAGGCCCAGCGTCCCGGCCATCAGCAGCACGCACTTGACGATCTGGATCCAGGTGGTCGCCTTCATCCCGCCGACCGTCACATAGACCACCATCAGCGCGCCGACCCCGATGATCGCCCAGGCCCTGGCCTGCCCCGAGTGCAGCCCGAGCAGCAGCGACACCAGGCTGCCCGCGCCCACCATCTGCGCCAGCAGGTAGAACAGCGACACCACGATGGAGGAGATCCCGGCCGCGGCCCGCACCGGGCGCTGCCGCATCCGCATCGCCAGCACGTCGCCCATGGTGTAGCGGCCGCAGTTGCGGACCAGCTCGGCCACCAGCATCAGCACCACCAGCCAGGCCACCAGGAAGCCGATGGTGTAGAGCAGCCCGTCGTAGCCGTAGAGCGCGATCAGCCCGGTGACGCCGAGGAACGAGGCGGCCGACATGTAGTCGCCGGAGATGGCGAAACCGTTCTGCAGCGGACTGAAGTCGCGGCCCCCCGCGTAGAAGTCCTCGGCCGCGCGGTTGCGGCGCCCGGCCCAGAAGGTGATGCCCAGGGTGACCAGGACGACCGCGATGAACAGCGCGATGGCGAGGTTGTGCCTGCCCCCGCTCACCGGAGCCGGTCCTGGGTCTCCCAGCGCAGGCCCAGCGCCGCGCGGTCCCTGCGGTCGCGGGCGTGCCGCGCGTACAACCAGGTGATGGCGAAGGTGCTGGCGAACTGCAGCAGCCCCAGCACCCAGGCGACGTTGAAGGGCCCGGCCACTGGACGGTCCATCACCCGGGGCAGGGTGACCGCGGCGACGATGTAGATCAGATACCAGGCCAGGAACGCCAGACAGGCCGGGAAGACGAAGCCCCGGTAGGCGCGGCGGACCTCCTGGAACTCCTCCCCCGCCTGCACGTGCCGGTACACCGCGGCGGCGGCGAGCTGCTCCGGCGGCGGCTCCGGAGCGGGCTCCGGCGCTGCGACCCACTCGGGCTCGGCCGCGGTGGCGATGACCTCGCTGCGCTCGGTCGGTTCGACGGCAGGGGTGGATTCGGCAGCGGCGGCAGGCTCGACCGGAGCTGCCCCGGCCGCGGCCGTGGCAGCGGCCTCAGCGTCGGCCCCGGCCGGGACCGCAGGCTCGGGCTGGAGCTGCGGCTCGAACTGCGGGTCGGGCTCGGACACGGGCTGCGGTGGGATCCTCTCGACCGACGGGGAGCGGTGCTCCGGGGCGGCCCACCAGTCGAAGACGCCCGCGTCCTCCCTCGGGACACCCCCTGCGGGCATCTCTTCCTGCGGCGCCGACGGCTCCTGCTCCGTGGGCGTCGGTGTGGGTTCCCGGTGTCTCAACAACTGTGCTCCCGCGTCGATGGAGTGACGGGAGCCCCATGGTTTGTGTCTCTGAAGGACCGAAGGTCTGTGTCACCCGCCGCCTCCAGGATGGTCAGCGGGCCGCCCCGATGTGGTCCGGTGTGCGGACGGTTCACTCCATCAGGTGAAGCCTCCGTCAGTGGCCGGAGAGACCGTGCCGATACGCGTAACCCACCGCCTGGGCCCGGTCCCTGACCCCGGTCTTGGCGAAGAGGTTGTTGATGTGGGTCTTGACCGTGGCCATGCTGACGAACAGCCGGGCGGCGATCTCGCTGTTGGAGAGCCCCTCCGCGATGAGCCCCAGCACCTCCGCCTCACGCACCGTCAGACCGTCCGGCAGCACGGCGCCCGGCCCCGCGCCCTGCGGAACAGGCGCCGCCGGGACCGCGCCCACCCCCGGCACCGCTCCCGCCGCCGCCCCCGGTTCGGGCGTCCGCCCCGGCTCCGGCGCCGCCAGCCGTTCCAGCAGCCGCGCTTGGATCCGCGGCGACAGCCCGGCCGCGCCCGACTGCACATCCCGGATCGCCTTGGCGATCTCCTCCGCCCCCGCGTCCTTGGTCAGATAGCCCCGCGCCCCCGCCTCCAGCGCCGGGAACAGCGAGTCGTCGTCGGCGTAGGTGGTCAGCACCACCACCTCCGTCCCCGGCTGGACCGCCCGGATCCGCCTGGTCGCCTCCACCCCGTCGCAGCGCGGCATCCGCAGGTCCATCAGCACCACGTCCGGCGCGTGCCGGTCGGCCAGGGCGACCGCTTCCTCGCCGTCCGCCGCCGCGCCCACCACCTCGATCCCGGGCAGCAGCCCGAGCAGCATCACGATGCCCTCACGCACCACCTTCTGGTCGTCCGCGACCAGCACCCGTACCGGCTTCTCGCTCATGCCCGCAGCCTATGCGGGCGAGCCCTGGGGTGCGGGCACCGTCAGCAGCACCCGGAAGCCGTCCGGGTCGGGACCGGCGACCAGCGAGCCGCCGAGCAGTTCGGCGCGTTCGCGCATCCCGCGCAGGCCGAGGCCGCTTCCCGCGGTCGCCAGCTCCGAGGCGGGCCGCTCGGTCAGGCCGCTGAGGACCTCCAACTCGACCGTGTCATCGAGGTACGACAATCGGAGCGCGCAGGGCGCACCGGGGGCGTGCTTGCGCACATTGGTGAGCGCCTCCTGCGCCGTGCGCCGTACCGCGACGCCGGTCTCGGCGGCCAGCGGGCGGGGCAGGCCCTGGACCGCCAGCGTTGCCTCCGGCAGCTGTTCCACCAGTTCCTTCAGGTAGTCGCCGACCGGTGCGAAGTCCCCGCGCAGCGCGGACAGCGCCTGCCGGGTCTCGGCCAGGCCGTCCTGCGCCATCCGCCGGGCGGCGACGATACGCTCGCGCAGCTCCGCGCGGTCGGCGCCCGCGTCCAGCATCAGCCGGGCCGCCTCCAGGTGGACCAGCTGGGCGGAGAGGCTGTGCGCGAGCACGTCGTGGATCTCCCGGGCGATCCTGGCCCGCTCGGCCAGCGCCGCGGTCTCCGCCTCGGCCGCCCTGGCCGCCCGTTCCTGCTGCAGCAGTCGCTGGGTGCTGCCCCTGGCCTCCCAGTCCAGCCGGCCGACGTAGCCGAGGATGCCGAGGCCGAAGATCACCAGGACGTCGCTCAGCCAGGAGGTGGAGCGCGGCACCGCCAGCAGGAACAGGATCGTGGCCAGGGCCGTCGTCGGCACCGCGACCACCAGCGGCAACCGCTGGACGGTGCCCATGGCGATGCCGCAGACGAAGATGATCCCGATCAGTGGGGCCCCATTCAGGGTGGTGACCAGCGCCTGGACCAGCACCACCGCCAGGCAGCCGAGCGAGAGCCCGATCCGCTTGCGCTGGACGGTGTGCAGGAAGACCCAGAACGCGGCCATCCCCACCGCGGTCTCCGCGGCGGTGGCCCACATGGCCGCGCCGTGCAGGTGGCTCTGGACGAACCCGCTCCACACCGCGAAGCTCAGGCCGACGTAGCGGACGACCATCACGATCCAGCGCCGTGGGGCGACCAGGCCCTCCCGCCTGAGGGCCTCGGCCGAGGGCCAGTCGGTCCAGTTCTCCACAGCGTTCCTGTCCGTCCGTCAGTTCGCGGCAGTGAAACCGTACGACGGGCCGAGCTCACGTGCCCGCCAGGTCACCACCGCCTTGCGCACCAGCAGCACGGCGGCCAGCGAGAGCAGCAGCGCGCCCTGCCCGGCGGCGACCCCGAGGGCCGCGCCGACCGCGTAGAACGCCACCCGGACCAGCAGCATGCCGGTCCAGGCGAAGGCCGTGGCCCTGGTCCCCTTGTACCAGACCGCACCGGACCCATCACGCCAGATCCGGGTGGTGAAGCCCCAGGCGAAGCCCATGCCGACCTCCACCAGGATGCCGATCACCAGCAGTGCCACGGCGGTGTCCTTGTGCGCCGGGTCGATCAGTCCGCCGTTCCGGAACGCCAGGACGGCCAGGACGGCGGGGACCACCAGCATCTTCCGGCCGTCCGCGTTCAGCTGCCGGGCCTTGAACTGGCGGGCGACGACGAGAACGACCACCACCACGACGAGTGCGATGTTCGCTGCGCTGTTCATGACCTGCTCCTGGTTGGCTGGGCGGCTGCGATACCTCAGAATCTACGGATCCACGCAGTTCACAGCCTCGGAGCAGGGGTGGAAGGACGGATGGAGAAGGCCCTCCACCCCAGGGTGGAGGGCCTTCGGCGACCATCGCGGAGGAGGTCCGACCTCCCCGGCCGCGCGGGTCAGGCGTCGATGCGGGAGCGGTCCAGCAGGGCGGCCGAGTCCACGATGAACTCCTTGCGCGGCGCCACGTCGTTGCCCATCAGCAGGTCGAACACCCGCTCGGCGGCGTCCAGCTGACCCACGTTGATCCGGCGCAGGGTGCGGTGCCGCGGGTCCAGCGTGGTCTCCGCCAGCTGGTCCGCGTCCATCTCGCCGAGGCCCTTGTAGCGCTGCACCGGCTCCTTCCAGCGCTGGCCCTTGCGCTGCAGTTCCAGCATGGTCTGCCGGAGCTCGCTGTCGGAGTAGGTGTAGAGGTACTTCTCCTGGCCCTTGCGCGGGTTGGTCAGCTCGATCCGGTGCAGCGGCGGCACCGCCGAGAACACCCGCCCGGCCTCGACCATCGGCCGCATGTAGCGCTGGAACAGGGTCAGCAGCAGGCAGCGGATGTGTGCGCCGTCCACGTCCGCGTCGGCCAGCAGCACGATCTTGCCGTAGCGGGCCTGGTCGATGTCGAAGGTCCGGCCCGATCCGGCTCCTATCACCTGGATGATCGCCGCGCACTCGGCGTTCTTGAGCATGTCCGAGACCGAGGCCTTCTGGACGTTGAGGATCTTGCCGCGGATCGGCAGCAGCGCCTGGAACTCGGAGTTGCGGGCCACCTTGGCGGTGCCGAGGGCCGAGTCCCCCTCGACGATGAACAGCTCGCTGCGGTCCACGTCGTCGCTGCGGCAGTCGGCCAGCTTGGCCGGCAGCGAGCTGGTCTCCAGCGCGGTCTTCCGGCGCTGGGCCTCCTTGTGCTGCCGGGCCGCGACCCGGGTCCGGGCGGCGGCGACGATCTTTTCCATCACCGCGCGGGCCTGGGCCTTGTCGTCCCGCTTGGTGGAGGTCAGATAGGCCTTGAGCTCCTTGGCGACGACCGCGGAGACGATCCGGGTGGCCGCCGAGGTGCCCAGGATCTCCTTGGTCTGGCCCTCGAACTGCGGCTCCGCCAGCCGGACCGTGACCACGGCGGTCAGGCCCTCGGTGGCGTCGTCCTTGGTGATGTCGTCCTCGGCCACCCGCAGCAGCTTGGCGGCACGCAGTGCCTCGCCCAGGGTCTTGGTGAGCGAGCGTTCGAATCCGGCCACATGGGTGCCGCCCTTGGGGGTGGCGATGATGTTGACGAAGGAGCGCATGGTGGTGTCGTAGCCGGTGCCCCAGCGCAGCGCGATGTCGACGCCCAGCTCCCTGGTGACCTCGGTGGCGGTCATGTGGCCGCGCTCGTCGAGGACCGGGACGGTCTCCTTGAAACTGCCGGCGCCCTGCAGCCGCAGGGTGTCGCAGACGGCCTTGTCCGGGGCCAGGAAGTCGCAGAACTCGGCGATGCCGCCGTCGTAGTGGAAGGTCTGCTCGTCGCTGGGCGCGCCGTCGACGGCCCGGTCGTCCCGGACCACGATGGTCAGCCCCGGCACCAGGAACGCGGTCTGCCGGGCCCTGGCGTGCAGGCCCTCCAGCGACAGCTGGGCCTCCTTGAGGAAGATCTGCCGGTCGGCCCAGTAGCGGGTCCGGGTCCCGCTACGGCCGCGCGGGGCCTTCTTGGTCCTGGTCAGGCCATTGGCAGGGGTGAAGTCGCCGTTCGGGCCGGGGCCGGCGAAGGCGCCGGGGGTGCCGCGGCGGAAGCTGACGGCGTGGGTGTGCCCGCCCCGGTCCACCTCGATGTCCAGCCGGGCCGAGAGGGCGTTGACCACGGAGGCGCCGACGCCGTGCAGGCCGCCCGAGGCGGCGTAGGAGCCGCCGCCGAACTTTCCGCCGGCGTGCAGCTTGGTCATCACCACCTCGACCCCGGACAGCCCGGTCTTGGGCTCGACGTCGACCGGGATGCCGCGGCCGTTGTCCCGGACCTCGACCGAGTGGTCGGCGTGCAGCAGGACCTCGATCCGGTCGCAGTGCCCGCCCAGGGCCTCGTCCACCGAGTTGTCGATGATCTCCCAGAGGCAGTGCATCAGGCCCCGGCTGTCGGTGGAGCCGATGTACATGCCGGGCCGTTTGCGTACGGCCTCCAGCCCTTCCAGGACGAGGAGGTGCCGCGCGGTGTAGTTGGAACCGTCGCTGGTGGAACTCCCGCCGCCCCTGAGGGTGCCGGTCTGCACGGTCGTTTCGGCGGTCACGCGCGTACTACTCCTCGTTACTCGGGTCCTGCTCGACGTCGTCTCGCATGCTGGTCGATCACGGTCGCGGCGCTACGCGGAGCGCGAACACGGGTCAATCCCCTGGCTCCCGGCACGGGTGTCGGTGCACCATGGCGTCAATGCTGCCGGGATGCAGGCTACCGGTGCGCAGGCCGGGGCTACTGCTTCGACCTGATTGCCGCTTATGCTACGCGCACCTCGCACGGGTGTTCGATACAGCCGGAGAGTGGCGCGCATGCCTATAGTCGGCAGCAGGCATGAACCATCGAAGCTCGGGGCACGTCCTCTCCAACAGAGAGAAAACCCCGTGCGGAGGACGCACCCGAGTCCCCACCCCCGCCGCCCGGCGGAGGCCCCCTTCCCGGCTCAACGGCCGGGCCGACCCGCAGGACCCGCAGCCGAGCAGACAAAAGAAAAGCCGCGAGCGGGAACGTTTTCGGCCTGGTTGGATGTTGACCCTGGTACGACAGCTCGTCGAGCTAGAGAAGAGGCGACGTGACTACAGTTCTGACCCCCGCGAGCCCGCTGACCGCAGCTGACCGCTGCGACCGGTGCGGCGCCCAGGCCTACCTGCGCGTTGTGCTGGCATCCGGCGGCGAGCTGCTCTTCTGCGCTCACCACGGCCGCAAGTTCGAGCCGGAGTTGAAGAAGATCGCAGCTGAGATACAGGACGAGACCGGCCGGCTGACGGCCGCACCGGCATCCACGGGCGAAGAGGACCACTAGGCGCTCCTCCGGGCTGCGGCAGAGGCAGCCCCGACGACGAGCTGAACCACGGCCACAGGCCGGGCGGCGACCACGAGGTCCCCGCCCGGCCTGTGTCGCATCTCACACCGCCGTGGATCACACACCGTCAGTTCTGGTCACAGCTGGCCACGGACCGCGTTCGCCATCGCGGCGACCCTGCTGTAGACGCCGGGATGCCCGGCCTCGGCGCAGCCGGTCCCCCAGGAGACCAGCCCGACCAACTGCCCGCCGACGACCAGCGGGCCGCCGCTGTCGCCCTGGCAGGCGTCCTTGCCGCCGCGGCTCTGCTCACCGGCGCAGACCATCGCCCGCGCCCGGAACGTGCCGTCGGGGCCGCCCGGGTAGTCCCGCTGGCACACCGCGTCGCCGACCACCGGCACCTGCACCTGGTGCAGCACGTACGGGTACTGGCCCCGGCCCGAGGTGTCGCCCCAGCCGTAGACCGTGGCCGTGGTCCCGGCCAGGTACGGGGCCGTCGCGCCCTGCGGCACCAGCGGCAGCACCGGCCGCCCGGTCTGCGGCACCGCCAGGGTGAGCACCGCGATGTCCCACATGTTGCTGCTCATCGAGTAGTCCGGGTCGATCCAGACCCGGGAGACCGGCACCTCGGCGCCGTCCGACGTGGACAGGTCCGTCCGTCCGACGATCACCCGCAGGTCGGGACGGTCGGCCGGGCGCTCGGTCGACTCGTCGTAGAGGCAGTGCGCCGCGGTGACCACCTTGGTCGGGGAGACCAGCGTCCCGCCGCAGAACTGGCCGGAGCGGGAGTTCCCGTAGACCGAGCGGCTGGCCAGGGCGACCATCCAGGGCTCCTGCCCGGTGTCGGTGGAGTTCCCGCCGACGATCCGCAGCATCCCGGACGCCGAGGCCGGCAGCGGCAGCGCCATCACCGGCAGTGCGGCCAACAGCACCAGCAGCACCCTGCGCCCGCCCCGCCCGGTCCTCCAGTTGACAGCCACCCGTCGCCTTCCGCCGTTTCCGCACATGGATGCGACTCAGCGTAGGGGTGCGGTCACCTCGGGTGACCGCTTCGGCGCGCCGGTCCGGACGGGTACAACCCTTCGAGGGGTGACCGCATCAGGAAGGGTCGGAGCAGGAAGGGGCCGGGGCGTGAACGCCCCGGCCCCGACCGACGATCCGTGCCCGCTAGTCCAGGTAGTCGCGCAGGACCTGGGAGCGCGACGGGTGGCGCAGCTTGGACATGGTCTTGGACTCGATCTGGCGGATCCGCTCGCGGGTCACCCCGTAGACCTTGCCGATCTCGTCCAGGGTCTTCGGCTGGCCGTCGGTCAGACCGAAGCGCATCGAGACCACACCGGCCTCGCGCTCGCTGAGCGTGTCCAGCACCGAGTGCAGCTGCTCCTGGAGCAGGGTGAAGCTGACCGCGTCGGCCGGGACGACCGCCTCGGAGTCCTCGATCAGGTCGCCGAACTCGCTGTCGCCGTCCTCGCCGAGGGGGGTGTGCAGGGAGATCGGCTCGCGGCCGTACTTCTGCACCTCGACGACCTTTTCCGGGGTCATGTCGAGTTCCTTGGCCAACTCCTCCGGCGTGGGCTCGCGGCCCAGGTCTTGGAGCATCTGGCGCTGGACCCGGGCCAGCTTGTTGATGACCTCGACCATGTGCACCGGGATGCGGATGGTGCGGGCCTGGTCGGCCATCGCGCGGGTGATCGCCTGCCGGATCCACCAGGTCGCGTAGGTGGAGAACTTGTAGCCCTTGGTGTAGTCGAACTTCTCCACCGCGCGGATCAGGCCGAGGTTGCCCTCCTGGATCAGGTCCAGGAACAGCATGCCGCGACCGGTGTAGCGCTTGGCCAGCGAGACCACCAGTCGGAGGTTGGCCTCCAGCAGGTGGTTCTTGGCGCGGCGGCCGTCCTCGGCGATGATCTCCAGCTCGCGCTTGAGCTTGGGGGCCAGCTTGTCGGCGGCGGCGAGCTTGTCCTCGGCGAACAGGCCGGCCTCGATCCGCTTGGCCAGCTCGACCTCCTGCTCGGCGTTGAGCAGCGGGACCTTGCCGATCTGCTTGAGGTAGTCCTTGACCGGGTCGGCGGTGGCGCCGGCCACGGCGACCTGCTGGGCCGGGGCGTCGTCCTCGTCGTCGTCGGAGAGGGTGAAGCCCTTGGTCTCCTCCTCGCCCTCGCCCGCCTCGCCCTCGGCCTTGCCGGGCCGGTCCTCTTCGAGCGCCTCGTCCTCGGCGTCCGGCTCGTCGTCGGACTTGGGCTTGCCCGCGGCGGCGGTCTTCTTGGCCGCGGTCTTCTTCGCCGGGGCGGCCTTCTTGGCGGCGGCCTTCTTGGCCGGGGCCTTCTTCGCCGGGGCGGCGACGACCGCTTCGACGATCTCCACCGTCTCCTCGACCTCGACCACGGTGACCACCTCGACGGTGGCGCTGACGACGGCGGGGGCGGCGGGCGCGGCGGCGGCACGCGGGGCGGCGGTCCGGGCGGCGGCCGGGACGGCGGTCGGCGCGGCGGCCCGCGGCGGCACGGCCTTGGTCGCGGTCGCCTTGGTGGTGGTGCTCTTGGCGGCAACGCTCTTCCGGGTGCGCTTGGGGGCGGACGACTCCGCCGCGCTCACCATCAGCGTCACACCCTCCTCGTCGAGGACCTGGTTGAGGCTGCGCATGACGTTCTTCCACTTGGTGACCGGGATCTGGTCAACCTCGAAGGCGTGGCGCACGTCATCGCCGGCGATCTGCCCCTGTGCCTTGCCCCGCTCGATGAGTGCCATCAGCGCGGTGGACTCGGCGATTTCGGGGGGGAGCGAACGGGATGTGCTGGCCGACACGAACAACCTCTCGGACGTGAGTGAACAGAGACCGGCCCTCGGGAGGGTCGGGGTCTGGAAACTGCGGGACGTGATGACGGGCGACCGGAGAGCGGCCCACCCCCGTAGACATCGCTGCCGACGGAGAAGTGTTACGCCTTCCTTTCGTGGTGCAGGTCACAGTCCTGCGGCGGCTGCTCTGACCCGCGCGCGAGGACGTGCCCCGAAGGCACACCATTCTCCAACACCGGCCACCAGACCGTTCATTCCGGGTAGGGGCGTTCGCGCCGGAGGCCGCCGCCCCAGTGGGACGGCGGCCTCCTCGGTCGGGGTTCCCGCTCGCGGCGCTCCTGGAGGCACAACCGGGACGGTCAGTGCTCGCGGGGCGCCGGGACCACGTGGTCGACCTCCGGGTGGACCGTCAGCAGCGCCCGCATCGCGGCCTCGGCCGCGGTGCCGTCGCCGGTACCCAGCGCCTCGACCAGGCGGGTGTGCAGGCCGACCGAGGGCTCGGAGGGGCGCTCGCAGGCGGTGACCGGGCTGCCGGAGACGGTGAGCGCGGAGCCGACGATGCCGGCCAGGTGCTCCAGCATCCGGTTGCCCGCGAGCTCCAGCAGCAGGGTGTGGAACTCGCTGTCGGCGCGGCTGAAGGTGATCTGGTCGGCCTGGGCCACGGCGTGGCCCATGATCTCGGTCATGTCGACCATGCGCTGGTGCACCTCGTCCCGGCCGTGGCCGGCCGCCAGCCGGGCCGCCAGCGGCTCGATCGCCCAACGCAGCTCGAACAGCTCGCGGCGCTGGTCGTCGCGCTGCGGGCCGTAGGCACGCCACTCGATGATGTCCGGGTCGAGCAGGTTCCAGTCGGCGACCGGGCGGACCCTGGTCCCGACGTTGGGACGGGCGCTGACCAGGCCCTTGGCCTCCAGCACCCGCAGCGACTCGCGGACGACCGTACGGGAGACCTCGAAGCGCTGGCCGATCTCCTCGGGGACCAGCGGGCGGTCGGCGCCGAGGTCGCCGGAGACGATCATCTGCCCGAGCTGCTGGACGAGTTGTCCGTGCAGGCCACGACCGCGGCTGCCCGCCGCTCGGCGGCCGACCCGGCCGAGGTCGGGCTCGGGGCTGTCCCAGTGCAGCGAGGGGCCGGGCGCTCCGCGCTCGGGGTAGGACCGGTCGGCCGTGCGTTCGCCGACCGGGAAGCGGTCGAGATCGGCGCCGCCGGAGCGGGACGACTCGGAGAGGCGGGCGGTGGTCATGGGGGGATGCGCAACGGTACTCACGTCTCCTTTGTCGGCCACCGCGAGCTCCGCCTTGAGTAATTTCGTGAAAAGCACACGAAAGTGTGATCGCCCGTCACCACACAATTGACGCCAAAGCACTTTTTCTTGTACGAAACAGGCAACTATCGGAGCGTTCAGGACCGCTGACGGTCACTCACCGTCACCAACTCAGATGCCGCGTCGGCGCGGCAGCAGCGCGAGGTAGCCGAGCAGGAGCAGCAGCACCGGCGCCGCCAGCAGCAGCGCCAGGCCGCGGGTGGAGAGTGCGGCGGTGTCGTGCAGGCCGCTGAGCGGCCCGTAGAGCCAGGCCCGGTTCCGGCCCACCGGCCAGAGCGCGTGCACCCGGGCCAGGGCCGCACCGTGCCGGGTCAGACCGCCGCGCAGCACCGTCACCGCGGGCTCCACCAGGACCGGCACCACCAGCAGCACCAGCATCCCGGCGGCGGCGCTGCGCATGACTCCGGCCGCCAGCAGGCCGATCCAGCCGCCGGTCACCACCAGGGCGAGGAAGCCGAGCAGCGCGGGGCCCGCGGTGGGGGCGCGGTGCAGCACGATCGCGTACACGCCCGCGTCCAGGCCCAGGGTGGCGACGGCGAGCAGCGCGGAGAAGACGCCGATCACGGTGAGCTTGGCGAGCAGCAGGCCGAGCCGGCGGCGGGCGGGCAGCAGCATCGGCCGCAGCGCCGAGTAGCGGACCTCCTGGCCGTAGGAGAGCGCGCCGACGGCCCCGGCCCCGATCGCGGCCAGCGGGAGCGGCAGCAGCGGGACGCCCGCGGTGAGCACCCGGACCGGCTGGTCCAGGGCGGGCTGGCGCACCGTCAGCGCGGCGATGGCGGCGTCGGCCAGCAGTACCGCGAGCAGGACCAGCCAGGTGGAGCGGATGCCGGTGAGCCGGCGGCGCTCGTAGGTCAGGGCGTACACGGGATCACTCGCTCCGGAGGTCGGCGGTCGGGACGGACTCGTCGCGGTAGAGGGGGCCGCTGACCGGGACGGGCCCGGCCGGGACCCGGCTCCGCGCGGTGCCGGACCGGCCGGCCACCGAGGCGGAGACGGAGCCGCCGGGGCTGATCACCACGACGGTCTCGCCGAGACCGTCGCCCTCGACGGAACCGGACTCGGCAGCGCGGGTGTCGGCGGCGCGGGTGTCGGCGGCGCGGGGCCCCTCGGCGGCACGGGCGTGGGCAGCGCGGGTGTCGGCGGCACGGGGCCCCGCGGCGGCACGGGCGTCGGCGGCACGGGTGTCGGCGGGCGTGCCGGGGTTGGCCGGGGTGCGGGCGGCGACCAGCAGGGCCTCACGGCGCGGGGGCTCCTCGACCACGACCCGGTCCGCGAGTTCGTGCAGCAGGATGCCGTGCCGGTAGGCGAGTTCGCCGATCTCGGTCCGGGTCGCCCCGGTCACCGAGATCCTGGTCCCGCCGTCGGCGCGGACCGCCGCCCCGGTCCCGGCCAACAGGTCGGCCAGCCGGGCGACCTGCGGCCCGCGCACCGAGACCTCGTCGTGCAGCCGGGTCCGGCTGAACTCGGCGACCGTCTGGTCCTGGGTCATCCGGCCCGCGTCCAGGGTGACCACCCGGTCCGCCAGCACCGCGGCCTCCCGCGGATCGCGCAGGGTGACCAGCACCGAACCGCCGCCCGCGGCGAAGGCCCGGAGGAAGGCGTGGAACCACTCCACGTTCTTGGGCGAGAGCCCCAGCGTGGGCTCGTCCAGCAGCAGCAGCCCCGGATCCCCGAGCAGGGCCTCCGCCAGGGCGAGCCGCTGGTTCATGCCGGGCGAGAAGGTGCGCAGCCGGTGCCCGGCGGCGGGGGCGAGCCGGGTCTGCTCCAGCAGCTGGTCGGCGTGCCTGGCCGGGACGCCGACCGCGGCGGCGGCCATCCGCAGATGGCCGCGGGCCCGCCGGCCGGGGTGTCCGACCGGGGCGGACGGGTCGGCCAGCACCGTGCCGACCACGCGTTCCGGACGGCGCAGCCGCCGGTAGGGGCGTCCGTCGAAGAGGGCGACGCCCTGGCCCCGCTCGATCCCAAGCGCCAGCCGCAGCACGGTCGACCGCCCCGAGCCCTCCGGCCCGAGCAGCGCGGTGACCTGGCCCTCCCGCGCGTCGAAGGAGAGGTCGAGCACGGCCGGGGCGCTGCCCCCGCGGTAGCTCTTGGTCAGTCCGATGGCCTGGAACATGGGCTCCACCTCGCGATGCCGGTGCGCAGCCTTCCTCCGCCCGTGCCAGCACGATAGACCGACATAGTTACTTTGCGTGGTATTGGCGTATACGGCGTGTGCGCGCCCCGGCGGCCCCGTGCGGGCCGGTGCGGCCGGTGCCGGTCAGGCCTCCGGCCGGAGCATCGGCGGGTTGAGCACGGTGGCGTCCCCGGCCCTGAACAGCTGTGCGGGACGGCCGCCCTGACGGGTCGTGGTGCCCCCGGCCGGCACCAGGAAGCCCGGCGTCCCGGTGACCTTGCGGTGGAAGTTGCGGGGGTCGAGCGAGACCCCCCAGACCGACTCGTAGACCTGGCGCAGCTCGCCGACGGTGAACTCGGCCGGGCAGAACGCAGTGGCCAGCGAGGAGTATTCGATCTTCGAACGGGCCCGCTCCACCCCGTCGGCGAGGATCCTGGTGTGGTCGAAGGCCAGCAGCAGCCCGTCGTCCTTGCCGCGCCCGAGCAGTTCCTCGACCGGGGCCCAGCGGGCGCTGCGGACGTCCCCGCCGGGACGCGGGGTGGGCAGGTCGGGGGCGAGCGCCAGGTGCGCCACGCTCACCACCCGCATCCGGGGGTCGCGCTGCGGGTCGCCGTAGGTGGCCAGCTGCTCCAGGTGCGCCCCGACACCGGGCTCCTGCCCCGCGGCGCCGTGGGTGCGCAGCCCGGTCTCCTCGGCCAGCTCCCGGGCCGCCGCCTCGATCAGTCCCTCGTCCGGCCGGACGAAGCCGCCGGGGAGCGCCCAGAACCCTTGGAACGGCGGTTCGCCGCGGCGCACCATCAGCGCGCACAGCGCATGATCGCGGACGGTCAGCACCACCAGGTCGACGGTGACCGCGAACGGGGGGAAGGCCGACGGATCGTAGCGGGACATGCCGGTGATCATAGTCGTCTCACTGACGATAAACACCCCCGTCGCAGCGGTCCCGCCCGCCCCGCCGACTCCGGGTCCGCCCGCCCGGCCGACGGCCCGACCCCCGGCGCTGCCGGGACCGGCGCTCGTCCCGCAGGGTGGCGCAGAGGTCGTAGGGCTCGGCGCCGGAGTTGACCGCCTGATAGAGCAACTGGGCGAAGGTGTAGTCCGGGTCCGCGACCAGCGCCCGGCCCAGCGCGACCCGCGCGGTCACCTGGTCGCCGGTCACCCAGGCGGTCCAACCCAGCAGCGACAGCGGAGCCGCCGCCTGGCTGTCGAACGGGACGGCGCAGCACCGGGCCAGGAACCGCCACAGCCGCTGGGCGTGCCCGACGTCGGGCGGGTCCAGCCACTCCGCCGCGCGGTCCCTGGCCACCCGGTCCTGCAGGCCCAGGACCAGTCGGGCCGCCTCCACCGGCGGCAGCTCCGCCGCGCCGTCCCGGAACCGCGAGACCGCCGCGTCGACCAGCTCGACGGTGCGCTCCCTGACCCCCTCCCGGCCGCCGCGCCGGCCCAGCTCCTCGACCAGCGCGGGGACCGCCTCCTCGAAGGCCCGGAGCTGGATCTCGGCCGAGGGCGCGGCCACCGGCTCCAGCTCCTGGTGCAGTTCCTTGAGGCTGCCGCGGACCCGGATCCCGGCGTACGCGGCAGCGGCGGCCACCGCGGGGGTCGACCCCGGCCGGTCCACCGGGGTCCCCTCCTCGGCGCAGCAGGCGCTGTTGTCGCAGGCGTAGGACCACCAGCGGCCCTCGGAGACGCACAGCGAGTCGTGCACCGCGATTCCGGCCGCGCGGAAGGCCCCGGCCAGCAGCGCGGCGAGCGGGCGCAGCTCCTCGCAGACCTGGCGCCCGCTGCGCCCCGGCGCCGGATCCCGGCAGAGGTAGAGGATCACCGCGTCCGGGGAACGGTCGCGGTGCTCGGAGAGCGCCACCAGGAAGCGGGCCACCTCCTCCGCCGCGGCGGGCCAGACCTGGGCCTCGGGGATGTCGACCCGGACCGTCCCGCCCTGGCGCCGGCGCGGGCCCTGCAGCCCCAGCGCCACGATGCTGTCGCTGGGGAAGAAGCCCAGCAGGAAGGGCAGTGCGTCGACCATGTCGCCGGGGCCGCGCATGGTCACCACGGGGTGTTCGAAGGAACCGGACGGGGACAGCTCGTGCTCGCTCATGGGACGAGGATGTCCGCCGCCGCACCCGCCGCGCGGCCGTCGGCCCGGCCCTGTGGACAACTCGGGGGCTGTGCACAACTCGGCCACTCGGACGGGGGATTCTCCGCTCCCCGGCGTTCCGGCGCCCCCTGCGGTTCGCTGTTTGTCGGACCCAGCGGCTATCAATGAACCATGGACGCAACCCCCGGCCCCCCGGCCCCCTCCCCCGCCGATCACGACGCCGACCGCGCCGCCGTGCGCGAGCGCGCCGACGCCGTGCTGCGCGAGCTGGCCGGCGGCGACGCCCGGCTGCGCGAGGACCAGTGGCGCGCCATCGAGGCCCTGGTGATCGACCACCGCAGGGCCCTGGTGGTGCAGCGCACCGGCTGGGGCAAGTCCGCCGTCTACTTCGTCGCCACCGCCCTGCTCCGGGCCGCCGGGGCCGGGCCCACGGTGATCGTCTCACCGCTGCTCGCGCTGATGCGCAACCAGATCGACGCCGCCGCCAGGGCCGGGATCACCGCCCGCACCATCAACTCCGCCAACGCCGACGAGTGGGAGACGGTCCAGCAGGAGGTCGCCGCCGGGGCGGTGGACGTGCTGCTGGTCAGCCCGGAGCGGCTGAACAACCCCGACTTCCGGGACCAGGTGCTGCCCCGGCTGGCCGCCTCCACCGGGCTGCTGGTGGTCGACGAGGCCCACTGCATCTCCGACTGGGGCCACGACTTCCGCCCGGACTACCGCCGGCTGCGCACCATGCTGGCCGAACTGCCGCCCGGCGTCCCGGTGCTGGCCACCACCGCGACCGCCAACAGCCGGGTCACCGCCGACGTCGCCGAGCAACTGGGCACCGGCGGCCCGGCCGTGGGCGACTCCGGCGACGGCGATCCCGGCGGCGACGGCGACCGCCCCGGCGACGGCGCGGCGCTGGTGCTGCGCGGCCCGCTGGACCGGGAGAGCCTGGCCCTCGGCGTACTGCCGCTGGGCGATCCGGCACAGCGGCTGGCCTGGCTCGCCGACCACCTGCCCGACCTGCCGGGCTCCGGCATCGTCTACACCCTGACCGTCGCCGCCGCCGAGGAGGTCACCGCCTTCCTGCGGCAGCGCGGCTTCCCGGTCGCCTCCTACTCCGGCCGCACCGAGGACGTCGACCGGCGCAGCGCCGAGGCGGACCTGCTCGCCAACCGGGTCAAGGCCCTGGTCGCCACCTCGGCCCTGGGCATGGGCTTCGACAAGCCCGACCTGGGTTTCGTGGTGCACCTCGGCTCCCCGCAGTCCCCGATCGCCTACTACCAGCAGGTCGGCCGGGCCGGGCGCGGGATCAAGCAGGCCGAGGCGCTGCTGCTGCCCGGCCCCGAGGACCAGGCGATCTGGCGCTACTTCGCCGGCCTCGCCTTCCCGCCCGAGGCGCAGGTACGGGCCACCCTCGCCGCACTGGCCGACCACACCGGCCCGGACGGCGAACCGCTGCCGCTGTCCACCCCGGCCCTGGAGGCCAGGGTCGACCTGCGCCGCACCCGGCTGGAGACCATGCTCAAGGTCCTGGACGTGGACGGCGCGGTGAAGCGGGTGCGCGGCGGCTGGATCTCCACCGTACGCCCCTGGGCCTACGACACCGAGCGCTACGCCCGGGTCGCCGAGACCCGCGCCGCCGAGCAGCAGTCGATGCTCGACTACGCCGCCACCGACGGCTGCCGGATGGACTTCCTGCGCCGCCAGTTGGACGACGAGGAGTCCGCCCCCTGCGGCCGCTGCGACAACTGCGCCGGGCCCCGGCACTCCGCCGAGGTCTCCGCCGAGGCGCTGGCCGCCGCCAGGGCCGCGCTGGGCCGTCCCGGCATCGAGCTGGAGCCCCGGCGGCAGTGGCCCACCGGCCTCGCCGCGGCCGGGATCGACCTCAAGGGCCGGATCGCCCCCGGCGAGCAGGCCGCGGCCGGGCGCGCGCTGGGCCGGCTCTCCGACATCGGCTGGGGCACCCGGCTGCGCGGGCTGCTGGCCCCCGGCGCCCCGGACACCGCCGTACCACCGGAGGTGCTGGACGCGGTGGTGACCGTGCTCGCCGACTGGGCCCGCGGGCCGGGCGGCTGGGCCGGGCCGGAGAACGAGCAGAACCAGGGCGGGCGTCCGGTCGGCGTGGTGACCATGGCCTCGGCCACCCGCCCGCAGCTGGTCGAGAGCCTCGGCGCGGGCGTCGCCAGGGTCGGCCGGCTGCCGCTGCTCGGCCGGATCGAGTACGCGGGGGGCGAACCGCCGCGCGGATCGCGGAGCAACAGCGCCCAGCGGCTGCGGGTGCTGCACGGCAGCTTCGAGGTCCCGGACGGCCTGGCGCAGGCGCTCGCCGCGGCCGGAGGGCCGGTCCTGCTGGTCGACGACTTCACCGACAGCGGCTGGACCGTCGCGGTGGCCGCCAGACTGCTGCGGCGGGCCGGGGCCGCCGGGGTGCTGCCCCTGGTTCTGGCACAGCAGGGCTGACGGTGGGTCGGTTTGCCGAGCGGTCCGTTGCCGGTCGGGTGCTGAGCGGTTGCCGACGCCCCGCCTTCCGAGACATGATCGGAAAAGGTGCTGATAGGGCATGAACGGAAAGAAGATAGAGACCGCATCATTGCATTGAGGGCATTTCCGGCAGGCGGGCCGTTGCCGCAGCACACCTCTTGACGTGAGAATTGGTCAGCAGGTGCCCGCGCAGGCACGGGGAAGGAGGGCCTTGAGCATCGACTCAGCCAACCATTGGCCCTCACTGAGAACGCGCCAGGTCACCCCGCTCTACGCCGACCGGCCGCGACCGGTCGGCCGCACCGTCGACCCCTCGGCCTGGGCCGAGGCCGGGGTGCCGCTGCTGCGGTCCCCGCGCGAACTCGTCGGCGACCTCTACCGGGTGCACCGCCCGCAGCCGGGCACCGCGGTGGTGGCCGTGCTGGAGCAGAACGACCGGATCGTCGCGGGCGCGTCCTTCCCGGCCCGGGTCGGGCACGGCGACGGCTGGCAGTACCGCAACGCCCTGCTGCTCCACCTGCGCCACCTGGTCCCGCACGACCTGCGGCTGCGCAGCCCGGTGCGCACCGCGGTGCTGCTGCTGTGCCGCCACGGGGGCCCGGACTGGACCGAGGAGGACGGCCCGTGGATGTGGGGGCTGCGGGACGCCAGCGGCCTGCACGGGCTGCGCTGCGGCGCCTATGTCACCCTCGCCGACACCGGCTGGCAGGTGATCGGGGAGCAGCGGGCCGGACGGCATCCGCACGCCGGCTCCTGGTCCGAGGAGACCGTACGGAGCCTCAGTTCGCTGTCGGCGCGCGGTCCTGACCAGCCGCAGCGGCGGATGCTGGAGGCACCGGCCCCGATAGTCTCCCCGGTCCCGGAACCGGCCAGGATCGCCGCCCGCTGAGCGCCCGACTGCTTGGCTGTCCGCCCGCTCGACCGTCCGCCGACCGAGCGCCGCCTCAGTTCGTCGGCAGTCCAGCGACCGCCGAGGCGTCGCCGCAGACCACGACCAGACGAGTGGCCCGGTCGAGCGCGGCGGCGAGCGCCCTCACGGCGTCGGCGGCCGGGGCGTCGGCGTTCAGCGCGAGCACCACGACCTCGCGGCGGACCGGGCGGCACCGCGCCGCGTCGGCGTAGAAGACGTCCTCGGCCGCGGCCAGTTGGGCCCAGTAGCCGTCGGCGCCGAAGGACTCCTCGTGCTGCTGCCACGGGTGGCCCGCGCCCGTCGTCAGCACCAGGATCTGCTCCGGGGCGCGCCCGGAGTCGAGCAGCAGGTCGACCGAGTCGTCGGCGCGGGCCAGCGCGGTCGCCGCGTCCGCGGGGACCAGCTGGATCTGCGCCCCGGTCGGCGCCGTGGCCGGGACGGCGGCCTGGGCCGGCAGCACGGCGGACGGGGTCGGCGGGTGCGCCGGTGCCACCGGGCGGCGCGGAGCCGGGCCCGGCTTGGGAATCCTCGGCGGCCCGGGACGCGGAGTCGGGCGCGCGGCGGCCGAGGGACTGTGGACGGAGGGGTTCGCAGGCGGTGTCACTGAAGGCATGGTGCGGGCTGTCGCGTCCGTCTCGTCGTTGGATGGAACACGAGGGCCCGGGGCGGTCTTGTGGATCTCCAGCTCCTCGGCAGAATCTGGCGGCACACCGGATGGCGTCGCACAGCGCGACAGAGCTTACTCGCTGCTGGCGAGGCCGGGGTAGGGGGTCCTTGGTTCACTTCCGGCCGGATTCCGGCGGTCGGCCGACGGTCCGTCAGAAGCCGGGCGAGGCCACGCAGAACGGTCAGATCCGGCGCCGTCAGAATCCCAGCGCCAGCTGCTCCGCGCCGTCGTCGAGCCGGAAGGTGCGCAGATGCCGCCAGGCCGGCAGGTCGTCCAGGTAGGACCAGGAGAGCCGGTGGTGCGGGGTCGGTCCCAGCTCCGCCAGCGCGGTCCGGTGCACCGGGGAGGGGTAGCCGGCGTTGTCGCCGAAGCGGAAGTCGGGGAAGTCGGCCCCGAGCCCGGCCATGTACCCGTCCCGCTGGACCTTGGCGAGCACCGAGGCGGCGGCCACCGAGACGCAGGACTGGTCGCCCTTGATCACTGTCCGTACCCGCCACGGGCCGCCCAGGTAGTCGTGCTTGCCGTCCAGGATCACCGCGTCCGGCCGCACCGGCAGCGCCTCCAGCGCCCGGACCGCGGCCAGCCGCAGCGCGGCGGTCATCCCCAGCCGGTCGCACTCCTGCGGCGAGGCGTGTCCGAGCGCGTGCGCGTGCACCCACCCGGCCAGTATCGGGGCCAGTTCGGCGCGGCGGCGCGGGGTCATCAGCTTGGAGTCGGTCAGCCCCTCCGGCGCGCGACGCAGACCGGTGACCGCCGCGCAGACGGTGACCGGTCCGGCCCAGGCCCCGCGGCCGACCTCGTCCACACCCGCGACGACCTCGGCCCCGGCCTTGCGGAGGGCGCGTTCGACCCGGTGGGTCGGCGGTTCGACAGACATGGGCATCAGCCTACGGCGGGCGGACCGGCGGCCTCCGCGCGGGCCCGGACCATCGGCAGCAGCACCTGGTCCACCAGCTCGACCACCTCTGCCTCGGCCGGCGGCCCGTGCACCTTGGCCCGATACATCATCAGCGCCGGGATGACATCGATGACCAGCGGGTTGTTGGCGTCCGCCCGAACCTCGCCGCGGAGCGCCCCGCGCGCCAGCACGTCCCGCAGCAGCGACTTGCTCGGCGCGATCACCCGTTGGTGCATCAACCCCATGAAGGGTTCCGCTCGTTCGTGGTCGAGTTCGCCCATGATCACCCGCCCGGCGCAGCCCGGCAGCGAGATCATCGCGGCCCTGCTCCTGGTGACGAGTTCGAGCAGGTCGCCGCGGAGGCCGCCGGTGTCCGGAGCCGGTCCCGGCTCGGGCAGGGTGGCCCGCAGGGTGTCCAGGACCAGTTCCTCCTTGGAGGGCCAGCGGCGGTAGATCGCGGCCTTTCCGGTACGCGCGCCCACCGCGACCGCCTCCATGCTCAGCCGGGCGTAGCCGACGGCCACCAGCTCGTCCAAAGTGGCCTGGAAGATGGCCTGTTCCAGCACCTTGCCGCGGCGGCGCGGGCCGCTCGGCCCGGCTGTGTCACCACTGGTCACGGCCGACAACGGCAACACCCCCTGGCGACTTTTAGTGAACGGTTGCGTTCACAATACCCGCGGTACTACCGTCGATTCTAGTGAACGCGCCCGTTCACTCCTAGTCCGCAGGGGGACCGTGTGGCTCTGCCCGTAGCTCTCAGGAAGTCCGACCCACCGCAGGCGCGCCGGGGGCAGCACCCCAACATCGCCCTGACCGTCATCGCCGCCACCCAGCTGATGGTCATCCTCGACGCCACCATCGTGAACATCGCGCTGCCGCACATCGCAAGCGCGCTGAAGCTCTCGACCACCAACCTGTCCTGGGTGATCAACGCCTACACCCTCACCTTCGGCGGCCTGCTGCTGCTCGGCGGACGGATCGGCGACATCCTCGGCCGCCGCGGCACCCTGATCACCGGCGTGCTGCTGTTCAGCCTGGCCTCGCTGCTCGGCGGCCTGGCCACCGCGCCGTGGATGCTGCTCTCCGCCCGAGCGCTGCAGGGCATGGGCGGCGCCATCGCCTCGCCCACCGCGCTCGCGCTGATCACCACCAACTTCGCCGAGGGCCCGGCCCGCAACCGGGCCTTCGGCGTCTTCTCCGCCGTCGCCGGGGCGGGCGGCGCGATCGGCCTGCTGGCCGGCGGGATGCTCACCTCCTGGCTCTCCTGGCGCTGGGTGCTGTTCGTCAACGTGCCGATCGGCATCGCCATCGCCCTGCTCGCGCCGCTCTACATCAACGACTCCGAGCGCCGCCCCGGCCGCTTCGACATCCCCGGCGCGCTCACCTCGACGGTGGGCATGGTCTCGCTGGTGTACGGCTTCATCCGAGCCTCCGAGGACGGCTGGGGCGACCCCTGGACGCTGGGCGCGTTCGGCCTGGCCGTGGTGCTGCTGGCCTCGTTCCTGATGATCGAGTCGCGGACGGCGGAGCCGATCACCCCGCTGCGGATGTTCCGCGACCGCAACCGGGCCGGCAGCTACGGCATCATGCTCTGCCTGGCCGCGGCGATGTTCAGCATCTTCTTCTTCGTCACCCTGTTCGTGCAGGACGTGCTCGGCTACAGCCCGCTCCGGGCCGGCGTCTCCTTCCTGCCGATCAGCTTCGCGATCGTGATCGCGGCCCAGATCGCCGCCAGGCTGCAGGTCAGGTTTGGCGCCAAGCCGTTCCTGGTCCTGGGAACGCTGCTGGTCACCACCGGGATCTCCTGGTTCACCCAGATCAGCACCGGCAGCAGCTACCTCACCGGTGTGCTCGGCCCGACCGTGCTGTTCGGCCTGGGCATGGGCTGCATCTTCGTGCCGGTGATGCTGACCGCCGTGTCCGGGGTCGCCCCCCGGGAGACCGGCGCGGCCACCGGGCTGCTGAACACCATGCAGCAGGTCGGCGGCTCGCTCGGGCTGTCCATCCTGGTCACCGTGTTCGGCACGGCCAGCAGGAACGAGGGCAGCAAGCAGGCAGCCGCGTTCCTGGCCTCGCACCCCTCACCGCAGCAGTTGGCGCTGTTCCAGCACACCCACCAGCTGCCCAAGCCGTACGCCGACCAGGTGCTGGCCCACAGCATCTCCACCGCCTTCGAGATGGGCCTGGTCTTCGCGGTGCTGGCGGTGGTGATCGCGGTGTTCGTGATGAAGCCCAAGCCGCCGCGGGACGCGCCCGGCGGCGGACTGCGGGAGGTCCCGCCGGTCGCCGCCTGACCCCGGCCGGGTGCGGAACCGCGGGCCGCGCACCGCACCCGACCGGGCGTCAGCTCCGCCCGATCAGCTCCGCTCGATCAACCGGGGCTCGCCGCCCTCGCTCCAGGCGTGGATGTCCAGGTGGTCGCCGGCCGGGCGGACCAGCGAGAGGCCGGTGACCTCCACCCGGAACACGTCGCAGCCCTCCGGCTCGAACCCGGTGGCCGCGCTCAGCGCCTCCAGGTACTCCTGCCGGACGCCCTCCGCGGTGACCTCCACCGCGCGGCCCGAGATCTTCGCGTCGCCGTCCTTGACGTCCTTGTCCTCGGTCGCGCTGTGCAGCGCGAGCCGGGGGTCGCGGCGCAGGTCAGCGCCCTTGAGCGAGTCGGGCATCATGCCCAGCCACAGCTCGCCCAGCGCGAACAGCGGCTCGATCCCGCTGATCCGCGGCGCGCCGTCGCGCCGCAGCGTGGCCATCAGGCCCATCCCGTGCGCCTCGAACCGCCCCCGTACAGCGGCGGCGAGTTCGGGCGCGGCTTCCTCGGTCTCGCTCCAGGTACCCATGCGCCCATCGTCGCGCGAGGGTCTGACAATCGCCGCCGCTCGACAACCCTTCAGCAGGACTGAACGATCCGGTGCAGCACAAATCACTAGTGCTACCAGGTTTCCGCGGGCAGGCTGAAAGGGACCCATCCCCCCGCGAACGGACCCGCAGATGCCCGCTCCCTTCGGCCGCGTCGCCGCCGCCCTGGTCACCCCGTTCCACCCGGACGGCAGCCTGGACCCCGAGGGGGCGCAGGCGCTGGCCGTCCACCTGGTCGACCGCGGCTGCGACGGACTGGTCGTCAGCGGCACCACCGGCGAGGCGTCGACCACCGGCGACGCCGAGAAGGAGACCCTGCTGCGGGCCGTCCTGGAGGCCGTCGGCGACCGCGCCGCGGTCACCGCGGGCATCGGCAGCAACGACACCCGGCACACCCTGGAACTCGCCCGCACCGCCGAACGGGCCGGCGCGCACGGCCTGCTCGCGGTCACCCCCTACTACAGCCGGCCCACCCAGGAGGGCGTCCGGCGGCACTTCGGCGCCCTCGCCGACGGCACCGGACTGCCCGTCATGCTCTACGACATCCCCGGCCGGACCGGCACCGCGCTGGCCCGCGACACCGTGCTCCGGCTCGCCGAGCACCCGCGGATCGCCGCGGTCAAGGACGCCGCGTACGACCTCGCCGCCAGCGCCCGGCTGATCGCGTCCTCCGGCCTGGCCTACTACTCCGGCGCCGACGAGCTCAACCTCCCGCTGTACGCGCTCGGCGCCGTCGGCGCGGTCAGCACCGTCGCCAACGCGGCCCCCGAGGCGGTCGGCGCGGTCCTCGACGCCCACCGGCGCGGCGACACCGCCGGGGCGACCGCGCTCAACGCCCGGCTGCTCCCGCTGGTCGAGGCGATGACCACGCTCGCCCCCGGCACCGTCACCGCCAAGGCGCTGCTGCGCCATCTGGGGCTTCCGGCCGGACCGGTCCGGCTGCCGCTGCTGGACGCCGACCGGGCCCTGACGGACGCCCTGGTCCGCGGCTACCTCGCCGCGACCGCCGAACCCGCCGCGGCAGGGTAGCCGCGGGCCGAGCGGTCAAGTCCAGCGGTCAGATCCAGCGGTCGAACGGCCGGTCGAGCGAGTAGCGGTCGTCCGGGCCGAGCACCAGGCTGCGCCACTCGCCGTTGTCCGGGTTGGACAGCGCCTCGAACTCCTCGACCGACCAGTGGAACCAGCGCATGCAGAACAGCCGCATCATCAGGCCGTGCGTCACCAGCAGCACGTTCGGCGGGTAGTCGGGCCGCTCGAAGTTCCGGTGCAGGGTCTCGAAGAACGCACCCACCCGGTCGTAGACGTCGGCGCCGGACTCACCCTGGGTGAACCGGTAGAAGAACTGCCCGTAGGCGTCCCTGGCCTTGCGCTGCCGCCGGATGTCCTCGACGTCCTGGAGGTTCCCCCAGTCCTGCTCGCGCAGCCGGGGCTCCTCCATCACCCGGGTCCGCACCGGGTTCATCCCCAGCAGCGCGTAGGTCTGCCGGTTCCGCAGGTACGGCGAGACGTACGCCTGCACCGGCTGCTCGCCGAACAGCCCGCGCAGTTCCTCCCCGACGGCCCGCGACTGGGCGCGCCCCCGCTCGGTCAGCTCCAGGGCGTGGTCGGGCACCCGCTCGTAGATCGTCTCATCGACGTTCCCCTGCGACTCCCCGTGCCTGACCAGCACAATGCGTCTCGGTCGTGCCATACCGAACACCCTAGCCGGGCGGCGGCCCCGACGGCGGAGGGGGACCCGGGCAGTCCCGGATCCCCCTCCGCCCCGTCAGGCCCTCAGGCCGGCGGCGTCAGCTGCAGCCGCTGGTGGAGCCGCAGCCCTCGCAGAGGTAGCAGCTGCCGGCGCGGCGCATCTTGGTGCCGCAGGAGAAGCAGAGCGGGGCGTCGGAGTTGATGCCCTGCTGGAGCTCCAGCAGCTCGGTGGAGTTGTGCACCACCGGGGTGGGCAGCGGCTGGACCGCGGCCGGGGCCGGGGCGGCCGGGACCGCCTGCGGGCGGGTGTTGGCCAGCGGGGCCGACTGGGACAGGCCCTCGACGTCCGCGTCCACGTCGTCCGAGGCCTCGTAGGAGCCGGTCTCCAGGTGGCGCTGGCGCTCCTCGACCGAGTGGATGCCCAGGGCCGAACGGGTCTCGAACGGCAGGAAGTCCAAGGCCAGACGGCGGAAGATGTAGTCGACGATCGACTGCGCCATCCGCACGTCCGGGTCGTCGGTCAGACCGGCCGGCTCGAAGCGCATGTTGGTGAACTTGGAGACGTAGGTCTCCAGCGGCACCCCGTACTGCATGCCGACCGAGACCGCGATGGAGAAGGCGTCCATCATGCCCGCGAGGGTCGAGCCCTGCTTGGACATCTTCAGGAAGACCTCGCCGAGGCCGTCGTCCGGGTAGGAGTTCGCGGTCATGTAGCCCTCGGCGCCGCCCACCGTGAACGAGGTGGTAATGCCGGGACGGCCCTTGGGGAGGCGCTTGCGGACCGGGCGGTACTCGATCACCGGCTTCCCGACCGCGGCCGGGGCGGCCGACGCGGACGCCTTGGCCTCGGCCTTGCCGTCGTTCTTGCTCTTCGCCGACAGCGGCTGGCCGACCTTGCAGTTGTCGCGGTAGATCGCCAGCGCCTTGACGCCGAGCTTCCAGGCCTGGAAGTAGATCTCCTCGATCTCCTCGACCGAGGCGCTCTCCGGCATGTTGACGGTCTTGGAGATGGCGCCGGAGATCCACGGCTGGATCGCCGCCATCATCCGGACGTGGCCCATCGCCGAGATGACCCGCTCGCCCATGGCGCAGTCGAAGATCGGGTAGTGCTCGTTCCGCAGGCCCGGCGCGTCCACCACGTTGCCGTGGTCGGCGATGTGGGCGACCACGGCCTCGATCTGCTCCGGCTGGTAGCCGAGGCGGCGCAGCGCCCGCGGCACGGTGCCGTTGACGATCTGCATCGAGCCGCCGCCGACCAGCTTCTTGAACTTGACCAGGGCGAGGTCCGGCTCGACGCCGGTGGTGTCGCAGTCCATCATCAGGCCGATGGTGCCGGTCGGTGCGAGCACGCTGGCCTGGGCGTTGCGGAAACCGTGCTTCGCGCCGAGCCGGAGCACGTCCTGCCAGGTCTCGGTGGCCGCGGCCCAGATCGGGTTGTCCAGGTCGTCGCCGCGCGGGGCGGTGGCGTTGGCGTCGGCGTGCTGGCGCATCACCCGCTGGTGCGGCTCGGCGTTGCGGGCGTAGCCCTCGTACGGGCCGACGATCCCGGCCAGCTCGGCGCCGCGCTTGTAGGCGGTGCCCGTCATCAGCGAGGTGATCGCGCCGGCCAGGGCCCGGCCGCCGTCGGAGTCGTAGGCGTGGCCGGTCGCCATCAGCAGCGCGCCGAGGTTGGCGTAGCCGATGCCGAGCTGGCGGTAGGCGCGGGTGGTGTCGCCGATCTTCTCGGTCGGGAAGTCGGCGAAGCAGATGGAGATGTCCATCGCGGTGATGACCAGCTCGACCGTCTTGGCGAAGGTGACCGCGTCGAAGGTGTCGTCGTCGCGGAGGAACTTCATCAGGTTCAGCGAGGCCAGGTTGCAGCTGGAGTTGTCCAGGTGCATGTACTCGGAGCAGGGGTTGGACGCGTTGATCCGGCCGGACTCCGGGCAGGTGTGCCACTGGTTGATGATCGTGTCGTACTGGATGCCGGGGTCGGCGCAGGCCCAGGCGGCCTCGGCCATCTTCCGGAACAGGCCCTTGGCGTCGACGGTCTCGATCACCTCGCCGGTGATCCGGGCCCGCAGCCCGAACTCGGTGCCGTTCTCCACGGCCGTCATGAACTCGTCGTTGACCCGGACCGAGTTGTTGGCGTTCTGGTACTGGACCGAGGTGATGTCGTCGCCGCCGAGGTCCATGTCGAAGCCCGCGTCGCGCAGCGCGCGGATCTTCTCCTCCTCCTTCACCTTGGTCTCGATGAAGGCCTCGACGTCGGGGTGGTCCACGTCCAGGACGACCATCTTGGCCGCGCGGCGGGTGGCCCCGCCGGACTTGATCGTTCCGGCCGAGGCATCCGCGCCGCGCATGAAGGAGACCGGGCCGGAGGCGTTGCCGCCGGAGGTCAGCAGTTCCTTGGAGGAGCGGATCCGGGAGAGGTTCAGGCCGGCTCCCGAGCCGCCCTTGAAGATCATCCCCTCTTCCTTGTACCAGTCCAGGATCGAGTCCATGGAGTCGTCCACGGAGAGGATGAAACAGGCGCTGACCTGCTGCGGCTGGGTGGTGCCCACGTTGAACCAGACCGGCGAGTTGAAGCTGAACACCTGGTGCAGCAGGGCGTGGGTCAGCTCGTGCTCGAACACCTCGGCGTCGGCCGGGGAGGCGAAGTAACCGTTCTTCTCACCCGCGGCGCGGTAGGTGAGGACGACCCGGTCGATGATCTGCTTCAGGCTCCACTCGCGCTGCGGGGTGCCCAGCGCGCCGCGGAAGTACTTGCTGGTCACGATGTTGGTGGAGTTGACCGACCAGAAGTCGGGGAACTCCACGCCGCGCTGCTCGAAGTTGACCGAGCCGTCGCGCCAGTTGGTCATGACGACGTCGCGGCGCTCCCAGCTGACCTCGTCGTAGGGGTGCACGCCCGGGGTGGTGAAGACGCGCTCGACACGCAGGCCGGCGCCCGCCTTCGAACCGGTGGGCTTGCCGCCCTTGGCCGCACCGCCCTTGGCCGAGCGGGTCCCGCTGCTGGTGTCCGTCATTGCCGCCTCCTCCTGGGCATAACGCCCTGGGCGCCCCGCTGCTTCCGGGGTCGTCCCTCGTGTCCGCAATTCGATTCGGCGCAGGACGGAGCGCCCGAGGGAGTCCGGCCTGTGCTGCCGTGAAGCTGGTGAACGTGAAACTGGTGAGAAAAGTCCTGATGTGCCGGCTAGGGCGACACGGGGGCGGGGGCAGGCAGCTCGACGCCCTCCGCCGCAGGAGGGCGGTCCACGCGGAGTTCCGCGATGGCGTCCTCGAAGTCCTCGAGCGATTCGTAGGCGCGGTAGACCGAGGCAAACCTCAGGTAGGCCACCACGTCCAGGTCCTTCAGCGGGCCGAGTATGGCCAGGCCCACGTCATGGGTGGAGAGTTCGGCGGCACCGGTGGCCCGCACGCACTCCTCGACCCGCTGGCCCAGCACGGCGAGGGCGTCCTCGCCCACCGGCCGGCCCTGGCAGGCCTTGCGCACCCCGCTGATCACCTTGTCGCGACTGAACGGCTCGGTGACCCCGCTGCGCTTGACCACCATCAGTGCGGCGGTCTCCACCGTGGTGAAGCGGCGGTTGCAGTCCGGGCACTGCCGGCGGCGGCGGATCGAGGTGCCGTCGTCGGTGGTGCGGGAGTCCACGACCCGGCTGTCGGGGTGCCTGCAGAAGGGGCAGTGCATGGTCGGGTTCCCTCCTGTCGTCGGCGCCCGCAGTGCGGTCGCGGAGCTGTCCCCCGCGGTTTCCGGGGGCCTTGAGTCTAGGCGATGCCTCGTGATCGTTTCCACGGGGCACCACAACCTGTGGCGCTCGAGAGAGATTCAACCACTAGATCTGGGGTGCCTGACAAGCTCCTCCCCCTGCGTGTCGTAGTCCCCGACTCACGCCCCGCGATCACCGCAGGTCAGCGCGGAGGGTGCCGGGACGACCTCGCCCGGATGGCCGAGCAGGCTCCCGCGCAACGCGGACGCGACCCGGATCGGACCTTCGGCACGTCGCCGGACGGGTTTCATGAGAGGGTGTTGATCGAACAAACGATCGCATCCAGGATCGTGCCGTACACCTGAAACCTTGATCACGGCAGGCGTTCGGTGATTAATTCACTCGAACGTGTGTTTGGCGCAACCTTTCGATCGCTCACACCGTTGGCCTATTCAAGGGAGAACGTCCGTCGAGAGGGGCCGCCGTGACCACCGCAGAAAGTAGCACCGTCCCGGTGCAGGAAAGCTCCCAGCACTCCAGCACTCCGCACCGTATTCAGCCACGTCGCCAGGACGGGTTCGGCAACAGCGCCTCGGGGCTCGTCCCCGGGCAGGCGTCCGGCCCCTCCGCTCCGCACTCCTCGGGACACTCCTTGGACGCTCCACAGAACACCGCCGAGGGCGACAACGCCGTCGGCGAGAACCCCCACCGCTCCGCCCCCGGACGCCCGCCGGGAATCCGCACCGACGAGGCCGGGCTGACCGAACGGCAGCGCCGGGTCATCGAGGTGATCCGGGATTCCGTGCAGCGTCGCGGATATCCGCCGAGCATGCGCGAGATCGGCCAGTCGGTCGGCCTCTCCAGCACCTCCTCGGTGGCACACCAGCTGATGGCGCTGGAGCGCAAGGGGTTCCTCCGCCGCGACCCGCACCGTCCGCGCGCCTACGAGGTGCGCGGAATGGACGTGGTCCGCCCGGTCCCGGAGAGCACCGCGGGCCGCCCGGCGACCTCCTACGTCCCGCTGATCGGGCGGATCGCGGCCGGCGGTCCGATCCTGGCCGAACAGTCGGTGGAGGACGTCTTCCCGCTGCCCCGGCAACTGGTCGGCGACGGCGAACTGTTCGTGCTCAAAGTCAGCGGCGACTCGATGATCGAGGCCGCCATCATGGACGGCGACTGGGTCACCGTCCGCCGCCAGCCGGTCGCGGAGAACGGCGACATCGTCGCCGCCATGATCGACGGCGAGGCCACGGTGAAGCGGCTCCGCCGCGACGACGGCCACATCTGGCTGATGCCGCACAACGCCGCCTACGAGCCCATCCCCGGCGACAGCGCGACGATCCTCGGCAAGGTCGTGGCAGTGCTCCGGCGGCTCTAGCCCTCGACGCCGGATCCGACCGCGGCCGCCTGCTCCCCCGCTGGGGAACGGCGGCCGCGGGGCTGTCAGCGGGCCTTCACCGGACGCGGCGGCACGGCGGCGGCGTCGATCGCGGCCAGCGAGCGGCGGACCTGGTTGCGGTCCGTGGTGTACCAGAAGTCCGGCATCGAGGACCGGAAGAAGCTGCCGTAGCGGGCCGTGGCCAGCCGCGAGTCCAGCACCGCGACCACGCCGCGGTCGTCGGCGGCCCGGATCAGCCGGCCCGCGCCCTGCGCCATCAGCAGCGCGGCATGGGTCGCGGCGACCGCCATGAAGCCGTTGCCGCCGTGCTCCTCCACCGCCTTCTGACGGGCGCTCATCAGCGGGTCGTCCGGCCGCGGGAACGGGATCCGGTCCATCACCACCAGCTGGCAGGCCGAACCCGGCACGTCCACTCCCTGCCACAGCGACAGGGTGCCGAACAGGCAGCTCTCGGTGGAGGCGGAGAAGTTCCGGATCAACTCGCCGAGCGTGTCCTCGCCCTGGAGCAGGATCTCCCCCGGCACCCGCTCGCGCAGCGCCTCGGCGGCGGCCTGCGCGGCCCGCATCGAGGAGAACAGGCCGAGGGTGCGCCCGCCCGCCGCCTGGATCAGCTCGGCCAGCTCGTCCAGCATCGCCGGACGGTCCGGCTCCCGTCCGGGCGGCGGGAGGTGCCGGGCGACGTAGAGGATGCCCTGCCTCGGGTAGTCGAACGGCGAGCCGACGTCCATCGCCCGCCAGGCCGGGGTGGCCGCGTCCAGTGGCTCGCCCACGTCGTCCTTGCCCGCGTTCCTGCCCGCGTTCCTGGACCCGGACGGGTCGGCGGCGGCGGCGCGGTCGTCCGGCAGCCGACCCTCCGGGCCGAGGCCGAGCGACAGGCCCACGCCGTTGAAGTCGCCGCCGAGCTTGAGCGTGGCCGAGGTGAGCACGACCGAGCGCTCCCGGTAGAGGTTCTCCCGCAGCAGCCCGGCGACGCTCAGCGGAGCCACCCGAAGGGATGACGTCCCGGCGCCGAAGCGGTCGTTGTTCTCGATCCAGAGCACGTCGTACTCGGAGCCGGCCAGCATCCGGTCGGTGGTGTCGTGGATGTGCTCGACCGAGGCCAGCGCCTGCTTGCGGACGGCGTCCTCGTCGCTCAGCGACTTGTCCCTGACCTCGCCGATCGAGGTGATCACCGCACGGCAGGCCTCGCGGATCGCCGCGACCGCGTAGGAGATGTTCTCCGGCAGCTCCTCCACCCGGCCGGGCTGGGCGATCTCCATCAGGCCGTGGAAGTTCTCGGCCGCGGCCTGCAGCGAGTCCACCGCCTTCTCGTTGGCGAGCTTGGCCGCGCGCTTCACCGCGCGGTGGACCGCGCCGGTGGTCAGCTCGGCGGTGGCGATGCCGGTGATCCGGGAGACCAGCTCATGCGCCTCGTCCACGATCAGCAGCTCGTGCTCGGGCAGCACCGGCACGCTCTCCAGCGCGTCGATGGCCAGCAGCGCGTGGTTGGTGACCACCACGTCGGCGAGCTTGGCCCGTTCCCTGGCGGCCTCGGCGAAGCACTCGCCCCCGTACGGGCAGCGGGTCGCGCCCAGGCACTCCCGGGAGCTGACCGACAGCTGCGCCCAGGCCCGGTCGGAGACGCCGGGCGACATGTCGTCCCGGTCGCCGGTCTCGGTCTCGTCGGCCCAGTCGCGCAGCCGGACGATGTCCTGGCCGAGCTTGCTGCTGGGGCCGCCGAGCACCTCCGCCGGGTCGAACAGGCCCTCGCCCTCGTCGCTCGGCGCGCCCTCGTGCACCCGGTGCAGGCAGAGGTAGTTGCCCCGGCCCTTGAGCATCGCGAACTGCGGGCGGCGGCGCAGCAGCGGCTTCAGCGCGTCCACGGTGCGCGGCAGGTCGCGTTCCACCAGCTGCCGTTGCAGGGCGAGGGTGGCGGTGGCGACGACCACCCGGTCGCCGTGGGCCAGCGCGGGCACCAGGTATGCGAGGGACTTGCCGGTGCCGGTGCCGGCCTGGACCAGCAGGTGCTCATCGTGCTCGACAGCGGCGGCCACGGCCTCGGCCATGGCGACCTGCCCCGGCCGCTCCACCCCGCCGACGGCGGTGACGGCGGCGTGCAGCAGCTCCCCGATGCCGGGCTTTCCGGCCGCGCCGGACGGCACGGGCGACGGCACGGCCCCCGGGGTGGACGGGGTGGTCTCGATGGCGCCCTCGCCGGGCGTGGGAAGTTCAGTCATGGCTCGCCCAGCCTAGAGGTCGGCACCGACAACGCGGGTCTCAGCTCGGGGACTCGGCACCCGGCGCTCAGCCGGGAGTCGCCGTCGTGGTCAGGCCGCGCGGCGGCGGCACGGTCGCCGTCGGCGCCGCGCCGGGGGCGGTGGCGGATACGGTGGCGGTGGCAGGTGCGCCGAAGGTGGTCCAGGCGGTGCGGGCCGGAAGGCGGTGCACGGTGCGTCCGGCCACCGCGTTGAGGATCACCGCGGCCCGGTGCGCGCCCAGGCCGAGGTCCGGCGTGCCGACGCCGTGGGTGTGCAGCTCGGCGTTCTGGACGTAGAGGCCGCCGGTGACGTCCGGGCGCAGCCCGACCCGGTAGTCCAGATCGACCCGGTAGCGGCCCTGCCGGTCCCAGTCGACCAGGTCGGTGAAGGTGTCCAGCAGCGCGGGGCGGTGTGCGGCGTGCCCGGTGGCGAGCACCGCGGCGTCGGTCCGCAGCGGGTACTCGGCGCCGGACTCCCGGTGCCTGCAGTGCAGTTCGAGACCGCCGCCTCCGGGTCCGCGGCGGGCGGCGAGCACCTCGGTGCCGGGGAGGATCTCCACGTCGGGCGCGGCGCCGCCGAGGGTGCGGTCGTAGAGGGCGGCGTGGATGTCCGCCAGGGTGTCGGCGCCGGCCGCCTTGTAGAGCTGCCACTGCGAGGGCACCAGCCGGTCCCTGACCGGCTCGGGCAGGGTGTGGAAGTAGCGGGTGTAGTCCGGGGTGAAGTGCTCAAGGCCCAGCTTGGAGTACTCCATCGGGGCGATCGCCCGGGAGCGGGTGAGCCAGCGCAGCCGCGGCCCGGAGGCGTCGCCGCGGCGGCGCAGCAGGTCGAGGAAGACCTCGGCGCCGGACTGTCCCGAGCCGACCACGGTGATGTCGGCCGCGGCGTCCAGCCCGCGGCGCGCGCCGAGGTAGTCCTCGGCGTGGTGCACCGCGCCCGCCGCGTGCAGGTCGACGAAGGCCTCGGGGACGACCGGCGCGGTGCCGACGCCGAGCACCAGGTTGCGGGCCGGAACGGTCCTGCCGTCCCGGAGCACCACCCGGAACAGCTCGGCCCGGCCGTCCCAGCCGACGGCCCGGACCGGGCTGGCGAAGCGGCAGTTGGGGAGCCGCTCGGCGGCCCAGCGGCAGTAGTGCTCGTACTCGCGGCGGCTCAGGTGCGACTGCTCGGCGAAGTAGAACGGGAACAGCCGGTCGTGCTCGCGCAGATAGGCGAGGAAGGACCACGGGCTGGTCGGGTCCACCAGCGAGACCAGGTCCGCGAGGTACGGCACCTGCATGGTCGCGCCGTCCACCATCAGCCCGGGGTGCCAGCTGAACTCGGGCTTGGCGTCCAGGAAGAGGGTGCGCAGCTCGGGGACGGCGTCGGCGAGGGCGGCCAGCGAGAGGTTGAACGGGCCTAGCCCGATGCCGACCAGGTCGTAGGGCGTGGCGGGCGGGAGTTCGGAGGTGAGGTCCACGGCGGGAGTTGCCTTCGGCGTGAGGGAGCGGGGACGGGGACGGGGTTCGCGGGCGGGGCTTTGCTGACGCTTCGTCAGCGTGGTGGGCGTTCGTAGACCATGAGCGCGGCGCGTTTGGCCGGGAGGACGAGGTCGCGGGCGTGCCGGAAGCCGGCTCCGAGGAAGGCGCGGACCGAGGGGATGTTCCTGACGTCCGGCTCGGCCACCACCCGCCGGGCGGAGTGACGCTCCGTCAACAACTGGTCGGCGACTGCCCGGAGCAGCACCGGGCCGAGCCCCCGACCCCGGCACTCGGGCGGCCCGAGCAGCAGGTGCAGGCCGGTGTCGTGGGGCAGCGCCGGGTAGTGCCAGGAGAGCGGGTCCAGGTCGGCCCGGTAGACCTCCCAGTAGCTCATCGGGGTCTCGTCGAGCAGGCCGAGACAGGGCACGCTGCGGCCGTCGCCGTCCAACTGCTCCGCGATGTGGTGCTCGGTCAGCTCGGCCGGGCCGGCCAGCTCCCAGAAGGCGGCGACCACGGGGTCGTTCATCCAGGAGACGACCAGGGCCAGGTCACGGGGCAGCCGCACCGGTTGCAGCCGGAACCGGCCGACCCGGGTGTCGGTCGCGCCCCAGCGGCCGACCCCGTCCAGGAGTTCGGCCGCCGGGATGCGGCGCGGCGCGCGGGGCCGCGGCGGCGCGGCGGCCGGGGCCGGTGACGGGGTCGGAGCCGCGGACCCGGCGGGGGGCGGCTCGCCGTGGTGCTGCGGGGGGACGGTGCCGGGGTGGACACCGGCGTGTGCGCCCGGCCGGGCGTGGTCGTCGGGGCCGGCCCCCGGTCGGGGACCGGGCCTGAGGTGGGGCAGCAGCCCGGATCCCGGACGCGGGCCGGGGCGGGGCACGGGCCCCGGCTGCGGACCCGCTCCGAACAGGGGGTTCGGCTGGCGGGTCACCGGGCGGCCCCGGCCGTCCGGGCAGCGGGCGGGACGGGGAGCCCGGCGATCGGGTTGGCGACGGTGACGTAGACCGACTGGGTCTCGACCGGGCCGACCAGCTCATCCAGCCCGCGCAGCCGGGTGAGCAGGTTGGCCTTGCAGCGCAGGGTCGCGGAGTCCAGCAGCAGGGCGGGCAGGGTGGAACCGGTGTCCGCCGCAGCGCGGCCGGACAGGAACCGGCGCAGCGCCGCGAGCAGGACCCGCTCGTCGGCGAGCCGCTGCGAGCCGAACGCCCCGATCAGCCCCAGCAGGTGGTTGACGCCGAGGTAGTAGGCGAAGCGCTCGTCGGCCACCGCGTCGGGGACGAAGGTGTCGCTGTCCTTGCCGATGCCGCGCAGCCGGGCGTCCAGCGCGGCGGCGGCGGAGTCGCGGAAGTAGTAGCCCTGGTTGTCGCGGTAGCGGCCCCCGGCGGGCCAGCCGTCGGCGTCCAGCAGGACCAGGCTGTTCTGCTGGTGCGCCTCCAGCGCGATGCCCGCCTGCCCGTCCAGCCACAGCAGCGGCAGCGCCACTGCGTCCAGGTAGCGCAGGAACCACTCGGTGGCCACGGTCGCGCCGGGGCGTCCGGTGCGGGCGGCGAGGGTGTGCAGCAGGTCGCCGAGGCGCGAGCGGGCGGGCGCTCCGCTCCGCGTGGACGGGCGTTCGGCGACCAGCCCGGCCACGCAGGAGACCCGGTCGGCGGGGCCGAACGGACTCTGCCGGATCACGGTGTCCAGGCCGTTGGCGGTCGCGCCGTCGCCGCTGTCGCCGGGGAGGTCGACGCCGATCCAGGCGGGGTCGCGGACGATGTCGAAGCGGGGGTGCGCCGCCTGCCACTCCCGGCCCAGCCCCGCGGCCAGCAGCCGGTGCACCTCCACGCCGCGGTGCAGCTCCTTGCGGAGGTTCTCCCGACGGGAGTTGGTGATCTTCAAGCCGAGCGAGAGCTTCAGCATGAACGGGACCCCTGGCCGGTGCACCGTGCGCACCGAGGAGGTCGGGTACCAGGGCGCCCCGGAACTGCCGAGGTCGTGCAGGACGCCCGCGTCCAGGAGTCGGACGATGTCCGGACGGTGCGTCAGTTCCCGTGCCTGCCAGGGGTGTAACGGCAGGGCGACAGTGCCCGGCGGCAGCGCGGGGCCGTCGTCGCCGCGCAGCGCCGCGGTGATCGCGGCGGCGTCCTGGGGCAGGGCCGAGTCGGTGGCGGCGAGTGCGGCGTCGACGGCGAACCAGTGCAGCGGGTGGGCTCCGCGCAGTTCGGGCGAGTAGGCGGCGGTCTCGGCCTCGCCGAGGCCCTCGCGACTCTTCGGGGTGGGGTGGCAGGGGTGGCCGAGCAGCAGGGCCTGTTCGGCGTCGAGGAAGGGGCTGGTGCCGACCGGCGGTTCGGGTGCGGCGCGGTGCTCGGCGACGAAGCGCGCGGTGCGGCGGACCGAGTCGACCACGCGCCCGGCCAGGTCCGCGACGTGGCGGGGGGCGGCCGCGGGGCCGGGGCCCGCGCCCCGGGCCAGCAGAGCGGCGACGGTGACGGCGTCCACCGGGTGGCCGCCGGTGTCCGCGGCCATGCCGACCGGGGTGCCGCCGACCGGGGTGCCCGGGGTGGTGCCTGCGGGGTTGCCGCCCGGGTTCGTGTCCGCGACCAGGGAGGCGCGGCCGAAGCGGTGCCAGCCGCAGGGCGACCAGTAGCGGACCGGGACATGGAGCAGCAGCCCGTCGCCGAGGGCGACCCTGAGCACGCCGCCGGAGGGCTCGACCACCCCGGTCTCACGCACCCAGCAGCGCAGCAGGCTCTCGGTCGCGGCGCAGTCGGCGGCGACGGCGGGGTCGGGGTGCAGCAGCGGATCGCCCTCCGGGAGGCCCGGAACGCCCTGAGGCCCGGCGCCGGGGTTCGCGGGGGCGGGGCGCGGGGAGTCGGGGTGCAGGGAGCCGGCGTGCACGGAATCGGGGTCGGCGCTCTGCGCGGGGAGCCCGCCGGTGGCAGCAGTGCTCACAAGTTCGTCTCCTGATCTTCTTGTTCTGCTTCTGCTTCTGCGTCGCGTTCGGCGCGGACGCCCGCGGCGAGGACCAGCCCGAGCAGCCGGTCCAGATCCGCCGTGGTGGTGTGCGGATTGAGCAGGGTGAGCTTCAGCCGCACCGACCCGGGCCCGGTTCCGAGCGCGGTCCGGCCGATCACGGCCCGTCCCTGCGCCAGCAGCCGTCGGCGCAGGGCGGCGTTGACCCGGTCCGGGTCGGCCCGCGCCGGGAGGTAGCGGAAGAGCACGGTGGTGAGCACCGGCTCCGCGGCCAGCTCCAGCGAGGGCAGCGCCGCGATCCGCGCGGCGGCCTCCCGGGCGAGGTCGTGGCAGCGGTCGACCAGCGCGCCGAGGCCGTCCCGGCCCAGTGTGCGCAGGGTGACCGCGATCTTGAAGGCGTCGGCCCTGCGGGTGGTCCGCAGCGAGCGGCCGAGCAGCGAGGTGTATCCGGCGTCCTCGTCGTCCTCCGGATTGAGGTAGGCGACGCGTTGCTCCAGCGGGGCCAGCAGGGACGCGTCGCGGGCCAGCAGGACGCCTGCCGCGATCGGCTGCCAGCCGAGCTTGTGCAGGTCCAGGCCGATGGTGTCGGCCTGGCCGAGCCCGTCGAGCAGCGGTGCCAGGCGCCGTGAGAACAGGACGCCCCCGCCGTAGGCGGCGTCGACGTGCAGGCGGACGTCGTGGCGTCGGGCGACGGCCGCGACCGAGCGCAGCGGGTCGATCGCACCGAGGTCGGTGGTCCCGGCGGTGGCGACGACGCAGAGCGGGGTGCGCCCGGCGGTACGGGCGTCGGCGAGGGCCCAGTCGAGCAGCCGCGGGTCCATGGCTCCGTCGGGTCCGGTGTCCACCGGGACGACTGCGTCGGCGCCGAGGCCGAGGATCGCGGCGGCGCGGGCGACGGAGAAGTGCGCGGCGGCCGAGCAGTGGATGGTGGGGCGGGTGTGCGCGGGATACGCGGGGTGCGGGACGGCTGCGGCGTTGGTGCTGCCGGTCGTGGTGGACGGGGCGTCGCGGGCCAGCAGCAGGCCCATCAGGTTGGACTCGGTGCCGCCGGTAGTGAGGACGCCCGCGGCGGACTCGGGCCGGTCGAAGCCGACCAGCCCGGCCAGGACCCGCAGCACGGCGAGTTCCACCGAGGTGCTGCCGGGGGCCTGGTCCCAGGAGTCCAGCGAGGCGTTCAGTGCGGACGCCGCGAGGTCCGCGGCGGTGGCCACGGCGAGCGGCGGCACGTGCAGGTGCGCGGCGCAGGACGGATCGGCGGGGTCGGCGGCGGAGACCGCGAGGGCCTCGGTGAGCAGGCGCAGGGCTTGCGGGTCGCCGGTGTCGGGGAGGAGGGCGCGGGGCGCGAGCAGCGGGGCCAGGTTCCACGCCACGGCGTCGGGACCGCCTGCGGGCAGCGGCCCGCCACGGCGGACGGCCCCGTCCCGCAGCGCGGCCAGCACCACGTCGAGCAGCGGCTCCAGGGCGTCCGCACCGGCGATCCCACCCGCCAGGGCCGCCCCTGCGGGGAGCGGCCGTACATTGATTGACGGTCCGTCAGCGTAGGGGGCGATGCCGTCGTGACGTTCCGACGGGCCGCGGCCACGGCGTTCCGACGGAACGTCAGCCGACCGCGCCGGTAACGCCTGCGGATCCGCCCCGACGGAAGTGCTTTGGCCCGTGCCCCCTGCAGGCGGTTCGGCCGCCCCGGCGTCCAAGGGCCGCGGAGCGTGCCCGGACGGCCCTTCGCCGGTCGGGGCTTCGCCAGACGGCCCCTCGCCGGTCGGGGCTTCGCCAGACGGCTCGACCACAGGCAGCTGCGCTCCTCCGGCCGTTACAACGCCGCCGGACGCAGGGCGCGGCTCCGGCGCTGCCGCGGCGGTCGTGGGCGGCGGGGTGTCGTGTTCGGGGCGCCCCGCCGGGGGCGTCGGCGGCTTCGGAGCGTTCATCGGGGGGTGTCCTGGCGGGGGATGTCCCGACGGGAGGCGCCCTCGCGGGGGGCCGCAACCGCCGGTCGGGCTGCCGCCGGACGGGCCACCGCCGCCGGACGGGCCGCCTCTCCCGGGCGGCCTGCCGCGGACGCCGCGTGGATGGCCTCGCCCAGGCGGTCGAGGACGGTTTCGGCCTCCTCGTCGGTCATGGTGAGCGGGGGCAGCAGTCGGAGCACCGCGCTCCGGCGTCCGCCGAGTTCGATGATCAGGCCGCGTCGCAACGCCTCCTCCCGGATCGCCGCGGCCAGCGCCGGTGCGGCCGGGCGCGCGCCCAGCGGGTCGGGGTCGGCCTGCGGGTCCACGATCTCGACGCCGATCATCAGGCCGCGACCGCGCACATCCCCCATCACCGGCAGCAGGCACCGCAGCGCCCGCAGGCGAGTGAGCATTCGCTCACCGAGCTGTGCCGCACGTTCGGCCAAGCCCTCCTCACGGACGAACCGCAGGGTCGCGCCGCCCGCCGCCATCGCCAGCTGGTTGCCGCGGAAGGTCCCGGCGTGCGCCCCCGGCTCCCAGACGTCCAGCTCGCCCCGGTAGACGATCGCCGCCAGCGGCAGGCTTCCGCCGACGGCCTTGGAGACCACCATCACGTCCGGGACGATCCCGGAGTGCTGGACCGCCCAGAACGCCCCGGTCCTGCCGACGCCGGTCTGCACCTCGTCCACGATCAGCGGGACCCCGTGCGCGCTGCTGATCCGGCGCATCTCGCGGAGCCACTCGTCCGGGGCCGGGATGACGCCGCCCTCCCCCTGCACCGCCTCGACGATCATCCCCGCGGCCGGTTCCACCCCGCCCTTGGGGTCGTCCAGCAGCGAGGCGGTCCAGCGGGCGGCGATCCGCGCACCCTGCGGGCCGCCGACCCCGAACGGGCAGCGGTAGTCGTACGGGTACGGCAGCCGCACCGGCTCCCGCGCCGTCCCGCCGAGGCCCGCCCTGGCGTCCACGTCGCCGCCCGCCGCCAGCGCCCCGGCGGTCATCCCGTGGTACCCGCCGGTGAAGGCGAGCAGCCCGCCGCGGCCGGTGGCGGTGCGGACCAGCTTCAACGCGGCCTCGACCGCGTCCGTGCCGGCCGGGCCGCAGAACTGGATCCGGGCGTCCCTGGCGAACTCCTCGGGCAGCGAGGCGAACAGCTCGGTGGTGAAGGCGTCCTTCACCGGCGTGGCCAGGTCCAGGATGTGCAGCGGGGCTCCGGAGTCCAGCAGTCCGCGGACCGCCTGGAGCACCACCGGGTGGTTGTGGCCCAGCGCCAGCGTCCCCGCGCCGGACAGGCAGTCCAGGTAGCGGCGCCCGTCCGCCCCCTCCACGGTCATCCCCCGGGCCCGCACCGGGACGATCGGCAGCGAGCGGGCGTAGGTGCGGGCCGCGGACTCACGGGCGGCCTGACGGCCGAGGATCGCCTCGGCGTCGTCGACGGCTCCGGTGGCGGACGGCAGGACGGTCAGCGACACGGCCTCGGCTCCTCCTGGCTGGTCAGGGGCTGCTCCGGCGGCAGGGGCCCGGCGTCACCCGATCGGGCAACGCGGCTCCGGCAGCTGGAGGCGCACCCCCGTGGGTGACGTCCCTTTGGTCTAACGAGAGCGCACCCCCTCAGGTACCGCACACCGCGAAAACCGCCGGGCGGCCGTTCCTGACCAGCAGGAACGGCCGCCCTTGGCAGAACAGGCCGGTACCGGGACCGGCGCCGGGGATCAGACCGGCTGCACCACCGGGACGACCCGGCGCAGCTCCGCCGCCAGCTCCGGCAGGACCAGCGCCCTGAGCAGCGTGCCGTCGCCGGTGTGCTCCTCGGACAGCAGCTCGCCGTCCTGGTGCACCCGGGAGACCAGGTCGCCCCTGGTGTACGGGACCAGCACGTTCACCTCGACCGCGGGATGCGGCAGCTCCTCCTCGATCAGTCGGAGCAGCTCCTCGATGCCCTGGCCGGTACGGGCCGAGACCGCGATCGCGTGCGGCTCGCGCCGCAGCAGCCGGGCCAGCACCTCGGGGTCGGCCGCGTCCGCCTTGTTGACCACCACGATCTCGCGCACGTTCTGCGCGTCGACCTCGACGATCACCTCGCGGACGGCGGCCAGCTGGGCCTCCGGCTCGGGGTGCGCGCCGTCGACCACGTGCAGGATCAGGTCGGCGTCGGCGACCTCCTCCATGGTCGAGCGGAACGCCTCGACCAGATGGTGCGGCAGGTGCCGGACGAATCCGACCGTGTCGGCCAGGGTGTAGACCCGGCCGCCGGGGGTCTCCGCGCGCCGGACCGTCGGGTCCAGGGTGGCGAAGAGGGAGTTCTCGACCAGCACGCCCGCCCCGGTGAGGCGGTTGAGCAGCGAGGACTTCCCGGCGTTGGTGTAGCCGGCGATGGCCACCGAGGGCACCTGGTTGCGGCGCCGCTCCTGCCGCTTGGTGTCGCGGCCCTTCTTCATGTCGGCGATCTCCCTGCGGAGCTTCGCCATCTTCTCGCGGATCCGGCGGCGGTCCGTCTCGATCTTGGTCTCACCGGGGCCGCGGGTGGCCATACCGCCACCGCCGCCGGCCGAGGAGCCGCCACCGCCACCCATCTGCCGGGACAGCGACGCGCCCCAGCCGCGCAGCCGCGGCAGCATGTACTGCATCTGCGCCAGCGAGACCTGCGCCTTGCCCTCACGGGACTTGGCGTGCTGGGCGAAGATGTCCAGGATCAGGGCGGTCCGGTCGACCACCTTGACCTTGACCACGTCCTCCAGGTGGATCAGCTGGCCTGGGCTCAGCTCGCCGTCGCAGACCACGGTGTCGGCGCCGGTCGCCTCGACGATGTCGCGCAGCTCCCTGGCCTTGCCGGAGCCGATGTAGGTGGCCGGGTCCGGGCGGTCGCGGCGCTGGATCACGCCGTCGAGCACCTCGGAGCCCGCGGTCTCGGCGAGGGCGGCCAGCTCCGCGAGGGAGTTCTCGGCCTCCTCCACCGTGCCGTCGGTCCAGACCCCGACCAGGACCACCCGCTCCAGGCGGAGCTGGCGGTACTCGACCTCGGTGACGTCCTGGAGCTCGGTGGAGAGCCCGGTCACCCTGCGCAGCGAGGCGCGGTCGCTGCGGTCGTACTGGTCGCCGTCGTAGTCGTTGCTGCGGTATCCGCCGCCGAGGCCCTCGTCGATTCCCGCGAGGTCCTCGTCCATCAGTGCGTCCGCGCGGCGGGTGCCGCGATCCTGCTGCGCGGAGGCGTCGCGGGCTTCGTACGTGGAGGTCATTGCATCCTTAGGGCAGGAGATCAGGGGCTGGGGACGGGACACCCGTCCCCATGTCGGAGAACGCCGCAGCGGTGCTGTGGATTCCCGACGATGGTCGCACGCCCTCTCCCGAACGGTCATCCGGGTTTTCCACGGCGCCGGCCTCCGCGGCCTCGGCCCCCTCCGCCGCCGCGGGCACCGCCCGGTAGACGTCGTACACCCCCGGCACCCGGAGCATTGCCTTCATCAGCCCCGGCAGCAGCGCCGGGTCGGGCAGCTCGACCGTGTAGCGGTGCCGCACCCGCAGTTCCTCCGGCGGTTCGACGGTGGCCGAGAAGATGTCCACGCCCACCGCCGACATTGCCGCGGTGAGGTCGGCCAGCAGCCCGGGGCGGCCCAGCGAGTCGGCCTGGACGGTGACCATGTAGCCGCCGGGCTCGGCGTCCCCGGCCCAGCTGACCCGGACCGCGGACCTGCCCCCGCCGACCATGCCGGTCCCGGTCGGGCAGCCCAGCCGGTGCACCGCCACCCCGCCCTTCACCGCGAGGCCGAGCAGCTCGTCCGGCGGCACCGGGGTGCAGCAGCGGGCCAGCCGTACCGCGGCGTCCGGCAGGCCCTCGGCGATGACGGCCGCCCGCTCGCGGCCCGGGGTCTCCGGCGGGGCGGGCAGTATCGACGGGTCGAGCACCGGACGGTCGGCGACCGGCTGCGGCAGCGCCGCGGCCGAGGCGACCACGGCGTCGGCCGCCGCGGACCCGTCCCGCGGATGGTCGGCGAGCCAGCGCTCGATGGCGATCCTGGCCGCGGCCGTCCTGGCGTGCTCCAGCCACTCGGGGGCCGGGCCGCCCTGCTCCTCCGCCTCGGTCAGCACGTCCACCACGTCGCCGTCCTTGAGCCGGGTGGAGAGAGCGGCGAGCCTGCCGCCGAGCCGGACCCCGATACATCGGTGGCCGACGTCCTCGCCCAGCGCGTAGGCGGCGTCGACGCAGCTGGAGCCGACCGGCAGCTGCAGCGTCCGGCCGTCCTCGGTGACCACGGTCAGCTCGCCGTCGCCGGAGAGGTCGGCGGTGAGGGCCGACCAGAAGCTGTCGGAGTCCGGGGTCTCCCGCTGCCACTCCAGCAGCCGGGAGAGCCAGCCGGGCCGGGCCGGGTCGGTGCGGTCCAGCTCGTCCCTGGCCGGGCCGCCGCTCTCGTCGGCGCGGGCGGCCGGGCTCTCCAGCGCGACCACCCCGAACTCGGCGACCCGGTGCATCGAGGCGGTCCGCACCAGCACCTCGACCACCCCGGCCGGATCGGTGCTGACGGCGGTGTGCAGCGACTGGTAGAGGTTGAACTTGGGGGCGGCCACGAAGTCCTTGAACTCCCCCGGCAGCGGCGACCAGCAGGTGTGCAGCTCACCGAGCACGGCGTAGCAGTCGGCGTTCTCCTCGACCACCACCAGCAGCCGGGCGAAGTCGGTGGGCGCCAGCTCGGCCCGGTGCATCCGGGTGCGGCGCAGCGAGACGCAGTGCCGCGGACGGACCGTCACCTCGGCCTGGATCCTGGCCTCGCGCAGCTGCCGCCGGAGCGCCCCGGCGAAGTCGGCGAGCGGGTCCTCGCCCGCGGCCTGGGCCGCCTCCCTGGCGGTGATCAGGGCGCGGGTCTCGGCGTACTCGTCCGGGTGGAGGGTGGCGAAGACGATGTCCTCCAGCTCGGTCTTGACGACCTGGATGCCGAGCCGCTCGGCCAGCGGGATCAGCACGTCCCTGGTGACCTTGGCGATCCGGACCTGGCTGGCCGGCTTCATGTGCCGGATGGTGCGCATGTTGTGCAGCCGGTCGGCGAGCTTGATCACCATCACCCGGACGTCCTCGCCGGTGGCGAGCAGCATCTTCCGGAAGGTCTCGGCCTCGGCCGCGGCGCCGAAGTCGACCTTCTCCAGCTTGGTCACGCCGTCGACCAGGTAGGCGACCTCGGAGCCGAAGCCCTCGCGGACCTGATCCAGCGTCACCGCGGTGTCCTCGACCGTGTCGTGGAGCAGGGAGGCGACCAGGGTCGTGGTCTCCGCGCCGAGTTGGGCCAGGATCATGGTGACGGCGAGCGGATGGGTGATGTAGGGCTCGCCGCTCTTGCGGGTCTGGCCCCGGTGCGAGGCCTCGGCGACCTGGTAGGCGCGGTCGAGCAGGGGCAGGTCGGCCCGCGGGTGGTGGCTGCGGTGCACGCGGACCACCGGCTCCAGCGCGTCGGCGAACTGCGGCTTGCCGCCTGCGAACAGCGCGGCGAACCCGGCGCGGCCCAGCCCGGAGCGGGCCCGCGCGCGTCGCAGCCCGGCGGCCGACACCTCGGCCGGTGTCGGCGCTGGTTTGCGGCCCACCAGGGGGACGGCGGGGAGATCACTGGCATTGACGTTCATGCGCACCTCCGGCAGCGATCACCGGAGTGGTGGAGCACCCCGATGGTCCATGCTAGCGATTGCAACACGCTCGGCGAGGCCGTGTGTTCCCAACGTCACCTTGATCACCCGATCGGGGGATTTGAACCGGCACTGAACTGGCAATGCTCTGGGGTTGGGCTCCTGGTCCGGCCCGGCCGCCGTTACCGCGCGAGTCCGGCGCCAGTGCCGGTCCAGTCCTGCCGCCCGCCGAGCCAGCTGGCGTCGAGCACGCCCTCGGCCAGGACGACGGCAGGCCCGGTCATCCGCACCGCGCCGTCCACCTGCTCGGTGACGACCAGTCGGCCGCCCGGCAGGTCCACCGTGTAGGTCACCGGCTGCCCGGTCAGCGCCGGGTCCACGCCGTCCCTGCGGGCGGCGGCGACCGCCACCGCGCAGGCGCCGGTCCCGCAGGAGCGGGTCTCGCCCGAGCCGCGCTCGTGCACCCGCATGGCCAGGTGGCGCGGCCCGCGGTCGACCACGAACTCGACGTTCACGCCGGTCGGGTAGGCGGTCGCCGGGGCCACGCCGGGCGCCGCGAACAGGTCGCCCGCGTGGTCCAGGTCGTCGACGAAGGCGACCGCGTGCGGGTTGCCCATATTGACGTGGGTGGCGGGCCACTGCCGCTCGCCCACGGTGACCAGCACGTCCGCCGGACCGGGCAGTCGGGCCCGGCCCATCTCCACGGTGACCCCGCTGGGCCCGTCCGGGCCGTCGGCGGCGACGTGCACCCCGAGCACCCCGGCCCGGGTGGCGACGGCCAGGTCGCCGCTCCCGGCCAGGCCGGCCAGCACCAGGTAGCGGGCGAAGACCCGGAGCCCGTTGCCGCACATCTCGGCGACGCTGCCGTCGGAGTTGCGGTAGTCCATGAACCACTCGGCCTCGGCCGCCATCGGCGCGGCCTCGGGGTGCGCGGCGGAGCGGACCACCCGCAGCAGCCCGTCGCCGCCGACCCCGGCCCTGCGGTCGCACAGCCGTGCCACCAGCGCGGGCGGGAGGTCGATCAGGCCGTCCGGGTCGGGGACGATCACGAAGTCGTTCTCGGTGCCGTGGCCCTTCAGGAAACGCAGGCCCTTCAAGATCTCGCTCACCCCGCCATGGTAGGGGGAGAAGCGATCCGGCGGCCCGGCCGCCCGGCTGCCGGACGGCTCAGCCGCTGATGTGGGCGACCCGCCACACGCCGAGCGCCAGCACCAGCGCGGTGAAGGCGGTGTAGCCGAGCAGCGCGCGCCAGCCGGCCCGGCGTCCCGACCCCTGCCGGGGCAGACCCGGCCAGGTGTAGCCGGCCCGGCGGGCGGCGATGGCGCCCCAGCCGGCCGAGGCGGCGGTGATCAGCAGGCCGAGCATCCCCACCAGCGAGCCCGCGTTGCCGGCCTCGAACGCCAGCGGGAACGCGAACATCAGCGAACCGAGGACGGCGAGCGCGGCGATGGGCAGGACCTGCCAGGACTTGAGCCGGCCCGCCGGGCGCAACTCCCGCTCCTGGAAGGTGCCGTCGCCACCGGTGTCGGCGGGCGGGAGCGGGGTCAGCGGAGTCAGGTCGGCGAACGGGAGCCCGCCGGTACCGAACGGGTCCTCGGGCAGCCGATGGGTCTCGGGGCCGGTATCCATCGACACACGGCCTCCCCTGGTAGCGGTTCCGGGCCTGGTCGGCTCGGGACTCAACTGGCTCTCTCGATGCTCGATGATGGCACGTACCCATCATCCGAAGCCGCTCCTCAGGGCCGGATCGGTGATCCGTGGCCATGACGTGATCAGCCCGTAACCGCCGCCGCTCGGCTCAGCCGTGCGCGGCGACCAGGTCCAGTGCGCCGCGGAGCAGTTCGTCCTGGTCACCGGGGCGGCCCTGGTGCTCCAGCCAGTGGATCCGGGGGTCGCGGCGGAACCAGGACTCCTGCCGACGGGCGAAGCGCTTGGTGGCGCGGACGGTCTCCTCGCGCGCCTCCTGCTCACCGCACTCCCCCGCGAGCTGGCCCAGCGCCTGCTGGTAGCCGAGCGCCCGGGAGGCGGTGCGCCCCTCGCGCAGGCCCTGTCCGGCCAGCCGCTCGACCTCGTCCAGCAGCCCGGCCTCCCACATCAGGTCGACCCGCAGCGCGATCCTGCGGTCCAGCTCCGGCCGGGGCACCCGGACGCCGATCTGGACCGCGTCGTAGACCGACTCGTGGCCGGGCAGGTTGGCGGTGAAGGGCTTCCCGGTGATCTCCACGACCTCCAGTGCCCGGACGATCCTGCGGCCGTTGCCGGACAGGATGGCCGCGGCGGCGGGCGGGTCCAGCGCGGCCAGGCGGTCGTGCAGCGGACCGGGGCCGTGCTGCTCCAGCTCCTGCTCCAGTCGGGCCCGTACCGCCGGATCGGTGCCCGGGAACTCCAACTCGTCGATGGCGGCCCGCACGTAGAGCCCCGAGCCGCCGACCAGCACCGGAGTGCGGCCCTGCGCCAGCAGGGCGTCGACGACCTCGCGGGCCATCCGCTGGTACTCGGCCACGCTGGCGGCGACGGTGACGTCCCAGACGTCCAGCAGGTGATGCGGGATGCCCTGGCGCTCGGCCACGGTGAGCTTGGCGGTGCCGATGTCCATGCCCCGGTAGAGCTGCATGGAGTCGGTGTTGACCACCTCGCCGCCCAGCTCGCGGGCGAGCGCCACACCGAGGTCGGACTTGCCCGCGGCGGTGGCGCCGACCACGGCGATCACCCGCGGAGGAGTAGGACGCGGGGCGGCCGGGGAGGAGGCAAGAGGGCTGTTCACCGGCCCAGTCTCGCAAACTCCGGCGATGCGGGACGCACAAGGCGGTGAAGAATCGTACGCTATGAGTGATGATGGGCGGTTTGTCGGAATCCGCCCTCGTGCAACGAGGAGTCGTGATGGGTCTCTCTGACAGTCTCAAGGGCGCGCTCGACCAGGCCAAGGAGAAGGCCGGGGAGCTCGCGGGCAAGCACAACGCCCACATCGACCAGGGCCTGGACAAAGTCGGCGAGTTCGCGGACAAGGCCACCAAGGGCAAGTACAGCGACAAGATCAACTCGGGGCGCGACAAGGCCAAGGAGCGGATCGACGACATCGCCGCCGCACACGCGGACGGCCAGGACGGCCCGGCCGAGCCCCCGGCGTCCTGACCGGCCGTCGTCCGACCGAATCGGACGGCTGAGGGCCCGGACCGGCTGCGGCGGTCCGGGCCCTCAGCCCGCCCGGGTCCAGTCGGCGACGAAGTAGCCGACCCCGTACGGGGCGTCCTGGTAGTGCAGCCGGGCGTCCAGCGGGCCGGTCGCGGGATCGGCGGCGGCCCCCGCGAGCACCTGCCAGGGGGCCCGGCCGGAGGCCATCAGCTCGAACGCCAGCTCGTCGTCGAGACCGGCCAGCTCGCCGCCGGAGTCGGCGCCGGCCAGGCCGCGGGCGGCCACCGCGTCGAAGCCCTCGGCCCGCTCGTCCAGGTAGCCGGGGGCCTTCAGACCGCGCCGGGCGCTGCCCTCGCCGAGCACCAGCAGGCCGACCCGGTCGGCCGAACCGGCCAGCCGGACGCCGTTGGCGGCGCACAGCTCGGGCTCCAGGTAGTCGGGGACGGCGAGGCCCTTGGCCGGTCCTGCCCAGCCCGCGCGGTCGAGCAGCCAGGCGCCGACGCAGAGCGATCCGGGCAGCGGCTCGGCCGGGTCGCCCAGGCCGAGGGTGACCGCGAGGTCCACCCCGTACGGCGCGAAACTGCCGGTGCCGCCGTCCTCGAAGGCGCCGTGCTCGGCGCCGGGGCCGACCACCCAGAGCAGGTCAGGGGCGGCGGCGAGGACCGCGCGCAGTGCGGTGTCGCAGGCCTCGCGGAGGCCGTCCAGCTCGGGTGCGGCGCCCGAGGCCAACTCGGGGACGAGCAGCGGCGGGCAGGGGCAGACGGCGGCGGCGACCAGCATGCGGACGACCCTACCGGCAGCTCGGGGCGTCGGCGACGGGCAGCGGCGCGGGGACCCCGACACTCGGCAGACCCAGCATCACCCCGGCCGGCTTGGCGGGCTCGGCCTGCCGCTTCTCCCAGGCGTCCCCGGCCCTGGTCCGCCGGACGGCCGACGGAGCGCCCTCGGCGAGCAGGTGGTGCGGGGCGGCGTAGGTGATCTCCACCGTCACCATGTCCCCCGGGCGGACGCCCTCGGCGGGCTTGGTGAAGTGGACCAGGCGGCTGTCCGGGGCGCGGCCGGAGAGCCGGTCGGTGTGCTGGTCCTTGCGGCCCTCGCCTTCCGCGACCAGGACCTCCAGGGTCCGTCCCACCTGCTTCTTGTTCTCCTCCCAGGAGATCTCCTCCTGCAGCGCGACCAGCCGCAGGTAGCGCTCCTGGACCACGGCCTTGGGGAGCTGCCCCGCCATCTCGGCGGCCGGGGTGCCGGGCCGCTTGGAGTACTGGAAGGTGAACGCCTGGGCGAAGCGGGCCTCGCGGACCACGTGCAGGGTCTGCTGGAAGTCCTCCTCGGTCTCGCCGGGGAAGCCCACGATGATGTCGGTGGAGATGGCCGCGTCCGGCATCGCCGCGCGGACCTTCCCGATGATGCCGAGGTAGCGCTCCTGCCGGTACGAGCGCTTCATCGCCCGCAGCACGCTGTCCGAGCCGGACTGCAGCGGCATGTGCAGCTGGTGCATCACGTTCGGGGTCTCCGCCATCGCCGCGATCACGTCGTCGGTGAAGTCCTTGGGGTGCGGCGAGGTGAAGCGGACCCGCTCCAGGCCCTCGATCCCGCCGCAGGCGCGCAGCAGCTTGCCGAAGGCCTGCCGGTCGCCGATGTCCTGGCCGTAGGCGTTGACGTTCTGGCCGAGCAGGGTGACCTCGACCACGCCCTCCGCCACCAGCGCCTCGACCTCGGCCAGGATGTCGCCGCTGCGGCGGTCCTTCTCCTTGCCGCGCAGCGCCGGGACGATGCAGAAGGTGCAGGTGTTGTTGCAGCCGACCGAGATCGACACCCAGGCCGCGTAGGCGGACTCGCGCCTGGTCGGCAGGGTGGAGGGGAAGACCTCCAGCGACTCCAGGATCTCGACCTGGGCCTCCTCCTGCACCCGCGCGCGCTCCAGCAGCGCGGGGAGGTGGCCGATGTTGTGGGTGCCGAAGACCACGTCGACCCAGGGGGCCTTCTTCACGATGGTCTCGCGGTCCTTCTGCGCCAGGCAGCCGCCGACCGCGATCTGCATGCCGGGCTTGACCGCCTTGACCGAGGCGAGCTGGCCGAGGTTGCCGTAGAGGTGGTTGTCGGCCTTCTCGCGCACCGCGCAGGTGTTGAACACCACCACGTCGGCGTCGGCCCCGGAGGGGGCCTTGGCGTAGCCGGCCTGCTCCATCAGCCCGGACAGGCGCTCGGAGTCGTGCACGTTCATCTGGCAGCCGTGCGTGCGGATCTCATACGTCTTGGCGGCGGTCTTGGAAATTTCAGCGGTACCCACGCCCCCAAGAGTACGGGCTGGGCTGGCAGGATCACCCGCATGGCGGACAGCAGACGATGGCGCGGGCCCCTCGGCCGGGCCCCGGGGCGCACCCGGGACCCGGACGCACGGCAGGACGCGTCCGGCGGCCTGCCGGGAACGCTGCGCCGGGCGGCCCGGTCGCGGGCCGTCCGGGTGGCGACCGCGCTGGTGGTGCTGGGCGCGGCCGGGTTCGGCTGGTGGCTGGAGGCGCCGGGCGGGGTGTCCTACCCCAGGGGCGGCTACGGCCTCGCCACCGGCTCCAACGGCGGCGTCTACCAGCGCTACGGCGCGCTGCTGCGGCCGACCGTGGAGCGGGACCTGCCGGGGGTCACGCTGCGGCTCGACCCCACCGCCGGGGGGCCGGACAACCTGAGCCGGATCAGCGAGGGCAAGGACGCCTTCGGCATCGCCACGGCGGACGCGGTGGCCCACTTCCACGGCCCGGGGGCGACCCGGCTGCGCTCGCTGGGACGGCTCTACGACGACTACGTGCAGCTGATCGTGCCCTCGGACTCGTCCATCACCAGCGTCGCCGACCTGCGCGGCAAGCGGGTGGGGATCGGGCAGCAGGCGTCCGGGGTGGCCCTGATCGCGGAGCGGGTGCTGCAGGTGGCGCACCTGAGCGCGGCCGAGGGGGACCTGACCACGCTGCCGCTGGGCATCGACGTGGCCCCGAAGCAGCTGGCCGAGGGGAAGATCGACGCCTTCTTCTGGTCCGGCGGCCTGCCGACCGGCGGGGTGTCCGCGCTCACCGCCGAGAGCCATGTCCGGCTGGTGCAGCTGGGCGGGCTGGCGACGCAGATGGACGCGCTCGCCGCCAAGGAGGACAAGGGCGCGCAGAACACCCAGATCTACCGCACCTCCACGGTCCCGGCCAGCGCCTACCCGGACACCGTGCCGGACACCGCGGTCTCCACCCTCGCCGTGGCCAACCTGATGGTGACCAGGGACGACGTGCCGACCGGCCTGGTCGAGCGGGTCACCGCGGCGATCATCGACAGCCGGGACACGATCGGCCAGAAGGTGCACTCCGCCCAACTGGTGGACATCCGCTCGGCGATCTACACCGACCCGCTGCCACTGGCGGAGGGCGCCCGGCGCTACTACCGCTCGGTGAAACCGTGAGCCGCCCGGGGCGCGGCCGGGTCAGAACTCGCCGCGCACCAGGTCCCGCAGCGGCCCGGTGACCGCGGCGTCCAGCAGCTTGGTCGCCTCCAGCCGCATGGCGCGTGCGAGTTCGGCGTCCACCGCGGTCCGGGCCAGCGGGCGGAGCCGGCGGACAGTGCCGACCGCCTCGGCCGCCTCGGCGTCGGTGAGCTGGTGTCCCGCATAGCGGACGAAGATGTGGACGGCGCTGAACTCCACGAAACGGCGTGCCAGCCGGCCGATGTCCCGGCGGAGTTCCTCCAGGTGGGCGGTGACGGCGGGCAGCGGCACACCGAGGGCGTGCAGCTCGACCGCGACGTCCAGCAGGTCGGGGCTGGGCACCAGGAACTCCGGCGCCTCCACCCCGGCGCTCTCGGGCACCGGGACCAGCACGCCGAGCCGGACCGCGTCGGCGATGGCCTGCCGGTCCTCGACCCCGTGGAAGCGCTCGACCAGCTCGGCCCGGCCGAGCCGGACCGGCTCCACGTCGGTCCACGGGCCGGTCACCTCGGCGACCAGGCCGAGCACGCCGCCGAGGCCGGTGCCGCTCTCCCAGGCGTCCAGCAGCTCCTTGATCCCGGCCAGGGTGTGGCCGCGGTCCAGCAGTTGGGCTATCAGCCGGAGCCGCTCCAGGTGGACCTGCTGGTAGACGTTGGCCCGGCCGCGCCGGACGGCGGGCGGCAGCAGGCCGCGGTCCTGGTAGGACCGGACGTTGCGGACGGTGGTGCCCGCCGCACGGGCCAGATCGTCGATCCGCAGGTCGGCGCGGTCGTCCGCTCGCTGCGAAGGCACGGGAGGCTTCACGGCAGCCAATGTGTCAGTGACCCTTGGCAGGGTCAATCCCCGGCTCAACCGAGGGTCCGAAGAGTGAGACAAATCTTCTCAAGGAGAGAGACGTCCTCTAGAGTCGGCTGCATGTCCACCTATACGCATGGTTTCCACGCCGCGGTCCTGCGCTCGCACAGCTGGCGCACGGCGGCGAACTCCGCCGCCTACCTGCTGCCCGAACTGAAGCTCGGACTCGACCTGCTGGACGTCGGCTGCGGTCCCGGCACGATCACCGCGGACCTGGCCCTGGCGGTGGCCCCGGGCCGGGTGACCGCGATCGACAGCTCGGCCGAGGTGCTGGCCCAGGCCGAGCAGGCGGTGACCGGCGCGGGGGTGTCCGGCGCGGTGTTCGAGGTCGCCGACGTCCACGCGCTGCCCTACCCGGACGACTCCTTCGACGTGGTCCACGCGCACCAGGTGCTGCAGCACGTCGCCGACCCGGTCCAGGCACTGCGGGAGATGCGCAGGGTCTGCCGCCCCGGCGGCAGGGTCGCCGCCCGCGACTCCGACTACGCGGCCTTCACCTGGTTCCCCGCGGTCCCCGCGCTGGACGACTGGAACGCGCTGTACCACCAGGTCGCCCGCGGCAACGGCGGCGAGCCGGAGGCCGGGCGGATGCTGCGGTCCTGGGCCCGCGCGGCCGGATTCGAGCAGATCTCCTCCGGCTCCGGGACCTGGTGCTACGCCTCGGACGAGGAACGGGCCTGGTGGGGCGGGATGTGGGCGGAGCGGATCACCGACTCGGCGATCGCCCGGCAGGCGGTCGAACGCGGCCACGCCACCGAGGACGGGCTGCGCCGGATCGCGGAGGGGTGGCGCGCGTGGGCGGCCGACCCGGACGGCTGGTTCAGCGTGCTGCACGGCGAGGTGCTCTGCCGGGCCTGACGCCCCGGCACCGGGCGTGACTCCGCGCGGCGGCCGCTTCCGGCAGCGCGTTCCGAGACGGCGGCTCTGAGACGGCGGTTCTGCGGCGGCGGTTCTGCGGCGGCTTCCGGCGTGGCCGGTCAGCGTTTGCGGTCGGCCGGGTGCGCCGCGGGGACGGCGAGGGTGACGGTGAGGCCCCAGGGCTCGTTCGGGGTGAACTCCAACTCCCCGCCCGAGGCGGTGAGCAGGGTGCGGGCGATGGAGAGGCCGAGCCCCGAGCCGTCCACGTTCTGGTGCCGGGGGCTGCGCCAGAAGCGGTCGCCGATCCGCTCCAACTCCTCGGCGGTCAGGCCGGGTCCGGCGTCGGAGACGGCGACCGCGACCCGGTCCCCGGCCCGCGCCACGGCGACCCGTACCTGTTCGCCGGGCGGGGTGAACTTCAGCGCGTTGTCGATCACCGCGTCCAGCGCGCTGCCGAAGCCGACCGGATCGGCCAGGCCGACCGCGCCGGGCGCGGTCCGGCCGCTCTCCGGCTCCGGGGCGTCGGCCAGGACCAGGCCCACCCCGCGCTCCCGGGCCAGCGCGGACCAGCCCTCGACCCGGGCCCCGGCCAGCGCCGCCAGGTCCGTCGGCCGGGCGCCCTGGCCCGCGTGCTCGGCCACGGCCAGGCCGAGCAGGTCGTCCAGCACGGTGGCCAGCCGCCGGCCCTCGACCCGTACCCCGGTCAGCTCGCCCTCGTGGCCCTCGGGAAGCTCCATGCCCATCGCCTCGACCCGCAGCATCAGTGCCGCCAGCGGGTTGCGCAGCTGGTGCGAGGCGTCCGCGACAAAGGCCCGCTGCTGGTCCAGCACCTGTTCCACATGGTCCGCCATCTCGTTGAACGCCCGTGCCAGTCGCCGTAGTTCAGGCGGGCCGCCGGCCGGGGCGACCCGGGAGGCGAGCCGTCCGGTGGCGATGTCGTGGGTGACCTTGTCCAGGTCCTGGACCGGGCGCAGCACCCACCCGGTGAGCAGCACCGCCGCCGCGACCGCCACCAGCACCGCCGCCGCCTCGCCGCCCGCGAGCAGCAGCCAGCGGTGCAGGATGCGGGAGCCGAGCGGACCGGTCGGCGACTCGGTGACGACCACCGCGACCACGTCGCCGTCCCAGACCACCGGTGAGGCGACCACCAGCCGCTGGCCCCGCTGCCACGGCCAGGCCTGCGGCGGGTCGTGGCTGCGCCGCCCGTCCAGGGCCTCGGTGAACGGCTGGGCCGAGGCGCCGACGGCGGCGTCGGTCCAGCTCACCGGGTCGGCGGTGATCGGCTCGCCGTTGAGCCGGAACACCCCGACCCGGATGTCGTAGACCTCGTAGTAGCGCCTGACCTCGGTCTCCAGCGTGCGCAGCTGCTCGCCGGCCATCGGCCCGCCGGCCTGGCCCACCGGGTTCTGGGCCAGCGCGGCGAACCGCGCGGTGTCGTCGATCCGGTCCACCACCAGCCGCTGCTGCTCGGCCGCGGCCTCGCTGATCGCGAGCGGCAGGCCGAGGGCGACCAGGACACAGGCCATCAGGGCGAGCAGGATCCCGAGCAGTCGGGTGCGCATCAACCGCCCGCCGGGTCCGCGCCGTCGGGCAGGCAGCCGGCGTCCCTGGGGACCACCAGCCGGTAGCCGATCCCGCGGACCGTCTCGATCAGGGCGGGCACGGCCAGCTTGTGCCGCAGCGAGGCGACGTGCACCTCCAGGGTGCGCGCGGTGCCCTCCCAACTGCTGCGCCAGACCTCGCTGATGATCTGCTCGCGGCGGATCACCACACCGGGGTTCTGCGCGAGCAGCGCCAGCAGGTCGAACTCCTTGCGGGTCAGCGGCACGTCCCGGCCGCGGACCAGGGCGCGGCGGGCGGCGGCGTCCAGACGCAGGCCCCAGGAGCGGTCCAGCTCGTCGGCGGAGGCGTCGGCGGGACGCGGCCGGTCTCCGGGCGCGGTCGGCGCGGGGACCGCGCCGCGCCGGGCCACGGCGTGGATCCGGGCCAGCAGCTCGCCCATGTCGTAGGGCTTGACCACGTAGTCGTCCGCGCCCAGGTTCAGGCCGTGGATCCGCGAGTTGATGTCGGACCGGGCGGTGACCATGATCACCGGGATGCCGCCGCGGCGGCGGATCTGCCCGCACACCTCGAAGCCGTCCCGGTCCGGCAGGCCCAGGTCGAGCAGCACCACCCGGTACGGGCCGCGGCCGTCCGGCACCAGGGCGTCCAGCGCCTCGTTGCCGGTGCGGGCGTGCCGGACCTCGAAGCCGTGCTTGCTCAGCACGGTGACCAGGGCGGCAGCCACATGGTCGTCGTCCTCGACGAGGAGCAGGCGCACGGTGCTCTCCCTCTCCTGGTTCCGGCCGCGGTCCGGCCGGTTCCGGACGCGCCTGATGAGTGCACCTCATCCCGGTTGCGCCCTCCCGGTCAAGGGCTGTCCCGCTGAGCGGACGTTCCGTTACCGAGATGCGACGAGCCGGGCGGCCCGATTTTGTACACCGGCTACCTCAAATCCCCCTCAGATCCCTGAAAGACCCTCCTCATCAGGCATATCGTCTGTCCGGAGAACCACGAACCACACAACCGCGAACCACGCAAGGGGGCCCGACCGTGCCGGACGGCGTGCAGCGGGCCGGCGGCACCGGGAGCCTGCTCTCGCTGCGCGGCGTCAGCCGGCGCAACGGCCTGGTGCAGGTACTGAACGGGATCGACCTCGACCTGCCCGGCGGGCAGGTCACCGTGCTGCTCGGCCCGTCCGGCGCGGGCAAGACCGTGCTCTGCCGGGCCGTCGACGGCAGCGAGCGGATCGACTCCGGCAGCATCACCCTCGACGGCATCCCGCTGCGGCGACGGCGCCGCTTCGGGCGCGGCGACGGGCGCGGCGGCATCGCCCCGGTGGCCGAGCCGGGAAGCCTGCCGGCCCACCGCACGGTCCTGCGGAACGTCGCCGCAGGACGCGGGAACGGCTCGCCCTGGCGCTGGCGGCCGGGCCGTGCGCACGAGGAACTGCGGGCCCCGGCGCTGCTGGCGCGGGTCGGCGCGGCCGACTACGCCGCGCACTTCCCCTGGGAACTGCCCGTGGAGCTGCGGCAGCGGGTGGCCATCGCCCGCGCCCTGGCCTCCGCGCCCGCGGTGCTGCTGGTCGACCTCCCCACGGCAGCCGCAGCGCCGCAGACGCCGCCCGTGGCGACCTCGCCGCCCGTGGCGTCCGCACCGCACGCCCCGCAGACGCCCGCGCTGCCCGCGCTGCCCGCGCTGCTGCGCGGGATCGCCGCGGACGGGCTGGCGGTGCTGGTCACCACCGGCGATCCAGGGTTCGCCCGGACCGCCGCGGACCGGGTGGTGTTCATGGAGGGCGGCCGGATCATCGAGCAGGGGGCGCCCGAGGAGTTCTTCACCACCCCGCGCACCGCCCGCGCCCGCGCCTTCCTCTCCACCACCGCGACCGGCTGACCCGCCGCGGGGCGCGTCCGGGGCGCGCACGCCCGGGGTCGCGCGCCCACCGGTGACGCCACGAACCGGCGTACACCTGACGCTGCTTGACGATGCACCAGGCAATCTGTTGCAGTGACCTCTATGACTGGCCGAGCCCGCACCGGGCGCCCGACCGCGTCCGGCGTACGGCCGCGGGTCGGCCCGAGGGCCGGAAGAACCAACAGAGGGGCGAGTGTGGACCCCGTCATCATCGTCGGCGCGGGTCCGGTCGGCCTGGCCCTGGCCCTCGCGCTGGCCCGGCACCAGGTCCCCTCCGTGGTCCTGGACGACGGGGCCGGGGTCTCCCCCGAGGGCCCCCGTTCCACCGTGCTGCGGGCCGACACCACCGAGTTCCTGGCCCGGCTCGGCTACACCAGGGTCTCCGCCGACGGCCGCGGCTGGAGCTCCTGGCGCACCCTGCGGCGCGGTCGCGAACTGCTGCACCTGCCGCTGCCCGAGGACGAACTGCTGCACCTGGCCCAGCACCGGCTGCAGCGCGGGCTGCGCGACGCGGTCTCGGCCGCCCCGCTGATCCAGCTGGTGCACGACTCGGTGGTCACCGAGGTCGAGCAGGACGCCGACGGGGTCAGCGTGCACACCGCCAGGACCTGGTGGCGCGGCAGCCACCTGGTCGGCTGCGACGGCCCCAGGTCGGTCGTCCGCAAGCAGCTCCAGCTGCGCTTTCCCGGCCGCGCGGCGGCGGACCACTACGCCGTCGCCACGGTCAGGGTCGACCTGCCGTTCCCCGGCGAGGCCCGGCTGCACCGGGACGCCCCGCAGCCGCAGACCGGCCGCGGCGGCAGCCGCGAGGTCACCGCTCGCCCGCTGCCGGACGGCGTCTGGCGCTTCGACTGGCGGCTGCCGGTGGGCCGGGACGCGCTCACCCCGGACGCGCTGGTCGACCAGCTGCGGGCCACCCTGGCCGGCTGGCACGACGGCGCCGTCCCCCCGTACGAGCTGGTCACCAGCGCCGACTACGTGGTGCAGCAGCGGCTGGCCACCCGGTTCCAGGTGGGCCGGGTCTTCCTCGCCGGGGACGCCGCCCACCTGCTCGGCTCGCTCGGCATGCAGAACCTGGACGAGGGCCTGCGCGACGCCGACAACCTGGCCTGGAAGCTCGCCCTGGTCTGGCACAACTGCGCCACCGAGCGGCTGCTGACGACCTACCAGCTGGAGCGGCGCGGCTCGGTGATCGCCCGGCTGCGCGCCGTGGACCAGGCCATGCCGCTGCTCCAGCCGAGCACCCCGCTGCTGGAGGCCCGGCGCAGCGTGCTCTCCGGCTCGCTGCGCCGCAACGCCACCCTGCTGTCGGACGGGACGCTCGGCCGGGGCCGCCTCGGCGCGGCCCCCGCCTACCCGACGCCGTCCGCGCCCGGCCGGTCCGCGTCCGCCCGGCCCTCGTTCAGCCCGGCGCTGTCGCCGACCAGCCCCGGGGTGCTGGTCCCGGACGTCCCGGTGGTCACCACCGACGGCAGCCAGGACCGGCTCCGGGCCCGGCTCGGCCGGGGCTTCCTGGTGGTGCTGGTCGCCCCCGGCACCACCGTCTGGGCAGTGGAGCACTGGCTCGGGGCCGGACTGATGCCGCAGCTCACCGAGGCCACCCGGGCGCTGCCGCTGCCGGCCGAGCTGCTGGTCACCGAGGCCTACCCGTCGGCCACCCCGCACACCGTGCTGCTGATCCGGCCGGACGGGCACCTGGTCGCCGCGGTGCACGGCTGCCGCCCCGACGACCTGTGGACCCTGGCCGACCGGGCCAGGGGCGGCTCGGCCGAGCTGCCGACCCCGCGCGGCCGGGGCGCGGCCGGGGCAGGAGAGCGCGTTCCAGCGGACCGGGCCAGGGCTTGACGGGCGCTTGAACCGGCCGTCCACCAGCCGGTCTGACGGCTGCTCAGTCTTGACGATCAACGGACCCCGTGCTTCACTGACGCCCATGCGGCAGCAGTACAGGAGGCTTCGGCCCCTCGGAGTTTCGGCTGAGAGCCCGGGTGTCGCCCCCCGGGACGTCGGAACGCTGCCCTCCTGCGAGACCACCGGCGTGCGCCTGGTGCGCCGTGCCCACCTGGACCTGGTCCGGTACCTGGGCGCGGTCTGTACACCCGGCTAGCAGCCGTCCTGCCCCAGCCCTAGCACCACCCCAGCGGCCCGATCCGCTCCCCGGCGTACCCTCGGCGCTCCGTGCGCGCGGGTCCGCCCTCCCCTGCTTTCGCGTACCCGCGCAACGACGCGCGGGTTGTTCGCGTACCCGGTCGTCAGCACACCCCTGAGGATGCCCCGTGTCGATCACCAGTGCCCCCGCCCGTTCCCCGAGGAGGTCCTCCTCCCCCGCCCCCACCCTCGCCGAGCTGCTCGCCTTCGCCCGGGAGACCGCCGCCGACCCCGAGGTGCTGGCGCAGCTCGCGATCAACCCGGAGGAGCGCACCTGGGTGCGGCTCCAGGGCCCGAAGGGCAGCGAGGCCTGGCTGATCGGCTGGCCGCCCGGGTCGGAGACCGGCTGGCACGACCACGGCGGGTCGAGCGGCGCGTTCGTCACCGCCAGCGGCGAGCTGAGCGAACTGTCGCTGGGGCTGCCGATCCCGACCGCGGGGTGGCGCAGCCTGGAGCTGATGGAGGGGGTCGACCGGCAGCGCAGCCTTCCGGCCGGACGCGGGCGGTCCTTCGGCCCGCACCATGTGCACCAGGTGATCAACCCCTCGGAGGAGCAGGTCGCGGTGTCCGTGCACTGCTACTACCCGCCGCTGCCGATGCAGCGGCGCTACGCCCGCTCCGGCCACACCCTGCGGCTGGCCCTGGTCGAGGGACCCGAGCAGTGGTGACCTCGGCGGCGGTTCCCGGGCCTGCTCCCGTTCCCGCGCCGGGGCTCGGGATCGACGAGCTGCTGGAACAGGAGCGCGGCCACCTCGACCGGCTGACCCCGCGGCAGGCGGCGGACGCCGCGGCGGCCGGGGACGCACTGCTGGTGGACATCCGCTATGCCGCGCTGCGGGACCAGGACGGGATCGTGCCGGGCGCGCTGGTGGTGGAACGCAACGAGCTGGAGTGGCGGCTCGACCCGCGCTCGGCGCACCGGCTGCCGGAGGCGACCGGGCACGGCGTCCGGGTGGTGGTGCTGTGCAACGAGGGCTACGCCTCCAGCCTGGCCGCACGGTCGCTGCAGGCGCTGGGCCTGCACCGGGCGACCGACCTGATCGGCGGCTTCCAGGCCTGGGCTGCGGCGGGCCTGCCGGTACAACGCCCCGCGGGCTGGACACCCGCAACGGACCAGCCGGGAGCCTGACCCGGCGGGACCCCTGTCGCGGTGGAGTCAGCGGCGAGGTGCGGGCCTGGCGGCGGGCTCAGCGGCGGAGCCCCAGCACGGCGTGGCCACCGGCCAAGCCCCGGCGCAGCCGGGCCAGCAGCGGGGTCACCGGTGGAGCCCCGGCGCAGCCGGTCAGCGGGCGAACTCGGTGGCTCGGCTCTCGCGGATCACGGTGATCCGGATCTGGCCCGGATAGGTCAGCTCCTCCTCGACCTGCTTGGCCACGTCCCTGGCGATCACCTGCGCCTGCAGGTCGTCCACCGCCTCGGGCAGGACCATCACCCGGACCTCCCGCCCGGCCTGCATCGCGAACACCTTGTGCACTCCCTCGTGCCGCCGGGCTATCGCCTCCAGCCGCTCCAGCCTGCGGGCGAACAGCTCCACCGACTCCCGGCGCGCGCCGGGCCTCCCGCCGGAGCAGGCGTCCGCCGCCTGGGTCAGCACCGCCTCGACGGTCTGCGGGTCGACCTCGCCGTGGTGCGCCTCTATCGCGTGGACCACCTCGTCGGCCTCGCCGTAGCGCCGCGCCAGCTCCGCGCCGATCAGCGCGTGACTGCCCTCCACCTCATGGGTCAGTGCCTTGCCCACGTCGTGCAGCAGGGTGCAACGTTTCACCAGGACCGGATCGACCCGCAGCTCCGCGGCCATGATCCCGGCGATGTGCGCCGACTCCACCAGGTGTCCGAGCACGTTCTGGCCGTAGGAGGTGCGGTAGCGCAACCGGCCGAGCAGGCGCAGCAGTTCGGGGTGCATCTCGCCGACGCCGACCTCGGCCAGCGCGTCCTCGGCGGCGCGGGCGCAGAGCCGCTCCACCTCGACCTGGCTGCGCTCGTACTCCTCCTCGATCCGCATCGGGTGGATCCGGCCGTCGGCGACCAGGGCCTCCAGGGTGAGCCGGCCGACCTCCCGGCGGACCGGGTCGAAGCAGGAGAGCAGCACCGTGGCGGGGGTGTCGTCGATCACCAGGTTCACCCCGGTCACCGACTCGAACGAGCGGATGTTGCGGCCCTCGCGGCCGATGATCCGGCCCTTCATCTCGTCCCCGGGCAGCCGGACCACCGCGACCACCGAGTCCGCGGTCTGCTCGGCCGCGATCCGCTGGACCGCTGTGGCGACGATCTCCCTGGCCCGCGCCTCGCCCTCGCTCCGGGCCCGGCGCTCGATCTCCCGGACCGTCCGCACCGCCTCGCGCTTGGCCTGCTCCTCGGCGGCCCTGACGATCTCGGTCCTGGCCTGGGCCGCGGTCAGGCCCGCGGTGCGCTCCAGCGCCAGCCGCTGCTCGGTTTCCGCCAGCACGGCCTGGGCACGGATCTCCTCACGCTGCCTGGCCAGCACGGCCTGGGTCTCGGCGGCCTCGACCGCGCAGCCGTGCAGTCGGCGCTGCTCCTCGTCGAGGCGGCCTTCGCGCTCGGCGCTGCGCGACTCCCGGCGCTCCCACTCGTCCCGCAACCGGGCCAATTCCTCCCGGCCGCGCCGGAACTGGGCGCGTGACGCCAGCGCCAATCCTGCCAGGACCAGACCCGCCACCACGAAAAGCGCGATCTCCATCGGTCCTCCCCTGCAGGCGATAGGGCCGTTCGGGGTGCGCCGCTAGCGATCCCTCACTGCATGTGAGGCTAAGACCAGGTTACGAAACGGTCAAGATAGCGATCGAACCTGACTGTTCATCATCAGCCCATTCACATCTCCTCCTTGACTTCTTGCCCCTACCTTCACTCTCAGTCCTCCCAGAAGTCCCCGCCCGGTTCGTCTGCTCCGTCCCCCGCGCGCTCGGCGTCCAGCGCCTCCCGGACCACCCGCAGGGCCAGGCCCTCCGGATAGCCGCGCCGGGCCAGCATCCCGGCCAGCCGACGGAGCCGGACCTGCCGGTCCAGGCCGCTGGTCGAACGCAGCTTGCGCCGGACCAGCTCCCGGGCCGTGTCGGTCTCCTGCTCCGGGTCGAGCCGCTGCACCGCCTCGGCCACCACGGCGTGGTCGACGCCCCGGCTGCGCAGCTCCATCGCCAGCGCGCGGCGGGCCAGGCCGCGCCCGCGGTGACGGGACTCCACCCAGGCGTCGGCGAAGGCGGCGTCGTCGATCAGCCCGACCTCCTCGAAGCGGGAGAGCACCTCCTCGGCGGCCTCGTCCGGGATCTCGCGCTTGCGCATCGCGTCGGCGAGCTGCTTGCGGGTCTTCGACGAGCCGGTGAGCAGGCGCAGGCACAGCGCCTTGGCCTGGACCACCGGATCCCTCGGCTCCTCCGGAGCCTGCTCGCGCGGCTCCCCTGCCGACCGGGGCCGACGCCCGGGCCCGGGCTCAGGGTCCGAATCCGGGTCGAGCTCCAGGTCAAAGCCCTGCTCAAGGCCGGAGCCCGGCTCGGGGTCGGCGGGGAGGAGGTCGACCCCCTCCCCGCCGACGCCGTTGACCGACCAGTCGAGCGGCCCCCAGGCCTCGCGTTCGGGCACGGTTTCCGGTGGCACGGTCAGGACTTGGCCGCAGCGGCCACCGGCTCCGGTGTCACCGGGGCGGCCGGGGCCGGCACGGTCACCGCGGGCTCCGCCGGAGCCGCCGCGGCGGCGGCGGCCTTCTCCGCCCTGGCCTTGCTGGCCTTGGTGGTCACCGACTTCACCACCGGGGTGATCTCCTTGACCGCGGGCGCGGCGCCCTCGACCTTGCGCGGCCCGACGCCGAGCTTCTCCTTGATCTTGTTCTCGATCTCGTCCGCCAGCTCCGGGTTGTCGCGGAGGAAGTTGCGGGCGTTCTCCTTGCCCTGGCCGAGCTGGTCGCCCTCGTAGGTGTACCAGGCGCCGGCCTTGCGCACGAAGCCCTGCTCCACGCCCATGTCGATCAGGCCGCCCTCGCGGCTGATGCCCTGGCCGTAGATGATGTCGAACTCGGCCTGCTTGAACGGCGAGGCCACCTTGTTCTTGACCACCTTGACCCGGGTCCGGTTGCCGACCGCCTCGGTGCCGTCCTTCAGCGTCTCGATCCGGCGGATGTCCAGCCGGACCGAGGCGTAGAACTTCAGCGCCCGGCCACCGGTGGTGGTCTCCGGCGAGCCGAACATCACGCCGACCTTCTCGCGGAGCTGGTTGATGAAGATCGCGGTGGTCTTGGACTGGTTCAGCGCGCCGGTGATCTTGCGCAGCGCCTGGCTCATCAGCCGGGCCTGCAGGCCGACGTGGGAGTCGCCCATCTCGCCCTCGATCTCGGCGCGGGGCACCAGCGCCGCCACCGAGTCGATCACGATCAGGTCGACCGCGCCGGAGCGGATCAGCATGTCGGTGATCTCCAGCGCCTGCTCGCCGGTGTCCGGCTGGGAGATCAGCAGGTTCTCGATGTCCACGCCGAGCTTCTTGGCGTAGTCGGGGTCGAGCGCGTGCTCGGCGTCGATGAAGGCGACGATGCCGCCGGCCTTCTGCGCGTTCGCCACCGCGTGCAGGGTGAGCGTGGTCTTGCCGGAGGACTCCGGCCCGTACACCTCGACCACCCGGCCGCGCGGCAGGCCGCCGACGCCGAGGGCGATGTCCAGCGCGATCGAGCCGGTCGGGATGACCTCGATCGGGGCGCGGACCTCGTCGCCGAGGCGCATGACGGAGCCCTTGCCGAACTGCCGTTCAATCTGGGCGAGCGCGGTCTCGAGGGCCCGCTCGCGGTCATTCGCTGCCATGGATTCCGTCCTGGGGGTCTGTGCTGAGCGCTTCATCACCGAAGACGCTAGCGCGCACCACTGACAATCGGACGCCGTCCGGACCGAAGGCTGTGGATAACCCGCCGCATCCCACTATAGAGAACATCAGTTCGATAGTGTGCTCAGCGCGCCGACGCGGGCACGTCCATCGCGGAGCACACCGCCCGCCACACCTCCTTGGCGTCCCACCCGGCCTCCAGGGCCTGGTGCACGGTCCGGCCGCCCAGCTCGGTCATCACGTGGTCCCGCGCGAAGCTGTCCGCGTACACCGCCCCGAAGTGGGCGTTCATCCTGTTCCAGAACTCCGTCAGCCGCATGGCACCCAGTATCACGCGCCGTCAGAGCAGTCGGACCAGCGCGGTGACGACCACCGCGACCAGCACCACCGCCAGGAACGGCGCCCGGCACCAGAGCGCCGCCCCGGCGGCGGCGAGGCCGGCCGCCCTCGGGTCCACCCCGAGCCCGTGCACGCCGTGGCCGAAGGTCTGCAGCGCGGTCAGCGCGGCCAGCAGGGCGACCGGCGCGAGCGCGGCGAACCGCCGTACCGCGGGCCGGTCCAGCAGCCCGGCCGGGACCGAGAGCCCCAGCAGTTTGCAGAGGTAGCAGCCGGCGGCGGTGAGCAGCACCGCGCTCCAGACGCTCACGCCCCGTCACCGCCCTTCCCGGCCCCGCCCTTACGGGCCCGGCCCAGCAGCGCGACCGCCGGCACGGCCAGGACCGCGAGCAGCACCGGCACCCCGGCCGGGAGCAGCGGGACGGCGGCCAGCGCGAGCAGCGCGCCCAGCAGCGCGACCGAGCGCTCCTCGCCGCCCTCGCGCAGCCGGGGCCACAGCAGGGCCAGGAACACCGCGGGCCCGGCCGCGTCCAGGCCGTAGCGGGACGGGTCGCCGAGCGCGCCCGCGCCCAGCGCGCCGCCGAGCGTGGACAGGTTCCAGACCAGGTAGAGGCTGCCCCCGGTGACCCCGAACCCGATCCGGGCGGAGCGCTGGTCCGGCTGCACCAGGGTGACCGCCGTGGTCTCGTCGATCACGATCTGCGCGGCGAACGGCCGCAGTCGGCGCGGGAGTCGCAGCCGGGGGCCGAGCCGCAGCCCGTAGAGGCAGTTGCGGACGCCGAGGAACAGCGCCCCGGCGACGGCCGCGAGCGGGGCGGCCCCGGCGGCGAGTGCTCCGACCAGCGCGAACTGCGAGGCGCCGGTGAAGACCAGCAAGCTGAGCGCGCAGGTCTGCCAGAGCGTCAGGTGCGCGGTGGCCCCGGCGATGCCGAAGGCGAGGCCGGACGCGCCCACGGCCAGCCCGACCCCGAGCGCGTCACGCACCACGGCGGCGTCGGGGCGGGCCCGCGCTGCGGCCGTCGCCGGGTCAGCGGCTCGGCCGGAGGTCGGGACGGGGCCCGGGGCGGAGTCCGCCCGGTGCGGTGCTGTCATCCGGCCATGCTGGCGCAGTCGCCGGCACCGGGTCTTGTACGTTCTTGCGACCGCTGCGGTACGCGCCCGGCGGCACCCCGACGATCCGTCGGAAGTGCCGGGTGAGGTGGGCCTGGTCCACGAAGCCGACCGCGGCGGCCACCTCGGCCGGCATCGCGCCCGCGTCCAGCAGCCTGCGGGCCGTGTTGACCCGGCGCTGGGTGAGCCAGGCGTGCGGCGGCAGCCCGTAGGCTGCGCGGAAGGCCCGGAGCAGCGGGAACGGGGCCGAGCCGACCAGCGCGGCGAGCCGCTCCAGGGTCGGCGGGTCGGTGAGGTCGGCGGCGATCAGGTCGCGGGCCCTGCGGGCGGCCTCGCGGCCGGCCGCGGCCGGGGGCGCGTCCGGGCCGCGGGCGCTGGTGTGCAGCCGGACCGCGCGGGCCAGGGTGAGCCGGAGCAGGGTGCTGGCGGCGAGGCCCTGGTTCTGCCCGGCGGCCAGGTGCACCCGGCAGACCAGCCGGGACAGCTCGTCGTCCACGGCGACGGCCGCGCGGAAGGCGGGGGTGCCGCCCGGGGCGCCGATCTCCGCGGCGACCTGGGCGACACTGGCTGTGCTCGGGTAGAGCACCTGGTAGGACCAGCCGCCGGGGTGCCCGGCGTGGCCGGTGTGCAGGGTGTCCGGGTCGACCAGGGCGAGGCTGCCCGCGACCGCGGTCTCCACCGTGCCGCGGTGGTGGAACGACTCGACGCCCTCGGTGATCGCGGCGATCACATAGCCGTCGTGGGTGTGCTTGCCGAAGTTGTGCCGGACGTAGTGGGCGTCCAGCAGGTCGACCTCGGGCAGAGCCGGATGGGTCCAGTAGTACGCGCGTTCCTCGGTCATGGCGGCCTCCCGTGCGCCCATCCTCGCACCCCGCCCCGGTCCGGCGCGGGGTCAGTCCACCGGGGCGTTCTCCGCCCCGGCGAGCGCGCTCTCGTGCAGGTCGCTGCGCCGGATCAGGGCGAAGGCGATCAGCGCGGCGACGGCGGCGACCGCGCCGCAGTAGAGCAGCACCTGGTCGAGGCCGTGCACGAACGCGGTCCTGGCGGCCTCGGCGACCGGCTGGGCGACGCCGCTGGGCAGGGTGCGGGCGAGCTGGTCGCCGGCGCCCGCCGCGACGCCTTGGCCGAAGGTGTGCGCCTGCGGGCCCAGCGCGCTGCCGGCCGGGGAGGCGGCGAAGGCGGCGACCACCCGGTGCTGGAACAGGGCGCCGAAGCCGGCGATCCCGATGGCGATCCCGACCTGCTGGAAGGTCTCGCCCATCCCGGCCGCCATCCCGGCGCGTCCCGGTTCGACCACGGCGATGGACAGCGAGGCCCGGGGCGGGTTGAACATGCCCATCCCGGCGCCGGTCACCAGCATGCTGGGCAGCAGCGCGGTCCAGGAGCTGTGCACGTCGACCAGGGCGACCAGGCCGAGACCGACTGCCATCAGCGAGAGCGCGGTGCCGACCAGGATCCGCGGCGGGACCGCGACGGTGAGGCTGCCGGTGACCGCGGCGACCACGAACAGGGTCAGCGTCATCGGCAGGAACCGCAGCCCGGCCGCCCAGGGCGAGTAGCCGAGCACGTTCTGCACGTAGGAGACCTGGAGGAAGATCGCCGACATCCCGGCCGCGTTGCCGAGCAGGGTGGCGGCGGAGACGCCGTTGAAGGTCCGGATCCGGAACAGCGACAGGTCGAGCATCGCGTCGGCCCCGGCCCGCCGTTCGACCCGCACGAACAGCGCCAGCAGCAGCACCGAGCCGGCGAACATGCCGAGGATCGGCGGGCTGGTCCAGCCCTCCGCCTCGCCCCGCAGGAAGCCCAGCACCAGCAGGGTCAGCGCGGCCGAGAACACCGCCAGGCCGGGCCAGTCCACCCGGTGCGCGCCCGGTTCGGTGGACTCGCGCAGCCGCAGCAGACCGAGGACCATGGCGGCGATCCCGATCGGCACATTGACCAGGAAGATCCAGCGCCAGCTGAGCCCGTCGGTGAGGCCGCCGCCGATCAGCGGGCCGAAGGCGATGGCCAGGCCGGCCACCCCGCCGAAGACGCCGAAGGCGGTGGCCCGGTCCTTGCCGCGGAACTCCTGGCCGAGCAGCGCCGGGCCGACCGCGAACAGCACGGCCGCGCCGACGCCCTGGGCGCCGCGGGCGAGGTTGAGTGCCAGGATGCCGGGCGCGGCCCCGGCCGCCAGCGAGGCGAGGGTGAAGATCGCGAATCCGGCCGTGAACACCCGCTTGCGGCCGAGCCGGTCGGCCAGCGAGCCGCCGGTGAGCAGGAAGACCGCGAGGGTGAGGGCGTAGGCGTCGAGCACCCACTGCAGGTCGGAGAAGCCGGCGTGCAGCGAGGTGCGCAGGTCGGGCAGCGCGACGTTCACCACGGTGAGGTCGAGCATCAGCATGAAGGTGGCGATCGAGACGATCCCGAGGGTCCACCAGCGGTGGGCGCCGGGCGCCGGATCGGCGGCGGTCCCGTCCGGAACGGAGGCGGTTTCGACGACGGCAGACATGGCTGTCCCCTAGGCGAAGGCTTAAATGCGAGCGATTGCTCGCTTTCTCTGGCTGACAATACGAGTCTTTGCTCGCATTAGTCAACGCACCTAGACTTGGGGCGGATCAGCACAACGGAGGCAGGGATGGCACAGCAGGCAGCGGCCGCACCGAAGCGGCGGCAGGCGCGGGGCGAGCGGCGGATGGCCGAACTGCTCGACGCCGCCGGGCAGGTGTTCGCCGAGTCCGGCTACTCCGCCACCACCACCAACGCCATCGCCGCCAGGGCCGGGGTCTCCCCCGGCACGCTGTACCAGTACTTCCCCAACAAGGACGCCATGGCCGACGCCCTGGCCGGCCGGTTCGCCGAGCAGCTGGTCGAGTTGCGGGGCCTGCTCGCGGTCCCGGACCCGGCCGCGCTGCCGCTGGACGAGCTGCTCCCCCGGGTGCTCCGGCCGATACTCCGGTTCCACCGGGAGAACCCGGCCTGCCCGGTGCTGTTCATGGGCCCCGGCATCCCGCAGCGTCTGGCCGACATGCACGAGCCGCTGCACGCCTCGATGCTGGCCGGGGTGGCCGACCTGATCCGCCTGCTGGCGCCGGGACTGCCCGAGGCCGACCTGCGCCGCGCCGCCGAGGTCTCGGTCTACCTGTTCAAGGGCTCGCTGCCGCTGGTCATCGGCGCCTCGCCGGAGGAGCTGCCGGCCATGGAGGACGAGATCGTCCGGGCGCTGCTGGCCTACTTCCGCGACGTGGTCGGGAGCCCCGGCGGCAGCTGAGCGGCGCGCTCAACGGTCCGTCAGCGGGAGCTCCACCAGCCCGTAGCCGTAGTACGCCGCCCCTGGGCAGCCCGCGCCGCCGACCCGTCCGGACGGGCAGTCCTCGGGCAGCGCGTCCCGTTCCAGCCGCTGGGCCAGCTCCGCGCCGGTGTCGCCGGGGTGCCGGGCGGCCTCCACCGCGGCGGCGCCGCTGACCGCGGCGGCCGACATCGACGTCCCGGCCAGGGCCGCGTAACCGCCGCCCGGCCAGTCGGAGACCACGGCCTGGGCCGGCCCGCCGTCCGGGTCGCCGCCGGGGCCGGCCAACTGCACTTGGCCCTTGCCCCAGTTGGAGTAGCCGGACAGGCTGCCGTCGGCGTCCACCGCGCTGACGTCCAGCACGCCGGGCAGGCCGCCGGGCAGCCGGATGCAGTCCGGGCCGAGCCGCCTGCTGAGCGGCGGGGCGCCCACCACCCGGTCGTTGGGGCTGCGGTCGTCGGTCCGCGCACCGGCCAGGTCCTGGGCGTCGTTCCCGGCCGAGGCGACCACCAGGGCGCCCTTCCGCTGCGCGTAGGCGACCGCGCGGCCGACCGCGACGGTGAGCGCGGCCTGGTCCGGGTCGTTCGGGCAGTTGTACTTCCAGGGGTCGGCGAAGTAGCTGTCGTTGATCACCCGGGCGCCGTGGTCGGCCGCCCAGAGGAAGCCGCAGACCATGTTCTCGGTGTAGTACTGCCCGGCCGATCCGAGCAGCCGGACGGCCGCGATCCGCGCGCCGGGGGCCACTCCGGCCACCCCGTCGCCGACCCGGTCCGCCGCGATGATGCCGCTGACGTGCGTCCCGTGGCCGCTCTCGCCCACGTCGGGGTCCGGCCGCCAGGCGCCGGGGGTGGGGTCGGGGACGCCGGTGGCGCAGGAGGCGGAGCGGGCCGGATCGACGGCGGTGCGCAGGTCCGGGTGGGTGTCGTCGACCCCGGAGTCGAGCACCGCGACCACCACGTCCTTCAGCGCCGGCAGCCGGGCGCCCGCGGCGGGGCCCATCATCCGCAGGTTCCACTGGGCCCGGCCGCCCGGGTCGGGCGCGGGCGGGGTGTCGTCCTCGGCGCGGGACTCCGGCGCGGCCTGGGCGGGCCGGGCGTCCTGCCCCGGCACCCGGGCCGCCGCGGCCGGGACCGCCGCGCCCGCGGCGTCGGCGTCCGAGCCGGAGTCGCTCATCGGCGCGGTCCTGGTCGCGCCGACCGCGGCCACATCGGGGGCACTGCGGGCCAGTCCGGCGAATCCCGCGTCCGAGCTGTACGCCAGCACCGTGCCGATCTGCGGGTACGCGTGCACCACCCGTCCGCCCGCCTGCCGCACCGCGTCCTCGGCGGCCGGCACCCCGCCGGGCCCGTCCACCCGGCCCACCACCAGGTAACTGAGCGTCAGCGCGGACGCGCCGCTGTCGAACGGCACCTCGCCGCCGAGCAGCAGCGCCGCCAGGCCCAGGACCACGCCGCAGCGCAGCACCAGTCCGGAGCGGCCAGGACCGGAACCCGCACTGGTCGTCCGCCGCACCGATGCCTCCACCGCTCGGAAAGCCTCCGCCCAGGGATGGATACGGAAGTATTCATACGATATGAGTGGATTTCTGATCACGCCTGCGCGGACTCCTCCGGACCCGCCCGGACCCGCTCCCGCGGACTTGTCAGTGGCGCGGTGCACCATGAGGACATGGCCGGTTCCACGAGCCCACCGTCCGCCGCCAACGGCAGTCCCGCCGGGGACGACCCGCTGGCCGGCTTCGGCGCGCCCGCGCGGGACTGGTTCACCGGGGCCTTCCAGGCCCCCACCACCGCTCAGGCGGGGGCCTGGAAGGCCATCGCCGAGGGCTCGGACGTCCTGGTGGTCGCCCCCACCGGCTCCGGGAAGACCCTCGCGGCCTTCCTCTCCGCGCTGGACCGGCTCTCGGTCACCCCGCCGCCCACGGAGACCCGCAAGCGCTGCCGGGTCCTCTACGTCTCCCCGCTGAAGGCCCTGGCCGTCGACGTGCAGCGGAACCTGCGGTCCCCGCTGGCGGGGCTGCGGCAGGCGGCGCAGCGGCTCGGGCTGCCCGAACCGGAGATCGAGGTCGGCATCCGTTCGGGCGACACTCCTCCGTCCGAGCGGCGGCGCTTCGCCACCCACCCGCCGGACATCCTGATCACCACCCCCGAGTCGCTGTTCCTGATCCTCACCTCGGCCGCCCGCGAGGCGCTGCGCGGGGTGGAGACGGTGATCCTGGACGAGGTGCACGCCGTCGCCGGGACCAAGCGCGGCGCGCACCTGGCGCTCACCCTGGAGCGCCTGGACCAGCTGCTGCCGGTCCCGGCCCGGCGGATCGGGCTGTCCGCGACCGTCCGGCCGGTGGACGAGGTGGCCCGATTCCTGTCGCCGCAGCGCAAGGTGACGATCGTTCAACCGCCCTCGGAGAAGCGGTTCGACCTGTCGGTGGTGGTCCCGGTCGAGGACCTGGGCGAGCTGTCCGGCGGCAGGCCGGGCACCGAGGAGCCGGAGCAGAACACCTCGATCTGGCCGCACGTCGAGGAGCGGATCACCGACCTGGTCCAGGCGCACCGCTCCACCATCGTCTTCGCCAACTCCCGCCGACTTGCCGAACGGCTGTGCGGGCGGCTGAACGAGATCGCCCACGAGCGCACCACCGGCGAGCCTCTGGCCGACGTACATGCTCCGGCGAAGCTGATGGCCCAGGCGGGGGTGAACAAGGCAGCCCCGCCGGTGCTGGCCCGGGCGCACCACGGCTCGGTCTCCAAGGAGCAGCGCGCCGACGTCGAGGAGCAGCTCAAGTCCGGCCTGCTCCCGGCCGTGGTCGCCACCTCCAGCCTGGAGCTGGGCATCGACATGGGCGCGGTGGACCTGGTGGTCCAGGTCGAGTCACCGCCCTCGGTCGCCTCCGGGCTGCAACGGGTCGGCCGGGCCGGGCACCAGGTCGGGGCGGTGTCCACCGGCGTGGTCTTCCCCAAGTACCGCGGTGACCTGGTGCAGGCCGCGGTGGTGGTGGAGCGGATGCGCGGTGGCGCGATCGAGTCGCTCCGGATCCCGCGCAACCCGCTGGACGTGCTGGCCCAGCAGATCGTCGCGATCACCGCGATGGACGCCTGGGACGTGGACGAGCTGCTGGCGCTGGTCCGCCGGGCCGCGCCGTTCGCCGCGCTGCCGCAGTCCGCGTACGAGGCGGTGCTGGACATGCTGGCCGGGCGCTACCCGTCCGACGCCTTCGCCGAGCTGCGCCCGCGGGTGGTCTGGGACCGCGTGGCCAGCACAGTCACCGGCCGCCCCGGCGCCCAGCGGCTCGCCGTCACCTCCGGCGGGACGATCCCGGACCGCGGCCTGTTCGGCGTCTTCCTGGCCGGTCAGGACCCGAAGAGGGGGGGAGGCAAGGGGGAGGGGGAACGCGCAGCGTTTCCTCAGAAGGGTGGCGGCGGGCGACGGGTGGGCGAACTGGACGAGGAGATGGTGTACGAGTCGCGGGTCGGCGACGTCTTCACGCTGGGCACCTCCTCCTGGCGGATCGAGGACATCACCCACGACCAGGTGCTGGTCTCCCCCGCCCCCGGCATCCCCGGCAAGCTGCCGTTCTGGCACGGCGACTCGCTCGGCCGCCCGCTGGAGCTGGGCCGCGCCGTCGGCGCCTTCCTGCGCGAGCTGGGCGGGCTGACCCCCGAGGACGCCACCGCCCGGCTGCACCGGGCCGGCCTCGACGACTGGGCCGCCGCCAACCTGCTCTCCTACCTGGCCGAGCAACGCAAGGCCACCGGGCACCTCCCGGACGACCGCACCATCGTGGTCGAGCGGTTCAGGGACGAGCTGGGCGACTGGCGGATCGTGGTGCACTCCCCCTTCGGCGCCCAGGTGCACGCCCCCTGGGCGCTGGCGCTGGGGGCCAGGCTGTCCGAGAAGCACGGCCTGGACGCCCAGGTGATGCACGCCGACGACGGCATCGTGCTGCGCCTGCCCGACGCCGACCTGCTGGACTTCCCCGACCCCGACGCCAACCCCGACGCGCCGCTCACGGCCGCCGACGACGCCCCGATCGGCGCGGACGCCACCGTCTTCGACTCCGGCAGCATCGAACAGACCGTCACCGACCAGGTCGGCGGCTCCGCACTGTTCGCCTCCCGGTTCCGCGAGTGCGCCGCCCGTGCCCTACTGCTCCCCCGACGCAGCCCCGGCCGCCGCACCCCGCTCTGGCAGCAGCGCCAGCGATCGGCCCAACTGCTGCAGGTCGCCAGCGAGTTCGGCTCGTTCCCGATCGTCCTCGAAGCGGTCAGGGAGTGCCTGCAGGACGTCTTCGACGTGCCCGGGCTGGTCGAGCTGATGGGCGACATCGAGTCCCGCCGGGTCCGGCTGGTCGAGGTCACCACCCCCGAGCCCTCCCCCTTCGCCCGCTCGCTGCTGTTCGGCTACGTCGCCCAGTTCCTCTACGAGGGCGACTCCCCGCTCGCCGAGCGCCGGGCCGCCGCCCTGGCGCTGGACTCCCGGCTGCTGGCCGAACTGCTCGGCCAGGCCGAGCTGCGCGAACTGCTCGACCCCGCCGTGCTGGAGGAGCTGGACGCCGAGCTGCGACGGCTCACCCCCGAGCGCCGGATCAGGGACGCCGAGGGCGTGGCCGACGCGCTCCGGCTGCTCGGCCCGCTCAGCCCGGACGAGCTGGCCGTACGCGGCTGCGACCCGGCCTGGCCCGCCGAGCTGGAGGCGGCCCGCCGGATCATCGCGGTCCGGATCGCCGGCGAGCGGCGCTGGGCCGCGATCGAGGACGCCGGACGGCTCCGCGACGCCTTGGGCGCCCCCCTGCCGGTGGGCGTCCCGGAGGCCTTCACCGAGCCGGTCAAGGACCCCCTCGGCGACCTGCTGGCCCGGCACGCCCGTACCCGCGGCCCGTTCACCGTGGCCGACACCGCGGCCAGGTTCGGGCTCGGCCCGGCCGTGGTGCTGGGCACCCTGCAACGGCTGGCCGGGACCGGACGGGTGGTCCAGGGCGAGTTCCGGCCCGGCGGCGCCGGCCCGGAGTGGTGCGACGCCGAGGTGCTGCGGCGGCTGCGGCGGCGCTCGCTGGCCGCGCTGCGGCACGAGGTGGAGCCGGTGCCGCCGCGCGCCCTGGCCGCCTTCCTGCCGCAGTGGCAGCACCTGGGCGCGCACCGGCTGCGCGGCGTGGACGGGCTGCTGCGCGCGGTCGAGCAGCTGCAGGGGGCGCTGGTGCCCGCCTCGGCGCTGGAGCGAATGGTGCTGCCGTCCCGGGTCGCCGACTACCACCCGGCGATGCTGGACGAGCTGACCGCCTCCGGCGAGGTGCTCTGGTCCGGCGCGGGCGCGCTGGCCGGGAAGGACGGCTGGATCACGCTCTGCCCGGCCGACTCGGCCCCGCTGCTGCTCCCGGCCGCGCTTCCGCTGGAGCAGTCGCCGCTGCACCGGGCCGTGCTCGCGGCGCTGGCGCCCGGCTACGGCCTGTTCTTCCGGCAGATCGCGGACCAGGTCGCCCAGCAGGGCCTGACCGCCGCCCCGGCCGAGCTGGCCACCGCGCTGTGGGACCTGGCCTGGGCCGGCCACCTCACCAATGACACCCTGGCCCCGCTGCGCTCGCTGCTCGGCTCCGGCCGTACCGCGGGCGCCACCGCGCACCGGGCGCCCCGGTCCACCCCGCGCGCCCGCTACGGCGGCAGCCGCCCGGCCGCGCGCACCGGGGCGCCGCCGACCACGGCCGGGCGCTGGTCGCTGCTGCCGCTCCCGCTGAACGACCCGACCCAGCGGGCGCGCGCGCTGGCGCAGACCCTGCTGGACCGGCACGGCGTGGTGACCAGAGGCGCGGTCCAGGCCGAGCGCGCGCCCGGCGGCTTCGCCGGGGTCTACCGGGTGCTGACCGCCTTCGAGGAGAACGGGCGGACCCGGCGCGGCTACGTGGTCGAGGGCCTGGGCGCGGCCCAGTTCGCCACCGACGGCGCGATCGACCGGCTCCGCGCCGTCCACAACGCCGCCGAGCGCGGCGGCCCGGCGGGCGACGGCGGCCCGGTGGCCGTGGTGCTGGCCGCCGCCGACCCGGCCAACGCCTACGGCGCGGCCCTGCCCTGGCCGGAGGCCCCGTCCGGGCCCTCCACCGGGCACCGTCCGGGCCGCAAGGCCGGCTCCCTGGTGGTACTGCTGGACGGCGAGCTGGCGGTCTACCTGGAGCGCGGCGGCAAGTCCCTGCTCTCCTGGGCCCCCGACCAGGACGGCCTACGCCTCGCGGCCGAGGCGCTGACCCGGGCGCTGCACGAGGGCGCGCTGCCGGATCTGACCGTGGAGCGGATCAACGGCGAGGCCGCGCTGACCTCCCCGCTCAGCGCTCCTTTCGAGAGCGCTGGATTCCATCCCACCACCCGCGGACTACGGCTTCGGTCCTAGCGGCCGTCCGGGACGGCGCCACCGGCGCGGGCCTCTCGCCCCGGGCCGAGCGGGGCCGGAAACGGGCGCTGTGCACCGGCAGCAGGCTCAGCGTCCACCCCCCGGCGAACATCAGCCCGACCCCGCCCCTGGTGTCCAGCATCCCGGCGAACAGCGCCCCCCAGCAGCCCAGGGTGACCAGCAGCGCGAGCGCCCAGCCGAGCGGGCTGCGCCGGGGTATCCGGAATCCTCGGAGTATCTGGAGCATGCCGCACCGCCTGCCTCGTCCGGGGACAGAAATTCCATGCTAGCCATTTATCGACAAACTCCGCCTGGCGTACGAGACCGAGCGCGGGGCGTGCGGACACAGCAATGCGCCGGGGTCCACCCCCGGAGGGGCAGGCACCGGCGCACCGGGATCGCGGCGGTCAGGCCGCGACGACATCCATCGCACTGGCCTTGGGCACCAGCGTGGGCATGCGGTCGGAGGCACCCGCGGGCACCGGGACCGGTTCGACCAGGACCGGGCGTACAGACTCCCCGGCGGCCAGCTCGGCGAGCGACAGTTCGTCGCTGACCTCGCGCATCACCTCGGACATCCGCACGTCCAAGGCGTCGCAGATGGCGGACAGCAGCTCGGAGGACGCTTCCTTCTGGCCGCGTTCCACCTCGGACAGGTAGCCGAGGGACACTCGCGCAGCAGCAGAGACCTCGCGCAGGGTGCGGCCCTGGCGCTGGCGCTGCCGACGCAGCACGTCTCCCAACAGACGACGGAGCAGGATCATCGGTGGCTCCCTCCTTGGACCGCGGCTCGGAACGTCACTGCCCCACCGTACCGCTTGGCTCGCGTCGCGTGCGGGGAGCCCGGTCGTGTTCACTCTGGGCTGTATCCATGGCCCCTCCCCTCCTGTTCGCGGTATGGCCGCTCGAACTTCGCGGTCCTTCACTTGTCCTATTCCCGGTGGGACCACCCCGGCTAACCCTCCGGACCTTGAGTTCTGCTTGAATCCAACACCTCACCGAGCAGTCCCAGGGCGGCTTCCACGGTTCTGCGTCGGATTGTGGCACGCCCCTGTGACAACCGGAGCGAAGTGCCGAATACTCCCTCAGGTCCGGCCACGGCCACGTACACGGTGCCCACCGGCTGCCCGTCCTGCGGATCGGGACCGGCCACGCCGGTGGTGCCGACGCCGTAGTCGGCGCCCATCAGCCGCCGCACGCCCTCCGCCATCTCCGCGGCGACCTGCGGATCCACCGCGCCCTTCGCCGCCAGCAGGGCGGCGTCCACGCCCAGCACCGTGCCCTTCAGCTCGGTGGCGTAGGCGGTGACCGAGCCCCGGAACGCCCGCGAGGCGCCGGGCACGGCGACGAACTCGGCCGCCAGCAGCCCGCCGGTCAGCGACTCGGCGACGGCCACCGTCGCCCCGGCCCGCACCAGCGCGTCCAGCACCTCGCCCGCGCCCGGCGGGGTGCCGTCCGGGCCGCTCACGAGGCCGCGGCCCGCTCCCGGGCCAGCCCGGCCCGGCGCAGCGTCACGGCCTGGCGGACGTAGTCGAGGCCGGTCACCACGGTCAGCAGCACCGCCAGCAGCATCAGCCAGAACCGGGCGGTCGCCAGCGGTCCTGTGAGTTCCAGCACATACATGCCCACGGCGATGCCCTGGGTCAGCGTCTTGACCTTGCCGCCGCGACTGGCCGGGATCACCCCGTGCCGGATCACCCAGAACCGCAGCAGGGTGATCCCGATCTCGCGGAACAGGATCACCACGGTCATCCACCACGGCAGGTCGCCCAGCGCGGACAGGGCGACCAGCGCGGTGCCCATGATCGCCTTGTCCGCGATCGGGTCCGCGATCTTGCCGAAGTCGCTGACCAGGTCCATCCGCCGGGCCAGCTCGCCGTCGAACAGGTCGGTAATCATGGCGATGGCGAACGCGGCCCAGGCCACCGAGCGCCACTTGGGATCGTGCCCGCCGTTCGCCAGCAGCAGCGCGGCGAAGACCGGGACGATCAGCAGCCGCAGCATGGTGAGCATATTGGGGATGTTCCACAGGCTCGGCTCAGCCCTCGGCGCCGCGCGGTCCGGGCCCGGCCAGTCCCCGGTCCGCTCGGCAGCGCCTCTGGCTCCCCCCTCGGCGCCTTGGATCACGCGCCCACCCCGGCTCCGGGCACGAGCCCGCCGATGACCTCGGCGATCAGGTCGACGCCCTCGCTGGCGACGACCTTGGCCTCGACCAGGTCGCCGACCTTCACTCCGTCGAGCGACCCGGTCAACGAGGTGATGCCGTCGGTCTCGGGGGCCTGGTGCTCGGCCCGGCCGATCACCGAGCCGTCCTCGTCCTCGTCGATCGACTCGACCAGGACGGTGACCGTGCCGCCGACCCGCTCCTCGGCGCGCTGCGCGGTGACCTCCTCGGCCAGCCGGCTGATCCGGGCCAGCCGCTCGGCGACCACGTCCTCGTCCAGCTTGCCGTCGTAGGTCGCGGCCTCGGTGCCGTCCTCGTCGGAGTAGCCGAAGACGCCGATGGCGTCCAGCCGGGCGTGGGTGAGGAACCGTTCCAGCTCGGCCACGTCCTCCTCGGTCTCGCCGGGGAAGCCGACGATGAAGTTGGAGCGGGCGCCGGCCTCGGGAGCCTTGGCCCGGATCTCGTCCAGCAGCGCGAGGAAGCGGTCGGTGTCGCCGAAGCGGCGCATCCGGCGCAGCACGTTCGGCGCAGAGTGCTGGAACGACAGGTCGAAGTACGGCATCACGCCGGGGGTGCCGGTCAGCGCCTCGATCAGACCGGGGCGCATCTCGGCCGGCTGCAGGTAGCTCACCCGGATCCGGCGCACGCCCTCGACCGCGGCCAGCTCCGGCAGCAGCGTCTCCAGCAGCCGGATGTCACCCAGGTCCTTGCCGTAGGAGGTGTTGTTCTCGCTGACCAGCATCACCTCGCGGACGCCCTGCTCGGCCAGCCAGCGGGTCTCGTTCAGCACGTCCGAGGGGCGGCGGGAGAGGAAGGAGCCGCGGAAGGCCGGGATGGCGCAGAAGGAGCAGCGGCGGTCGCAGCCGGAGGCCAGCTTCACCGAGGCGACCGGGCTGCTGTCCAGCCGGCGGCGCAGCGTGCGCGGTCCGGAGACCGGGGCGAGGCCGTCCGGGAGGTCCGCGATCGGGGTCTCCACCGGGTTGGCCTCGGGAGCGGGGGCCGCGCCGTGTCCGGGGACGGCGACCGCGCCGCCCTCGGCGGCCTGCTGGCGCTGCACCGGGCTGAGCGGGAGCAGCTTGCGACGGTCCCGGGGGGCGTGCGAGACGTGGGAGCCGCCGGAGAGGATGGTCTGCAGCCGGTCGGTGATGTCGGCGTAGTCGTCGAACCCGAGCACCGCGTCGGCCTCCGGCAGGGCCTCGGCCAGCTCCTTGCCGTAGCGCTCGGCCATGCAGCCGACCGCGACCACGGCCTGGGTGCGGCCGTGGCCCTTGAGGTCGTTGGCTTCGAGCAGGGCGTCGACCGAGTCCTTCTTGGCCGCCTCGACGAAGCCGCAGGTGTTCACCACCGCGACGTCGGCGTCCGCCGCGTCGTCGACCAGCTCCCAGCCGTCGGCCTCCAGGCGCCCGGCGAGTTCCTCGGAATCCACCTCGTTGCGGGCGCATCCGAGCGTGACAAGGGCGACTGTGCGGCGTGGGGACATGACGCCAAGATTACCGAGGTTTTCACGTCCGTGACGCGAAGGGTCCACGGCGGCCCGCGCGGGTGACCCAGGGGTACGGGGAGTGGCTCCCCGAACCAGCACAGCACCGAGGTTTTCACGTCCGTGACGCGAAGGGTGCGGTGGGGTGTTCCGGGTCACGCCGTGGGGCAAGGTCTCAGCCGGCCTGGGGGTCGCCGGGGGTGTAGGTCGCGTTCACGACCTGCCCGGCGCTGCCGGCCTTGCCGAGGTCCTTGCCGTTGACCCACAGGTGCGCCGCACCCGCGTCGCCGTAGACCACCTTGAGCTGCTTGAGGTCGGTGAAGGTCTGCGACGCGCCCTGGGCGAGGTTGTTGCGGAACAGCGTCTTGCCCTTGCTGTTCACCACCATCAGCCAGGTGTCCCCGGTCTCCGCGCTGACCTTGAGGGTGACCCGCCCGGCCGGCGCCGCCGCGATCGCGCTGACGTGCGGCACCGGCTTGGTCGGCTTCGCCACCGGCACCGCGGAGGCCGTGGCGGTCGGCACCGCCGCCTGCGCCTCCGGCGTCTTGTCCTTGCCGCCGACCAGGTTGAAGCCGATCACCGCGACGACCACCACGATCGCCGCGACCATCGCCCCGGTCCAGTTCGGACGGCGGCGCTCCGGGCGGATCCGCTCGTTGTCGAAGATCGGCACCGGCCGGGCCGCCGAGGGCGCCCCGCCGTGCGCCGCGTCGTAGCGGGCGACCAGCGCCTCGCCGTCCGCGCCGACCACCCGGGCGATCGCCCGGATGTGGCCGCGGGCGTAGAAGTCGCCGCCGCAGCGGCTGAAGTCGTCCGCTTCCACGGAGTGGATGATCGGAACCCGGACCCGGGTCTCCGCACTGACGTCCTCGACCGTCAGTTCGGCCGCGACGCGCGCGCTGCCGAGGACCTGTCCGATGGAGGGCTGCGGGGACGTTCCGACGGTCACGAGTACGCCTTTCGAGCGGTGGATCACCAGTCTATGGGGCCACTCCGAGCGGGCATCAACCGGAATACCGCCGAAGTGGTGACGAAGGGTCAGGTAGGTCCGGTCCGGTTCCCCTACCCTCCGTCAACGGTCCCACACGCCACCGCGATGCGCACGGCGCGGATCATTCCCCCCGGAGGGTGAGCAGCACCCCGTCGAGCTCGTCGGGCTGGATCAGCACGTCCCGCGCCTTGGAGCCCTCGGTGGGTCCGACGATGCCGCGCGACTCCATCAGGTCCATCAGCCGGCCCGCCTTGGCGAAGCCCACCCGCAGTTTGCGCTGCAGCATCGAGGTGGAGCCGAACTGGGTGGAGACGACCAGTTCGGCGGCCTGGACCAGCAGGTCCATGTCGTCGCCGATCTCCTCGTCGATCTCCTTCTTGGGCGCTGAGCCGACCGTGACGTCGCCCCGGTACTGCGCCTCGGCCTGCGCCTTGCAGTGGTCGACGACGAGCGCGATCTCCTCCTCGGTGACGAAGGCGCCCTGCATCCGGGTCGGCTTGCCCGCGCCCATCGGCAGGAACAGCGCGTCGCCCTTGCCGATCAGCTTCTCCGCACCGGGCTGGTCCAGGATGACCCGGCTGTCGGCCAGCGAGGAGGTCGCGAAGGCGAGCCGGGACGGGACGTTGGCCTTGATCAGCCCGGTCACCACGTCCACGCTGGGCCGCTGGGTGGCCAGCACCAGGTGGATCCCGGCGGCTCGGGCCAGCTGGGTGATCCGGACGATCGAGTCCTCCACGTCGCGCGGGGCGACCATCATCAGGTCGGCCAGCTCGTCCACGATCACCAGCAGGTACGGGTAGGGCTCCAGCACCCGCTCGCTGCCCAGCGGCGGCGTCACCTTGCCGCTGCGGACCGCCTTGTTGAAGTCGTCGACGTGCCGGAAGCCGAACGCGGCCAGGTCGTCGTAGCGCAGGTCCATCTCGCGGACCACCCACTGCAGCGCCTCGGCGGCCTTCTTGGGGTTGGTGATGATCGGGGTGATCAGGTGCGGGACGCCCTCGTAGGCGGTCAGTTCGACCCGCTTGGGGTCGACCAGGACCAGCCGGACCTCCTCCGGGGTGGCCCGCATCAGGATCGAGGTGATCAGGCAGTTGATGCAGGAGGACTTGCCCGCGCCGGTCGCCCCGGCCACCAGGATGTGCGGCATCTTCGCCAGGTTGGCGACGCTGGTCTGGCCCTCGACGTCCTTGCCCATGCCGACCAGCATCGGGTGCGGGTCGCCGGTGGCGACCGACGAGCGCAGCAGGTCGCCGAGGTTGACCATCTCCCGGTCGGTGTTGGGGATCTCGATGCCGACCGCGGACTTGCCCGGGATCGGGCTGATGATCCGGACGTCCGGGCTGGCCACCGCGTAGGCGATGTTGCGGGCCAGCGCGGTGATCCGCTCCACCTTGACCGCGAGGCCCAATTCGACCTCGTAGCGGGTGACGGTCGGGCCCCGGGTGAAGCCGGTGACCGCGGCGTCGACCTTGAACTCGGCGAAGACGTTGGTGAGCGCGGCCACCACGTCGTCGTTGGCCTTGCTCCGGGCCTTGCCGGGGCCGCCCCTGGTGAGCAGGTCCGGCGGCGGCAGCCGGTAGGCGCTGTCGCCGGGCAGCCGCAGCTGCTCGGAGCGCAGCGGCGGGATCGGGTCGCCCGGCTCCCGGGCGGGCTCCTCAGCCGACTGCCCGGACGGCTCGGCCGGCTCCGGCTGCCCGGCGTCCGCGTCCTTGGCGAACCCGACCGGCTCCGCCGCCGGGGCGTCGTCCTCGCGGCGGGCGGCCGGGACCGACCCGCTGTCCTCGTACGGCGCGGCGCCCGGGGGCGTCCGGTCCTTGACCCCGTTCAGTATGTCGGCGAGCGCCGAGGACGGCTGGACCCCGTGCAGCAGCGCCCCGTCTAGGTCCGCGGCGGCGGCGGCGGCCACGTCGATGGCGTCCAGGTCGCCGCGCGGCCGGTCCGGGTCGGCGGCCGGGCCCTGGCGGCGCGGGCGGCGACGACGGCTCGGGGCCACCGCGCCCTCGCGCTCCAGCCGTTCCCGCTTGGCCAGCAGCGCGGCGCGCTCGGCGGGGGTGCCGGGCTCCCCCTGGAACTCGGTGACCAGGCCGAGGCCGTCGAACCCGTCGCCGTCGGGCCCGTCCAGGTCCGTGCCGGACTGCGACTCGGGCTGCTGGCGCTCGACCAGTGACAGCCGCTCGGCGAGCAGCCGCAGCCGCTGCGGGATCTGGTTGACCGGGGTGGCGGTGACCACCAGCAGGCCGAAGAAGGTGACCAGCAGCAGCAGCGGCACGGCCAGGGCCGGTCCCGCCGCCGCCATCAGCGGGCGGGAGGCGGCCAGGCCGATCAGCCCGCCGGCGCCCCGGATCAGGGTCGCCCCGGCGTGCACGCCGGGCGCACCGCAGCCGATGTGCACCAGCCCGAGCACGCCGATGCTCAGCGCGCCCAGGCCGATGACGATCCGTCCGTTGGCCTCGGGCTGCTCCGGGTGCCGCATCAGCCGGACCGCGACGCCGGCCAGCAGTATCGGCACGATCACCGACAGCCGTCCGAAGGCGCCCTTCACCACGTTGGTGACGCCGACGCCGAGCCAGCCCTGCGGGTCCGACCAGGAGCCGGCCGCGACCAGCAGCGCCAGCGCGAGCAGCAGCAGCGCCGCGCCGTCCTTGCGGTGCGCCGGGTGCAGGCCCTTGGCGCCGTTGCCGACGCCACGGGCCATCGCCCCGACGCCGTGCGCCATCCCGAGCCAGGTGCCGCGCACCGCGCGGTAGGGCAGCGGTTTGGGCGGCGCGGGCGGCTTGACCGCGGCGGCCTTCTTCGCGGGCGCGGCCTTCTTCGCCGGAGCAGCCGCCTTCTTGGCCGGGGCGGCCTTCTTGACCGGCACGGCCTTCCTGGCCGGGGCCTTCTTGGCCGGGGCCTTCTTCGCAGGACCGGACGTGCGTGTGGCCATGCGGCTCAGGTTACCGGTGGCGGCTCAGCCGCAACACGTGTCGCGCCTGCTTGACGTCGTCGTGTCGGAAGAAATGACGAACGGCGGACCGCCAGGCTTGGAAAGGCGGGTGTCGGACCGTCAGCAGGTGTCGAACCGTCAGCGGAAGCCGGACCGTCAGCCGCCGGTCGGCGCGCCCGGCTCCAGCGCGTCCAGCGCCCGGCGCAGCCCGGAGAGCTTGCGCTCCAGATGGGTCGCGGTGGCCGCGGCGGCCGGGTCCGACGACTCGTCCAGCTGCTTGGTCAGCGCCTCGGCCTGCTCCTCGACCGCGGCGAGCCGGGCCGAGAGCTCGGCCAGTAGGCCGCCGGCCGGGGCGCCCCTGCGCGCGGCCGGGGCCGCGGCGTCGCCCTGGGCCGGGCCGTGGCCCTGTCCGTTGCCGCCCGCGGAGCCGGGAGCGCCTGCCTCCAGCTGCAGCCGCAGCAGCGCCGCCTGCTCCTTGAGCTGGCAGTTCTTCATGTACAGCTCGACGAAGACGGAGACCTTGGCGCGCAGCACCCAGGGGTCGAACGGCTTGGAGATGTAGTCGACCGCCCCGGCCGCGTAGCCGCGGAAGGTGTGGTGCGGGCCGTGGTTGATCGCGGTCAGGAAGATGATCGGGATGTCCCGGGTGCGCTCGCGCCGCTTGATGTGCGCGGCGGTCTCGAAGCCGTCCATCCCCGGCATCTGCACGTCCAGCAGGATCACCGCGAAGTCGTCGGTGAGCAGCGCCTTCAGCGCCTCCTCGCCGGAGGCCGCGCGGACCAGGGTCTGGTCCAGGGCCGAGAGGATCGCCTCCAGCGCGAGCAGGTTCTCCGGACGGTCGTCGACCAGGAGGATCTTGGCCTTCTGCACCTTGGCCTGCCCTCCTCGCCCCGTGACGCCGGTGTTCGCGGTGTTGGTCCTGCCGGTCGTGCTCGTGACGGTCATGCTAGCCGCACCTCACTGCCTGCCACCCACACCACCGTCAATCCTCGTCCCAAAAACAGTTCGGGTACGGCACTCCGTCACCCAGCCGATACCGGTAGCAACGCCGAGTGACCATATCCGGTTCCCTTCTGCCCCGGCCACCACCCCGGCGAGTGGGTACAGCTCTGGGCGCAGCCGTCGCAGGGGGTGTGCTCCATCCATGCCCCGGCCTGATCGGCCGGAACCCGTCCGGGCGCAGCTGCCGCGCAGTGGCGACGGATCGGCCCCCGGGACGGCGCGGACTGGACGGATGCGCCCCTCCACCCGCCCCCGAGGCTGATCCGGTCAGACCTCCCGGGCCATCAGCCAGTGCTCCATCACGGCCAGCAGGTGGTCGGTGTCCACCGGCTTGGTGACGTGGTCGGAGGCCCCGGCGTCCAGGCTCTTCTCCTTGTCGCCCTTCATCGCCTTGGCGGTCAGCGCGATGATCGGCAGCCCGGAGAACTGCGGCATCCGCCGGATCGCCTCGGTCGTGGCGTAGCCGTCCATCTCCGGCATCATGATGTCCATCAGCACCAGGGCGACGTCCTCGTGCTGCTCCAGCACCTCGATCCCCTCGCGGCCGTTCTCCGCGTACAGGACGGTCAGCCCGTACTGCTCCAGCACGCTGGTCAGCGCGAAGACGTTGCGGATGTCGTCGTCGACGATCAGCACCTTCTCGCCCTCGAAGTAGCCGCCGAACGGACCGGCCCCGGGGGCCCCCTCCGCCTTCTCCGGCTGCTGCTGGGGTTGCGCCTGCGGTTGGAGTTGCGGCTGGGGCTCCGGCTGCGGCACCGCCTGGACGCCGTTCCGCCAGCCGCCGTCGCGGCCGGCCCTCCTGGCCCGCTCCCTGGCCTGCGGCAGGGTGCCGGCCAGGGCGGACGCCTCGCGCCTGCGGGCCAGCGCGGCCTCGCGCACCTCGTCGGCCCACTGCTGGGCCGGGCTGCCGGTGATCACCGGCAGGGCCCGGCCCCAGGCGTCCACCAGGTGCGGCTCCTGCTGTCCCGCGGCCAGGTCCTGGCCCGAGTCCAGCGGCAGGAACAGGGTGAAGACGCTGCCGTGCTCCAGCTCGCTCTCCGAGTGGATCTCACCGCCGAGCAGCCGGGCGATCTCCCGGCTGATCGACAGCCCGAGCCCGGTGCCGCCGTACTTGCGGCTGGTGGTGCCGTCGGCCTGCTTGAACGCCTCGAAGATCTCCCGGAGCTTGTTCTGCGGGATGCCGATCCCGGTGTCGGTGACCGAGAAGGCGATCAGCGGCTCGTCCGGGTCGCTGATCGCGCCGGACTCCAGCAGCTGCTCCTGGATGTGCTGCGGCACCGGCTGCTGGCCGGGGCCGTTGCCGCCGGGCTGGATCCGCAGCTCGACCGCGCCCCCGTCGGTGAACTTCACCGCGTTGGAGAGCAGGTTGCGCAGCACCTGCTGCAGCCGCTGCTCGTCGGTGTGCAGGGTGACCGGCAGCTCCGGCGAGACCTCGACCGCGAAGTCCAGGCCCTTGTCCGCGGTGAGCGGGCGGAACGTCGCCTCGACGTAGTCGACCAGCTGGACCAGGGCGATCCGGGCCGGACGGACGTCCATCTTGCCCGCCTCGACCTTGGACAGGTCCAGGATGTCGTTGATCAGCTGGAGCAGGTCGGAGCCCGCGCCGTGGATGGTCTCGGCGAACTCCACCTGCTTCGGGCTGAGGTTGCCCTCGGCGTTGTCGGTCAGCAGTTTGGCCAGGATCAGCAGCGAATTGAGCGGGGTGCGCAGCTCGTGCGACATGTTGGCGAGGAACTCCGACTTGTAGCGCGAGGACAGCGCGAGCTGCTCCGCGCGCTCCTCCAGGACCTGGCGCGCCTCCTCGATCTCGGAGTTCTTGATCTCGATGTCGCGGTTCTGGGTGGCCAGCAGCTCCGCCTTCTCCTCCAACTCGGCGTTGGAGCGCTGGAGCTCCTCCTGCCGGGCCTCCAACTCGGCCGAGCGCATCGAGAGTTCGGCGGTCAGCCGCTGCGACTCCAGCAGCAGCCCCTCGGTCTTGGTGTTGACCGAGATGGTGTTGACGGTGACCCCGATCATCTCGGCGATCTGGTTCAGGAAGTCCAGGCTGACGTTGGTGAACGGGTTGAACGAGGCCAGCTCGATCACCCCGAGCAGTCGGCCCTCGAACAGCACCGGCATCACGATGACGTTGACCGGCGCGGCCTCGCCCAGACCGGAGGCGATCTTGAGGTAGCCGGGAGGGGCGGTCTTCAGCAGGATCGGCCGCTTCTCCACCGCGGCCTGCCCGATCAGCGACTCGCCGGGGCGGAAGGTAGTGGGCATGGCCCGCCGCTGGTAGCCGTAGGAGCCGATCAGACGGAGGATCAGGTCGCCGTCGTCCTCGTCCTCCGGCACCAGGTCCGGCGGCCTGGTCCCGGGCTGGGCCAGGAAGAACGCGCCGTGCTGGGCCGAGACCACCGGGGTCAGCTCGCTCATGATCAGCGAGGCCACCGCCTCCAGGTCGCGGCGGCCCTGCATCAGACCGGAGACCCGGGCCAGGTTGCCCTTGAGCCAGTCCTGCTCCTGGTTGGTGCGGGTGGTCTCGCGCAGGTTGGCGATCATCTGGTTGATGTTGTCCTTGAGCTCGTCGAGCTCCCCGGACGCATCCACGTCGATCCGCAGCGACAGGTCGCCCCTGGTCACCGCGGTGGCGACCTGGGCGATCGCGCGCACCTGCCGGGTCAGGTTCCCGGCCAGTTCGTTCACCGACTCGGTGAGGTCCTGCCAGGTCCCGGCCACGCCGGGGACCCGGGCCTGGCCGCCGAGCCGCCCGTCGGTGCCGACCTCGCGGGCCACCCGGGTCACCTCGTCGGCGAACGCGGAGAGCTGGTCGACCATGGTGTTGATGGTGGTCTTCAGCTCCAGGATCTCGCCGCTGGCGTCCACGTCGATCTTCTTGGTCAGGTCGCCCTTGGCCACGGCCGTGGTGACCTGGGCGATGTTGCGGACCTGGCCGGTGAGGTTGTTGGCCATCAGGTTGACGTTGTCGGTCAGGTCCTTCCAGATCCCGCCGACCCCGGCGACCCGGGCCTGGCCGCCGAGCCGCCCCTCGGTGCCCACCTCGCGGGCCACCCGGGTCACCTCGTCGGCGAACGCCGACAGCTGGTCGACCATGGTGTTCAGGGTGTCGGCCAGGGCCGCGACCTCGCCCTGCGCCTCGATGGTGATCTTCTTGGACAGGTCGCCGCCGGCCACCGCGGTCGCCACCTGGGCGATGTTGCGCACCTGGAAGGTGAGGTTGGACGCCATGAAGTTGACGTTCTCGGCCAGGTCGCGCCAGATCCCGGAGACCCCCTTGACCCGGGCCTGGCCGCCGAGGATGCCCTCGGTGCCGACCTCGCGGGCCACCCGGGTCACCTCGTCCGCGAACACCGACAGCTGGTCGACCATGGTGTTGACGGTGGTGACCAGCTCCAGGATCTCGCCCCGGGCCGAGACGGTGATCTTCTTGGACAGGTCGCCCTTGGCGACCGCGGTGGTGACCTCGGCGATGTTGCGGACCTGCCCGGTCAGGTTGTTGGCCATGAAGTTGACGTTGTCGGTCAGGTCCTTCCAGGTCCCGGAGACGCCGGGGACGATGGCCTGGCCGCCCAGGGTGCCCTCGGTGCCGACCTCGCGGGCGACCCGGGTGACCTCGTCGGCGAACGCCGAGAGCTGGTCGACCATCGTGTTCAGCGTGGTCTTCAGGCCGAGGATCTCGCCGCGGGCGTCCACCGTGATCTTCTGCGACAGGTCGCCGCGGGCCACCGCCGTGGCGACCTGGGCGATGTTCCGCACCTGGCCGGTGAGGTTCCCGGCCATGAAGTTGACGTTGTCGGTGAGGTCCCGCCACACCCCGGCCGCGCCGGGCACCATCGCCTGGCCGCCGAGGATGCCGTCGGTGCCGACCTCGCGGGCCACCCGGGTCACCTGCTCGGCGAAGCCGGAGAGCTGGTCGACCATGGTGTTGATGGTGTTCTTCAACTCCATGATCTCGCCGCGGGCGTCCACCTCGATGGTCTGCGACAGGTCACCGCGGGCCACCGCCGTGGTCACCTGGGCGATGTTCCGCACCTGGACGGTGAGGTTGGTCGCCATCAGGTTGACGTTGTCGGTCAGGTCCTTCCAGGTCCCGGCCACCCCGGGGACGGTGGCCTGGCCGCCGAGCCGCCCCTCGGTGCCCACCTCGCGGGCCACCCGGGTCACCTCCGAGGCGAAGCCGGAGAGCTGGTCCACCATCGTGTTGACGGTGTTCTTCAGCTCCAGCATCTCGCCCGCGACATGCACGGTGACCTTGTTGGACAGGTCGCCCTTGGCGACCGCCGTGGTGACCAGCGCGATGTCGCGCACCTGCGCGGTCAGCCGGCTGGCCATCATGTTGACCGAGTCGGTCAGGTCCTTCCAGCTGCCGGAGACCCCGCGCACCCGGGCCTGGCCGCCGAGCTTGCCCTCGGTGCCGACCTCGATGGCGACCCGGGTCACCTCGTCGGTGAACTCCGCCAGCGATCCCACCAGGCCGTTGACCGTGCGGCCGACCTTGAGGAACTCGCCGCGCAGCGGGTGCGTGCCGCCGTCCGGGCCGAGCGCCCGCAGCTCCATCCGCTGGTCCAGGTCGCCCTCGGCGATGGCCCCCAGCACCCGGCCGACCTCGGCCATCGGCCGGGCCAGGTCGTCGATCAGCGAGTTGCAGTTGTCCACGGCCGCGCCCCAGGCGCCCTCGCCCGCGCCCGCCTCCAGCCGCTCGGACAGCCGCCCCTCGCGTCCGACCGCACGTCTGACCCTGGCGAGCTCACCGGTGAGGTGCTGGTTGCGCTCGGCGATCTCGTTGAAGACCGCGGCGACCTCGGCCATCACCGAGTCGCCGGGCACGGTCATCCGCCTGCGGAAGTTGCCGTCGCGCATGGCCGTCAGCGCGGACAGCATCTTGCGCAGGTCCGCCGCGTCCGCGCCCCGGTTCCGGCGGCTCCTGCCGCCGCGGGCCGCTGCCGTTGCTGTCGCCCTGCCTGAATCCACCGGGGTCCCTCCAGAGTCGCCGACCGGCGGGCACCGTACGCGATTCCCGGTAGGTTTCCGGTAAGCGCGCGCACGACGGCGCCGTCGTCCTGTACTCCACAATCTAGCGACCCCCAGGGGTTGCGGGAGGGGTGCCGCGGGGTATCCGCCTGCCGATCGGGCACAGTGGGGTGCCCCGGGAAAGTAACCTGACGGGCTCGGGGCCGTTGAGCCCAGCACAGGAACAGAGGAGTCACCTCGTGGTCACCGCGCGGGCAACCGCCACGTTCGAGCCGGTCGGCCGCTCCGTGGCGTCCGCTCGCGGTTTTGTCCGGGACACCCTGCAGGGCTGGGGTTTCTCCGAGGTGGTGGACGACGCGGTGGTGCTGGTCAGCGAGCTGGTCACCAATGCCGTGGTGCACGCGGGGACGTCCGCCGAGGTGGTCTGCCTGCGCGACGACGACGGGGTCAGGATCGAGGTCGCCGACCGCTATCCCAGGCGCACGGTGCCGCTCTACGACGGCGCCCGGCCCGGCGGCAGCCCCGATCAGCCGTTCGAGCCCGCCCACGCCGATCCGAGCCGGGCCGATCTGGAGCGCGAGGGCGGGCGCGGGCTGCTGTTGTGCGCGGCGCTCGCGACGTGCTGGGGCGTGGACTACGCGCCGGCGCACAAGCGGATCTGGTTCCGGCTCGACCTGCCCGCCCGCGCCGCCGGCACCCGCTTCGCGGGCCCGGTCACCCCGGACGGGCTGCTCCCGGACGCCGACTCCACCGTGCGGGTCGCCGTGCTGCAGGTGGACGCCGAGGGCCTGGTGCTGAGCTGGAACCAGGACGCCGAACTGCTGTTCGACCTGGATCCGGCGCTGGTGGTCGGCAAACCGCTGGGCGCCGTCGCCGCCTGGCCGCAGACCCCCGGCACCGGCCTCGGCCTGGACGAGGCGCTGCGGCTGTCCCGCTGGGAGGGCAGCTACGGGATGCGCTGCGGCGACGGCAGGACCATGCCGGTGTACGGGGCCCATCTGCGGGTCAGGGACAGCCGCGGCGCCGCCTCGACCGTCTGCCTGCTGGTCCGCGACAGCGAGCGGGCGGTGCTGCAGTCGCCGTTCCGCAGCCAGAACGCCGACAGCGCCGCGACCGGCGCGCACCCCGACGGCGGCATCGGCGGCCCGCAGACCTTCGACGCCTTCATCGGCTCCCCCGCCCCCGACGACCTGGACGGCCTGCTCCAGCGCACGGTCGAACGGGCCCGCGACATGCTCGACGGCGACGCGGCGTACCTGCTGCTGGCGACCGACGACGAGACCGAGCTGGAGGTGCGCGCCAGCTGCGGACTGCCGTCCGGGCGGCAGCGGTTCTCCCGGGTGCCGGTGGAGGCGGGCTCCGGCCGCTACGGCTCGGCCCGGCTGCCCGCCGTCCACGACGACCTGACCGCGCAGCCGGGCGCGGTGCCGCTGCTCGGCGGGACCGGGCTGCGCTCGCTGGTGACCGTCCCGCTGAAGGTCGAGGGGCGGCTGACAGGCTCGCTCGGGGTGGCCGCGCAGGCCGCCGACCAGTACCGGAACGAGGACGCGCTGCGGCTGCAGTTCGCCGCCGACCGGATCGCACTGGCGGTGGAGAGCGCCCGGCTGACCGAGCTGGAACGGCTCCGCCGCGGCTCGCTGTCCTTCCTGGTCGAGGCCTCCGACCTGCTCGCGGGCACGCTGGAACGGGACCAGACGCTGGCGCTGATGGCGCAGATGACCGTGCCCACGCTGGCCGCCTGGTGCGCGGTCTACACCATCTCCGAGCAGTCGGCCCCCGAGCTGGCGTTCGTGCTGCACGAGGACGAGGACCAGATCGACGGACTGCGCGAGCTGCTGCGGCAGATCCCGCCGCCCGAGCCGCTGAACACACCGGGCGCACGGAACTGGCGCGCGCCCGCGCAGACGGCGCACGACGCGGCGATGCGCGCCTCGCTGCGCAGCCTCGGCCGCGACGGCGGCACCCGTCCGGTCCCCGGCTCGGGACCGGCCACCGCGCTGGCCACCGCCGGAACGGTGAGCGGGGAGACGGTGGTGCTGCCGCTGGTCGCCAGGAACCGGGTGATCGGCATGCTCACCCTGGGCAAGGCCGCGGACGAGAAGTTCCGCCGGGAGATCCTGGAACTGGCCGAGGACCTGTCCCGGCGGGCCGCGCTGGCGCTGGACAACGCCCGGCTCTACTCCGAGCGCACCGCGATCAGCCGGGCGCTCCAGCGCAGCCTGCTGCCGCCGGAACTGCCGAAGATCCCCGGCGTCGAGGTCGAGGTGATCTACCGCGCGGCGGGCGAGGGCAACGAGGTCGGCGGCGACTTCTACGACGTCTTCACCATCCGCGAGGGCACCTACGGCTTCGCCATCGGCGACGTCTGCGGCACCGGGCCGGAGGCCGCCTCGGTGACCGGCCTGGCCCGGCACTCGCTGCGGCTGCTGGCCCGCGAGGGCCTGACCGCCCCCGAGGTGCTCAAGCGGCTGAACGCGGCGATCCTGGACGAGGGCGAGCGCAGCCGCTTCCTGACGCTGCTGTACGGGGAGATGACGCCGCGTCAGGACGGCACGGTGGAGCTGCGCTCGGTCTGCGCCGGACACCCGCTGCCGCTGCGGCTCCGCCCGGACGGCAGCGTCTCGGCGGCGGCCGAGCCGCAGCCGCTGCTCGGGGTGATGGAGGACCTCGAACTGGCCGAGGAAACGGTGCTGCTGGACCCGGGCGACGTGCTGCTCTGCGTCACCGACGGGATCACCGAGCGCCGCGAGGGCTCCCGGATGCTCGGCGACGACGGCCTGGCCGAGGTGCTGGCCGGCTGCACCGGACTGACCGCGGGCGCGGTCGCGTCCCGGGTCCTGCGCGCGGTGGAACGGTTCGCCCCGGAACCGGCCTCGGACGACATGGCGATCCTGGCGCTGCGGGTGCCGACCCAGCGGAGCTGACATCTCCGCGGCACGTCCCTATAGCGCATGCGTCGGAGATCCGTCGGAGACTCGCCGAAATCCTTCGATAAATCTATGGTCACGGATGGTTGACGCACCGTCACTGACGGGTACTGATCAGTTGTCACGAAAATGTGAACATCCAGGTCAGTAGTACCAGTGAAAGGAGCCCCCGTGAGCAGCGAAGCCGCGGTGGCACAGAACACCAGCAGCACCACTCCCCGCTCCCTCACCCTGGGGTCCGCAGCCGGCCCGCTCGGCTACCTCGCCCTCGGCCTCACCCTCCTCGCCTTCGGCCTCCTCGGCACCGGCATCCTCAACGACGCGAGCGTCAAGGACGCGGGCAGCCTCTCCCTCTTCGTCGGCGGCCTCACCCTGTTCATCGCCGGCCTGCTGGAGTTCCGCGGCGGCAGCGCCGCCACCGGCACCGCCTTCACCGCGCTCGGCGCCTTCTGGGTCACCTGGGCGCAGGCCGCACCGGCCGGCAAGGACGCCACAGCGCTGTTCCTGATCCTCTGGGCCCTGCTGGCACTCACCCTCACCGCCACCCACTGGCTCGGCGGCGACCTGGTCCGCGGGGTGTACGGGCTGTTCACCGTGGCCCTGGTGCTGCTCGCCATCAGCACCCTGGCGAGCAACGACACCGTCGGCAAGGCGGGCGGCTGGGTGGCCGCGGTGGCCGGGCTGCTGGCCTGGTACGGCGCCACCTCGACGCTGGCGGGCGGCACCTGGGGACGGCTGACCCTCCCGGTGCGCTGAGCCGGGGGCGGACCCGCGGTCGCACCCGCACGCGGGCGGATCCGCATCCGCATCCGCAGGAACGCGTTGGGCCGGACACCCGGGGAGGGTGTCCGGCCCTTGCGCGTTCCGCCCTGCTCAGACCTTCACACCCTTGCCGGCACCCGCTGTTCGGGGTCGGCAGCTGCCCGTTGCGTCCTGTGCGCGGCCAGCGCCCGCGCCACCGCCCACTGCGCCAGGTACGCGAGCAGCAGCAGCGCCACCGCGGCCACCCCGTCCAGCCAGTAGTGGTTGGCCGTCACCACGACCACGGCAACGGTCAGCACCGGGTGGACGATGATCAGCCAGCGCCAGCGGCTCGGGCTGATCCGCACCACCGCGACCGCCACCAGCACGCACCAGGCGACGTGCACCGACGGCATCGCCGAGTAGGAGTCGGCCTGGAGCCCGCCGATCGTCGTCCCGTAGACCGACTGCCCGTACTGGACCGCGGTGTCCACCATCCCGCTCGTCCCCAGCAGCCGCGGCGGCGCGACCGGGACCAGTTGCACCAGCAGCGACGCCGCGGTGACCAGCACCAGCGTGGTGCGCACCCACGGATAGGACTCGCGGTGCCGCAGGAACACCCAGGCCAGCAGGGCGATCACCATGCCGAAGTGCATCACCGCGTAGTAGTAGTCAGCCCCCTGGACCAGTAGCGGATGCGGCAGCACCCACTGCTGCAGAGTCCGCTCGCTCGGTAGTCGCAGGGTCCGCTCCGCGTTCCAGATCCACTGGCCGCGGGCGGTGGCGTCATCCGTGCCCATCACCGAGATCTGCCCGGCGAACTGCCACACCGCGAACAGGCCGAGCACGGTCGCGGTCTCCCGCAGCACCAGCGCCACCGAGACCCGTCCGCTGCGCCGTACCGCGGCGGACGCGGCGTAGACCGCGACGCCGACGGCTGCCGCGGACTGCCAGGACAGCGTCAGGTTCTGCATCGGCACCGCCCTTCCCTCAATGTTCGACACACCGTAACCGCCCGCACCCCGGCTCCGCAGCGCGGGGGGCCGCGACACCGGGGCGGAGGCGGTGGGGCCACGACAGCGGGGGTGAGGGCAGCGGGGCGACGACCCCGGGGCGGCGCGAGGGCCCCGCACTATCGTGGTGCCGACCGGACACCGAGCCAGGGGGGCTTGTGAGGCATCAGGACGTCGGCACCACCCAACCGATCATCGCCGGACTCGTCACCTCCGCGGTGGGCTTCACCAGCACTTTCGTGCTGGTGCTGACCGGCCTGCGGTCAGTCGGCGCGGACCCGCGGCAGGCCGTCTCCGGACTGCTGCTGCTCTGCGTCACCATGGGCGGCCTCGCCGTCCTGCTGGGGCTGCGCCACCGTCAGCCGCTCAGCTTCGCCTGGTCCACCCCCGGCGCCGCGCTGCTGGTCAGCGCGGGCCACCAGCACGGCGGCTACGGCTACGCGGTCGGGGCCTTCCTGGTCGCCGGGCTGCTGATCGCGGTCACCGGGCTGTGGTCCCGGCTCGGCGAACTGATCGCCTCGATCCCGGCCCACCTGGCCACCGCGCTGCTGGCCGGTGTGCTGCTGCCGCTCTGCCTGGCGCCGGTGCACGCCGCCGTGCAGCTGCCGTCGCTGGCGCTGCCGGTGGTGGCGGCCTGGGCCCTGCTCACCCGCTTCGCCCGGCGCTGGGCCACCCCGGGGGCACTGCTGGTGACCGTGCTGGTGCTGCTGCTGCGCCACCCGGCCGCCTCCGGGCCGACCGTGGGGCTGCTGCCGATACCGACCTTCACCGCCCCCGCGTTCAACGCCGGGACGCTCGCCGGGATCGCGCTCCCGCTGTACGTGATCACCATGGCCGCGCAGAACGTGCCGGGACTCGCCGTCCTCACCCACTTCGGCTACCGACCGAGGACCCGGCCGATCCTGCTCGGCACCGGACTGACCACGGCCGCGGGCTCGGTCGCCGGGGTCTACATGGTCAACCTCGCCGCGATCACCGCGGCGCTGGTCGCCGGGCCCGACGCCCACCCGGACCGGGACCGGCGCTGGATCGCCTCGGTGACCTCGGGCGCGGCCTACGTCCTGTTCGGCCTGACCGCCGGCCTGTCCGCGGCGCTGCTCAGCGCGGCGCCGCCGCTGCTGATCGAGGCGGTCGCCGGACTGGCCCTGCTCGGCACCCTGGGCTCGGCCCTCGCCTCCGCGCTCAGCGCCGAGACGGGTCGCGAGGCGGCGGTGATCACCTTCGTAGTCGCCGCCTCCGGGGTGACCGCGCTGGGCATCGGCGCACCGTTCTGGGGCCTCCTGGCCGGACTGGCCGCCCACGCCCTGTTCCGCCGGGGCCGCGTGACGGCTGGGGCCGGGACAGGGGAAGCCGGGGCCGGGGCGGGTTCCGCCACCGTGGCTCAGCCGGTCGCGGGCGGGCCCGGCTCCGAACCCGTCACGCCCGCCGGACCGGCTGCGAGACCCACCGACGTCCCCGCTCCCGCACGGGTAATCCGCCACAGCCCGGACCACTCGTAGTACAGCCCGTTCACCACCTGCAGCAGCACCAGCGTGACCGGCCAGAGCAGCCCGCCCAACGCCGGAACCAGGTCTACCGGCAGCACATACGCCATCAGCACCCGCGCCACGCCGTCCAGGACCATCGCCACGCCCCAGATCGCCGTGGACACCCGCCAGATCTCGCGGAACCGCGGCGACTCCTCCCACAGCACGTCCCACGAGGTCCCGTCGCTGCGGAAGCGCCCCTCCAGCAGCGGCCTCGCACCCTGGAACGCCAGCGGGCGGCGGGCCCGGACCGAGCCCAGGAACCAGAGGCCGCCCAGCCCGGTCACCCAGCCGTCCTTGGCCAGCATGAACCGGGTGCTCCCGCTGATCAGCGACACCGCCAGGCCGAGCAGGATCACCCCGGCGACGAACGCCGCCATCCCGTCCAGCCTGCGTTCCCGCAGGAACTGCACCAGCGCACTCACCGCGGGCACCAGCGCCGAGACCAGCAGAGCGAGGTACGTGCTGACCCCGGCGGCCCGCAGGCCGTAGTAGAGACCGATCGGCAGCGCGATGTCGGCGGCCATCACCAGCGCGGTACGCCGCCCCGTGCGGGGACGCGGCGCGGGTGCGGACGCCGCCGGGGGCGCTGGGGTCGCCGGGGGCGTCACGGGGCCCTCCTCGTGGCCAGTTCCACCCAGGTGGTGATCTCCCGCACGCACTCCTCGACGGTCAGCACCGGCGGCACGAACATCCGCGAGATCGCCGCGTCGATCCCCGACTTGATCGTCAGCGCCATCAACCGCACATCGAACTCACGGAACTCACCACTGCCCTGACCGTCCGTCAGGATCGGTCCCAGCTCGTGCACATTGGCCTCGGCGGTCAGCTCAGGGCCGTAGCGCTGACCGCCCGCGTCGTCCCGCGCGTTCATCGAGACCTCGTAGAGCGCCCGGACGTAGGACGGGTAGGCGGCGATCCAGCGCAGCTGCGCCTCGATCCGGGCGTGCAGCCGTCCGGTCGCGGTCGACTCGGCCCGGACCCGTTCGGCGATGGCCCGCTCAGCACTGCCGCCGGCCTCGACCAGGACCTGTTCCATCAGCTCGTCCCGGCTGCCGAAGTGGTACGAGATGAGCCGGGTGCTGGACAGCCCGGCCTGACGGGCGATCCGGCTGTAGGTGGTCTGGGCGTAGCCGACCTCGGCGATCACCGCGATGGTCGCCTCGACGATCTGCGCCCTCCGCGCCGTCGCCGCCAGAGACCGCGACGGGGCGCCTTCTGTTACTCGCACAAGTAATTTCTACCTCGCCCGAGTAACAGAGGCAACCCCGCAGGCGCGCTGCCGCCTCCCACCACGTATCGCGCTACATGTTGATCATGTGGCCGGCCAGCCCGTGCACGGCCTCCTTGACCGCCTCACCGAGCGTCGGGTGCGCGTGCACATTCCGGGCCACCTCGTGCACCGTGAGGTCCCACTGCTGGGCCAGGGTCAGCTCCGGCAGCAGCTCGGTGACCTCGGGGCCGATCAGATGCGCGCCCAGCAGCTCCCCGTGCGTGCCGTCGCTGATCACCTTGACGAAGCCGACCGGGTCGCCGAGCCCGTGCGCCTTGCCGTTGGCAGTGAACGGGAACTTCGCCACCTTGACGTCGAAGCCCTTCTCCCGCGCCTGCGCCTCGGTCCAGCCGAAGCTGGCGATCTGCGGCTGGCAGTAGGTGGCCCTGGGGATCATGGTGAAGTCCAGCTCCATGGTCTCCGCACCCGCGATGGTCTCGGCGGCGATCACGCCCATGGACTCGGCCGCGTGAGCCAGCATCAGCTTCGCCGTCACATCCCCGATCGCGAAGATGTGCGGCACGTTCGTCCGTCCGCGCCCGTCCACCTCGATCGCACCGCGCTCGGTCAGCCGCACCCCGGTGGCCTCCAGGCCGTAGCCGGTCACCCGCGGCGCGAAGCCGATCGCCTGCAGCACCTTGTCGGCGGACAGCACCTGCTGCTGCCCGTTCCGGGTGACGGTGACCTGGACCTGGTCACCGCTGTCGTCGATCGACTCGACCCGGGTGGACGTCAACACCTCGATGCCGAGCCGCCGGTAGCGCTTGGCCAGCTCGGCCGAGACCTCGGCGTCCTCCAGCGGCACCATCCGGTCGAGGAACTCGACGATGGTCACCTTGACCCCGAAGTTGTGCAGCACATAGGCGAATTCGACGCCGATCGCGCCCGCCCCGGCGATCACGATGCTCTGCGGCAGCTTCTCGGTGAGGATCTGCTCCTCGTAGGTGACCACCCGTTCGCTGAGCGAAGTGCCCGGCAGCAGCCGGGTGGTGGCGCCGGCCGCGATGATGCAGTGGTCGAAGGTGACCGTCTCGGTCCCGCCGGAGCGGAGCGCCACCTCGATCGTGCGGGCGTCGGTGAAGGTGCCCCGGCCGTCGTACTCGGTGATGCCGTTCTTCTTCATCAGGTAGTGCACACCCGCCACCCGGCCGTCCGCGACCTTGCGGCTGCGCTGGAACGCCGCCCCGTAGTCGAAGCTCACGCTGCCCTCGACCCGAATGCCGAAGGTGTCGGCCTCCTGGGTGAAGATGTGGGCCAGCTCGGCGTTCCGCAGCAGCGCCTTGGAGGGGATGCAGCCGACGTTGAGGCAGACCCCGCCCCAGTACTTCTCCTCGATCACCGCAGCCCGGAGACCCAGCTGGACGGCACGGACGGCGGCCGTGTAGCCGCCGGGGCCCGCGCCCAGGACCACTACGTCAAAGTGTGTGCTCATACCGTGCAGCGTAGGCACAACGACCGGCGCAGGCGGGCGGCTTCCCCGGGGACGTGCCCACTCTCACACGATCACACGGTCGGCTCAGGGGCGGGGCTCAGGGATCAGCCGGGCATCGGGCTCAGGCACCGGGCTCAGGCATCGGGTCGGCTGAGGAATCGAACCGTCAGAGGTCGTACTCAAGAGCGAACTCGTGTCCGGGCAGGACGACCGCGGTTCCGGTCAGCCCCACCAGGTCGCCGGTGCCCGACCCCGGAATGATCGTCAGCTTCATCTCGTTCTCGTCGCCGTTCGCGGTGGCCGCGTGCAACAGGCAGAAGCTCCCCTTCAGCCCGTCGAACTCCACCTCCATCCGCTCCACGGCGACATACGCCGACACGTTCTCCCCCACGCCGAGCATCACCGCCTCCAGCGCGCTCGTCCCGGCGAGATCACCGGTGAAGGTCTTGGCCGCCTCGGTCCGCTGGAGCTGCGCACCGTGCCAATCCGCAGGCTTACCTTCCCACTTGTCGATACTGAACGCGCTGGTGACCCGCTTCGACATGGTTACCTCTTCTGTGGCTGTCAGCCGGTGGCTGATGGCTGATGGCCAGCCTCTCGTGACTGGCCGCTCATGACTCGTCCGATCGACAGCACCCTAGCGGCCAGGCACCGTCGCCCCGGTCAAACGACCCGCGCCGCGATGATCTGTGCACAGTCGGCGGACAGCATGGCGGAGGTGTCGACAACCAGGTCGTAGGCCACTCCACGATGCACCGACTCGGCCTGCGCAGCGGCCATCCCGGCCACCCGGTCCGCGCGTGCCGCCTCCCGTGCCGCGGCCACCTCGGGCTCGCATCGCACTCCGACCCAGCACACCCGCAACCCGCCCGAAGCCTCCGGAGCTCCCGAAGCCCCCAGCGCCTTCTGCCACCGCCGCTGCGACTCGGCGCCGCCGAGGAACACCTCGTCCACGATGATCCGTGCACCCGCCCGTGCCATCGCCACAACACCCTCGATTCAGGCCTCCTCCAGCTGCCGGAACACCGGCCCGATCTCCACACCGCCGTCGGCAGCGAACGCGACACCCTCGGCCGAGGCCCCCGAGAGGGACCTCGGCATCGCCTCGATCAGCGTGTCCACCCCGAAGGTCAACCACGGGTCCGGCAGGACCTCTTGCAGCGACCGGGCCAACTGGGACTTCCCCGAACTGGATCCGCCGTTGAGGATGATCATTCGCGTCGTCTGCATGACATGATCGTAAGCGCGTTCGCTCAACTAGGCTGAGCCGTATGCCCATCGCCATGGAGACCGTGACCGAAATCCTTCGGGAAGCCGCCGCAACGGCGATTCTGCCCCGATTCCAGTCCTTGGCCGACGGAGACGTCAGCGAGAAAAGCCCTGGCGAGGTCGTCACCATCGCCGACCGCGAGGCGGAAGCCCTGATCACCCGTCGGCTGCGCACCGTCCTGGACGCCCCGGTGGTCGGCGAGGAGGCGACGGCCGACAACCCCGCGCTGCTCACGGCGCTGCGCGAGGCCCCCTCCGTCTGGCTGGTCGACCCGCTGGACGGCACCGCGAACTTCATCGCCGGCCGACCCACTTACGCGGTGATGGCGGCGCTGGTCCGACACGGCGAGACCGTCGCCGCCTGGATCGTCCACCCCGCAACCGGCCTGAGCTACCAGGCCGAGCGCGGCTCCGGCGCATGGCGGGACGGCGTACGCATCCAGCGCGCTCCCGCTTCCGCCGACCCGGCCGAACTGCGCGGGGCCGCCTTCACCCGCTTCCTGCCGCCGTCCACCCGCGCCTACGTCGAAGCCGCCAGGGCACAATTCGCGGACGCGGGCCTCGGCACCAAGGCAGCCGGCGTCGACTATCCCCAACTCGCCGAGGGCCTCATCGACTTCAGCCTCTACCAGCGCACCCTCCCGTGGGACCACGCCCCCGGCGCCCTCCTGCTCACCGAAGCAGGCGGCACAGCGGCCCGCCCAGACGCGACCCTGTACCGCCCCGACGACCCGGGGCTGGGCCTCCTCGCCGCAGCAGATCCACAGTCCTGGCACACGGTGCGGGACACTCTCCTCCCTCCCCCCTGACTCCCCTGCTCCCTGCTCTCCTGAGTGGTGCGCTGTGTCGGGTGGGGTCGGCCTTCGCCGTTGCTGCGGTGTCGGGTCCGTCTCGCGCCTCCGGCGCACTGCAGCAACTACAAAGGCCCAGGGCCACGGGGTGGTTGGGGTGGGTGAGTATTCACTCCCTCGACCCCGGCAGCCAGACAACAAACCCGAGCCCCGCCCGGCTCCCGTGTAGTTGGCTGCTGTGCGCCGGAGGCGCGAGACGGCGCCGCCAGGTGTTCTACGGTGAAGGCCGACCCCACCAACCCGTTGTTTGTGTCTGGAACGCAAGTAACCCCCCTGACACAAGGTCAGGGGGGTTACTTGTAATGGTTGTTCGGCGGCGTCCTACTCTCCCACAGGGTCCCCCCTGCAGTACCATCGGCGCTGTGAGGCTTAGCTTCCGGGTTCGGGATGTTGCCGGGCGTTTCCCTCACGCTATGACCAC